>CAZLGB010000058.1:0-12790 GCA_964558825.1 uncultured Intrasporangiaceae bacterium
CGGCGCCGGGGTGCTGCTCGGGCGCGTCGTGCGGCGGCGTTCCGGTGTCGCGGCGGGGGAGGCGCTCTCCTCGGGCGGCTGGCTGCGGCTCGCGCTCGTGCTCGCTGCGTGCCTCGCGGTCGTGTGGATCACCGCCGCGACCGCGATCCCGTCGCCGGCGACCATCCCGCAGATGCCCGACGTCGTCTTCCACCTGGGGGCGACCGAATGGATGGTGCGCCATGGCAGCGCGTCGGTGCTCGATGTCACCCGTTATGCCGGCACCGACGCGCTGAGCTATCCCGGCGGCCTGCATCCGCTGCTCGCCACCGTCGCGGGCTGGACCGGACTGCTGCCCATCGTCGCGGCCCACGCGGTGCTGCTCGCGACGATGGGCGTGATCTGGCCGATGGGGATGATGCTGCTCGCGCGGGTGGCGCTGGGCCCGGCACCGGCAGTGATCGCCACAGCGGGGGTGACGTCGGTGCTCTTCACGAGCTTCCCTTACCGCTTCCTCGCGTGGGGGCCGCTGTGGGCCAACCTCTTCTCCTTCGCCCTCTTCCCGGCGGTCGCCGCGATCGCCCTGTGCGCGGTGGCCCCCCGGCCGTTGCTCACCGCCCAGCTGCCCGTCACCCGCGGCCCGGCGCAGGTGTATGCCGTGCTCGGGCTCGTCGTGCTCGCCGTCTGCCAACCCAACTCCGTCGCGAGCGGGCTGGTGCTCGCTGCCGTGCTGCTCTGGTGGGCCGTCCCGCTCTGGCGAGCGCGGGCCACCCGGCCCTGGCTGCGCCGGCTGCTCACCCGCCCGGTTCTGCTGCTCGCGCTGATCGGCCTGGTGCTGGCCTCCCGCCCGCTGATCCCCCCGGTGATGTTCGGGACCAATGCCCACGTGCTCGTCCCGCCGATGCAGGCCGTCGGTGACCTTGTCACGCTCGTCGACGGCACGCGCGGCGAGGCGGTCCTGCTCTTCGGCCTCGTCCTGCTCGGTGCGGTGCGGCTGGCCCGCCACCGGCGCAGCCGGTGGATCGTCGCCTTCCTCGGGGCGGCGAGCGTGCTCTTCGTCGCCTGCTACGGCTTCATGTCACCGGCCGTGCGCACGGTGACCTGGCTCTGGTGGAACGACGAGGTGCGCCTGCGGGCGATGACCGTCCCGCCGGCCGTGCTGGCCGCGACCGCCGGATTGGCTTGGCTGGGAAGCCGATTCGCCCGCTGGGTGGGCTCGTCGTCACTGCCGCGCTCGCGCGCGACCGTCGTGCTGACGCTCATCGTCGTCGTCGCGATGCGCGGCGGCATACCCGGTCATGGCGACGCGATCGAGACGACCTACACGCAGAGTGCACCGTCGTGGTCGTGGGCGACACCCGCCGAGCAGGCGGCGCTGCGAGAGCTCGCGAGCCACGTGCCGGCCGGGGCCGTGGTCGCTGCCAACCCGTGGCGCGGCGGGATGTTCCTCTATGTCCTCGCCGACACCGAGATCCTCTATCCCACCCAGTATTCGCTCGCCCTGCCCGACCGGCGGATCATCGGCGCTCGGCTGGACCGGCTGCAGACCGATCGCGAGGTCTGCGCGGCCGTGCAGCGTCAGCGCGTGGGCTTTGTCATCACCGGTGGCGAGAGCCACATCTGGGGTTACTACGAAAACGTCAACTACGCCGGGATCGACGCCACCCCGCTCAACGGGGCCTTCACCGTCGTCGCCGCGTCGGGGCCCTATGTGCTGCGCGCGGTGCCGACCTGTCAGGCGCCGCCGGCGTCACCCTGACGGTCGTGGTCGCCGCCCTCGACCTGCTCGCGGTATGCCGCCTCCTCACGCTCCCAGCGCGCGCGCCGGCCGGCCGACACCGACGTGCGCAGGCGGGAGAGCAGCAGCCAGAAGACCACGACGACGATCGCCGCGATGACGAGGTTGACGACGACCGGGGTGGTCGACTGGTCGGCAGCCACGAGGTGCAGCCGGCTCAGCCCTCGGACGCGTCTTTGATGTCGGCGAGCACGGTGCCGCTGGCCACGGTCTCACCGACGGTGGCCTTGAGCCCGGTGACGACGCCGTCCTTGTGCGCCTTGATCGGCTGCTCCATCTTCATCGCCTCGAGGACGACGACGACGTCGCCCGTGGCGACCGCCTGGCCTTCCTCGACGGCGACCTTGACGATGGTGCCCTGCATGGGTGCCGTGACCGCGTCGCCGGAGGCGGCGCCACCGGCCTTGCTCGCACCGGCCCGCTTGGGAGCCTTCTTGCGGGCCGCTGCGGCGGCAGAGCCACCGGCTCCGCCGCCGAGTGACAGGCCTCCGGGCAGGCTCACCTCGATGCGCTTGCCGCCGACCTCGACGACGACGCGCTGGCGCTCGTCGGCCTCGGGCGCATCGGCCGCGGCACCGGCATACGGGGCAATGGCGTTGTCGAACTCGGTCTCGATCCACCGGGTGTGGATGGTGAAGGGGTCATCGCCCGCGGGAGCGAAGGCCGGGTCGGAGACGACCGCCCGGTGGAAGGGGGTCACCGTCGGCATGCCGTCGATGACGAGCTCGGCGAGCGCCCGGCGCGAGCGCGCGAGCGCCTGCTGACGGTCGCGGCCGGTGACGATGAGCTTGGCGATCATCGAGTCGAAGGCGCCCGCGATGGTGTCGCCCTCGACGATGCCGGCGTCCCAGCGCACGCCGGGGCCGTGCGGGACGACCATCGTCGTCACGGTGCCGGGTGCCGGCAGGAAGCCGCGGCCGGCGTCCTCGCCGTTGATGCGGAACTCGATGGAGTGCGCGTGCGGCTGCGGGTCGGTGAAGGTCAGCGCCTCGCCGTTGGCGATGTTGAACTGCTCGCGGACCAGGTCGACGCCGGTGACCTCCTCGGTCACCGGGTGCTCGACCTGCAGGCGGGTGTTGACCTCGAGGAAGGAGATGTCTCCGGCCGGGCCGACGAGGAACTCGCACGTGCCCGCGCCGACATAGCCGGCCTCCTTGAGGATGGCCTTGGAGGCGCGCAGCAGCTCGGTGTGCTGGGCCTCGGTGATGAAGGGGGCGGGGGCCTCCTCCACGAGCTTCTGATTGCGCCGCTGGAGCGAGCAGTCGCGGGTGGAGACGACGACGACATTGCCGTGCGCGTCTGCCAGACACTGGGTTTCGACGTGACGCGGACGGTCGAGGAAGCGCTCGACGAAGCACTCGCCGCGGCCGAACGCCGTGACGGCCTCGCGCACGGCCGAGTCGTAGAGCTCGGGGATCTCCTCGAGCGTGCGGGCCACCTTGAGCCCGCGGCCGCCGCCACCGTATGCCGCCTTGATGGCGACCGGCAGACCGTGCTCCTGGGCAAAGGCGACGACCTCGTCGGGGCCGCCGACCGGGTCGGGCGTGCCGGGGACGAGCGGAGCGTTGGCCTTGAGGGCGATATGCCGGGCCTTGACCTTGTCGCCGAGCGCGTCGATGGCCTGCGGGCCGGGGCCGATCCAGATGAGCCCGGCGTCGATGACGGCCTGGGCGAAGATCGCATTTTCGGCGAGGAAGCCGTAGCCGGGGTGGACTGCATCGGCGCCCGACTGCTTGGCGATCGCGAGCAGCTTGTCCTGGACGAGGTAGCTGTCGCCGGGGGTCGAGCCGTTGAGGGCATAGGCCTCGTCGGCGACCTTGACGTGCAGGGCGTCGCGGTCGGGGTCGGCATAGACCGCCACGGACCCGATGCCGGCGTCCTTGCAGGCCCGCGCGATCCGGACGGCGATCTCGCCGCGGTTTGCGATCAACACCTTTGAGATCTTCGCCATGGGCGGGAGCCTATCGCCCAGAATCCGTGGCGCCACCGGGCGTGCGGTGGAGTCGTGGCTCACGTTGCGCTGCGGGTCTGCTCCAGATCGGCCTGGCACGAGGCCTCGAAGGCGGCGAGCTCCGCGAGCGACTCGTCGATGTCGTGGCGGCGTGCCTCGAGCTCGGCGCGGCGCACGCGTGCCTGACCGATGGCGTATTCGAGCTGACTGGTCTTGCCGCGCGGGGCGTCGTAGAGGTCGATGATCGTGCGGATCTCCTCAAGCGGAAAACCCAGTCGCTTTCCGCGCAGGATGAGCGCCAGGCGGGTGCGGTCGCGCCGGTGATAGATCCGTGCCGTGCCGCGCCGCTCGGGGGTGATGAGCCCGAGCTCCTCGTAATGGCGGACGGTGCGATGGGTGACCGAGAACTCCTCGGCGATCTCGCGGATCGTCCAGGTGCGGGAGGGGCCCGACGCGCTCACGGGGCCAGTGTGCTGTGACGTGGGTCGCTTTGCACGCAGGGACACGGTGGCGGCGGCCCGCGGAGCCGGCTGCGCGCTTGCCATGGCGGCAAGCATGCTTTACGTTTACGTCAACGTCAACTAGCCGGGGACGGGCGCCGACGCCGCCCCCGTATGCCGCCGGGAGGCCGCCATGTTCGAGTTGAGCGCCGACCACGAGGAGTTCCGCGCGCTGGTCCGGGAGTTTGCCGAGGCCGAGATCGAGCCGCGCGTGGCCCAGTGGGACCGGGACTCCTACTTCCCGGTGGAGCTGATCCCCAAGCTCGGGGAGTTGGGGTTGTTCGGACTGGTCGTCCCGGAGGAGTTCGGCGGGAGCCGTAAGGCTCCCGGCGCGGGGGCTGACGAGCCGGGTGGCGACTTCACCATGCTGTGCGTGGCGATCGAGGAGCTCGGCCGCGTCGACCAGGCCATCGGCATCACCCTCGAGGCCGGCGTCGGCCTGGGCATCAACCCGATCCTCACCTTTGGCACCGACGAGCAGAAGGCGCGCTGGCTGCCCGATCTCGCGGCCGGCCGAGCCCTGGCCGGCTTCGGCCTCACCGAGCCCGACGCCGGCTCGGACGCCGGGGGGACCAAGACCAAGGCGACCCTCGCCGACGGTCAATGGACCGTCAACGGCGCCAAATCCTTCATCACCAACTCCGGCTCCGACATCACGTCGGTCGTCACGGTCACCGCGCGGACGGGCACGCGCGAGGACGGCAGCGCCGAGATCAGCGCGATCATGATCCCTTCGGGCACAACGGGATTCACCGTTGCCCCGCCCTATCACAAGCTCGGCTGGCACATCTCCGACACGCATGGCCTGGCCTTCGAGGATGTCGTGGTCCCCGAGGCCAACCTGCTCGGACGCCGCGGCAAGGGCTTCGCGCAGTTCCTCGCCACCCTCGACGACGGACGGATCGCCATCGCCGCCCTGGCCACCGGCTGCGTGCAGCGGATGCTCGAGGAGGCCACGGCATACAGCAAGACGCGGTTGGCCTTCGGGCGCCCCATCGCGACCTACCAGGGGGTGTCCTTCCAGATCGCCGACCTCGCGGTGATGGCCGAAACCTGCCGGCTGCTCACCTACAAGGCGGCCTGGCTCAAGGACGAGCTGGACGCCGGGCGACGCACCATGGCCGAGGTCAAGCAGGCCGCGTCGATCGCCAAGCTCTACACGAGCGAGGCGGCGGTGACGGCGACCCGCATCGCCACGCAGGTCTTCGGCGGCAACGGCTTCATGGAGGAATACCCCGTCGCGCGCTTCTACCGCGACGCCAAGATCCTCGAGATCGGCGAGGGCACCTCCGAGGTCCAGCGCATGCTCATCGCTCGCGGCCTCGGCCTGCCCTCCTGACAGGATGAGCGGTATGCCGTCCAGCATCGATCCCACCGACGCACCCTTTGCCGGTCGCACCGAAGGCGGTGACCCGCGGGTCGACGACGTCCGCGAGCGCTTTGCCGCGGCATACCGTGCGACGGCCGCGCCGCTGACCGAGAGCCTCGGGGCCAAGCTGGCCCAGCAGGGCAAGCTTTATGTCCGCGACCGGATCGCCCTGCTCTTCGATGCGGGGTCCTTCGTCGAGGACGGGCGTTATGCCAATGCCCTCGCGGGCGACCTGCCGGCCGACGGCGTGGTGACCGGGCGGGGCACGGTTGAGGGGCGGCCGGCGATCGTCATCGCCAACGACCCGACCGTCAAGGCCGGCTCGTGGGGCGCGCGCACCGTCGAGAAGATCGTCCGCGCGACCGAGATGGCGATGCGCGAGGAGCTGCCGGTCTTCTGGTTCGTCGACTCGGCCGGGGCGCGGATCACCGACCAGGTCGAGATGTTCCCGGGGCGGCGGGGGGCCGGGCGGATCTTCCACAACCAGGTCGCGCTGTCGGGCAAGGTCCCGCAGATCTGCTGCCTCTTCGGCCCGTCGGCGGCCGGTGGGGCCTATATCCCGAGCTTCTGCGACCTGCTCATCATGGTCGAGGGCAATGCCTCGATGTATCTCGGCAGCCCGCGGATGGCCGAGATGGTCGTCGGCGAGAAGGTCACCCTCGAGGAGATGGGCGGTGCGCGGATGCACTGCACGGTCTCGGGGGTCGGCGACCTGCTCGCCCATGACGACGCCGAGGCCATCGAGCTGGCCAAGCTCTACTTCTCCTATGTCCCTGGGTGCTGGCGGGACAACCCGCCCGTCTACCACCCCGAGGTGCCCACGGAGGCGCTCACCCGGCATACCGTGCCCGAGCGCGAGAGCGAGCCCTTCGACATCCACACCGTCATCAACGGGCTGGTCGACGCCGACTCGTTCTTCGAGATCAAGCCGCTCTTCGCCGCCGAGCTCGTCGTCGGTTTCGGGCGGATGCAGGGCGAGAGCGTCGGCATCCTCGCCAACAACTCGGCGGTCAAGGGCGGTGTGCTCTTCACCGACTCAGCCGACAAGGCCGCCCGTTTCATCTGGCTGTGCGACGCCTTCAACATCCCGTTGATCTATCTCGCCGACGTGCCGGGCTTCATGATCGGCAGCGAGGTCGAGCGCGGCGGCATCATCCGCCATGGCGCCAAGATGGTGTCGGCGGTCTCGGAGGCGACCGTGCCGCAGTTCTGCGTCGTCGTCCGAAAGGCTTATGGCGCAGGGCTTTACGCCATGGGGGGTCCGGGTTTCGGCCCCGACGCGACGCTCGCGCTGCCCACCGCCAAGATCGCCGTCATGGGGCCCGAGGCCGCGGTCAACGCGGTCTATGCCAACAAGATCGCCTCCATCGCCGACCCAACAGAGCGGGCGGCCTATGTCGCGGCTCGTCGCGCGGAATACGAGGAGGATGTCGACCTCGAGCGGCTCGCGGCCGACCTCGTCGTCGACGGGGTCATCGAGGCCGACGCCCTGCGCGCGGAACTGCTCCACCGGCTGCGCTATGCCGCCCGCCGCGACCGGCACTTCAGCGAGCGCCGCCGCTCGGTGCCGCCTGTCTGAGCCCAGGTCGGTGCGGCCCTAGAGTGACCGCCATGCTCACGGGATCGGGTGCGCGCATCGTCGCCGCGTTCACGGCGGAGCGCCCTCCCGAGGAGCGGGTCGCGCTGCCCGCGCGCTGGGTCGATCCGTCCGGCGCGCCGTGGTGGCGCCGCTTCACCGTGTGGTTCCCGCTGCTCGTGTATGCCGTGACCCGCGCCATCGATGTCGTCTACTTCGCGGTCATGCAGCAGGGGCAGATCGCCATGTATCCGGGCAACGGCGCGGCACGGGTGCTCTTCCCGGAGCCGGCCCAGCCGGGCTATTGGCCGATCATGGCCAACTGGGACGGGCAGTGGTATCACGAGATCGCCGAATTCGGTTATCCGGTGCCGTTGCCCATCGACGCCGACACGGGCCACGTCGCGCAGAATCCCTGGGCCTTCTATCCGGTCTTCCCGATGACCACGCGCCTGGTCATGCGCCTCACCGGCGCCAACTTCTATGTCGCCGGGTCGCTGCTCTCGCTCGTCGTCGGGGCTCTCGCCATGGTGCTGCTCTTCCGGCTCGCCGACCGGGCGGCCGGGCGCTGGTCGGCGATCGTCGCCACGGTCGCGACGTGCACGTGGATCGCCGCGCCGGTGCTCGGCACGTGCTATTCCGAGTCGTGGGCGCTGCTGGTCATCGTGTTGTTGCTCACGGCGCTGCGGGGCCGGCGATACCTCTGGGTCGCCGTGCTGTTGGTGGTGCTCGCCCTCACCCGCAACCTCGTGCTCATCGCCGCACCGCCCTTGCTGGCGCACTTCGCCCTGCGCTGGCTGCGTCGCGACGTCGATCCCTTCCCGATGTGGCAGCGCCTCGCGGCGCCTGTGCTCGTCGTGGGGTCGGGGGCGTTGACCTTCCTCTGGCCGGCAATTTGCCGGGTCGTCACGGGCGACAAGGACGGCTACACCAAGACGATGGCGGCCTGGGGGGTCGACGCCTTCGAGATCAAGCTCCACACCTGGGTCGACTACGTCTACAGCGACTACGGCCTGCTCGGCTGGGTGGTCTGCCTGCTCGCCCTCGGGTGGTTCGCCCAGGCGATGCTCTCCGAGCGCACCGCCCGCTGGGGTCCCGAGCTGTGGGGCTGGGCGGGGGCCTACCCGGCATACCAAGTGCTCGTCACGGGTATCGGGCCCTCGCGGGCGCGCTATGCGCTGCTCGCGTGGCCGGTCTTCATGCTGCTCGCGTGGATCCTCAACCGGCCGCTGCTGCGCCCGCGCCGGGGGTGGTGGCTGCTCGCGTATGCCGTGGCGATGATGGCCATCCAGGGGTGGTGGATCTGGAATTACTGGATCATCGACTACCTGGGGCCGGACGTCCAATTCCCCTGAGGTGCTGCGGTTTTCAGCGGATCAATGCTCGGCGGAGACGACATCCCACCAGCCGACACCGAGCTCGCCGAGCAGCTCGCGCAGCAGCGGCAGCGACAGGCCGACGACATTGTGGTGGTCCCCCTCGATGCCGCGGATGAAGGGCCCGCCGAGCCCGTCGATGGTGAAGGCCCCGGCCACGCGCAGCGGCTCGCCGGTGGCGACATAGGCCGCGATCTCGGCCGCGCTGACATCGGCGAAGTGCACCGTCGTCGAAGCTGTCGCGCCGAGCGTGGCGTTGCTGCCGCCCTCGCTCTGCGGGCGCTCGTCGATGAGCCAATGGCCGGTGTGCAGCACCGCGGAGCGCCCGGAGAGCCGCTGCCAGCGCGCCTGCGCCTCCGCGGCGTCGGCCGGCTTGCCGTGCACCTCGTCGTCGACCTGCAGCACCGAGTCGCAGCCGAGGACGACATCGCGCACGTGCTCGCCATAAGCCACGGCCTCGGCCTTGGCGCGCGCGAGCAGCAGGGCGACCTCAGCCGGTTGCAGCGCGCCGTAACGCTCGCGCGCCTCGCTGACGACCGTGTCCTCGTCGACCTCGCTGACGACGACGGTCGGCTCGATTCCCGCGCGCTGCAGGGTTTTCAGCCGTGCGGGGGAGGCTGACGCGAGGACGAGACGGACATGGGGGCGGCTGCTCACGCTGCCCACTGTATGCCGGGTGCCCACCGGGCGATCCGCGCCACGGCCGCGGGCGGGCCGGCGGGTGCACGGCATACGCCGCGCGGCAGGCGACGGCGCGGCACTCAGCCGGTCGGTTCGGCCAATCCTCGGATGGCGAGGTTGTCCCGCAACTCTGCAAGCGCCCGGAATGCCAGCGACCGGACCGTCGCGGGAGCACAACCGATGATGGCCGCGATCGTCACGTCCGGCAGGTCCTCGTAGTAGCGCAGCACGAGCACTGCGCGAGCGCGGGGGGAGAGTGACATGAGCCCCGACCACATCGCGTCGTGGTCGGGGTTCCAGTCGTCGGGCGACGGCGGCGCGACTCGCTGCATGTCGGGCGCGGCGAGGGGGACTGGCTCGTGGCGTGACCGCCGTCTGGTCGAGATGAAGCGGTTGACCAGCATGGTCCGCACAGAGGCGTCGACCGAGTCGGCTCGGCGGACGCGCTCCCACTTGGTGAGCACCGCGGTGAGCACGTCCTGGGCCAGGTCCTCGGCATCGGCGCGATTGCCGGTGAGGCGGTATGCCGTGGCGAGCACCCGGGGGAGGGCGCCCACGGCATACTGCGCCGCGTCGTCGGGCAGGCGCGAGTGGAAGATGGCCATCTCAGCCCTTGCCGATGCCCGCAGTGCGGGCCTTGTCGATCATCTTGTCGCAGATGGTCATGGCCTGGGACAGCGCGTAGTCACTGTCGATGTCGGTGACCGTGACCCCGATCGTCAGCTCTCCCACGCGCGCCAGGGCGGCATCCTGATGCCATCCATCGGCCGTCGCGGTCGCGGCGCGCAGCAGGAGCCCGTCATGCCCGGGCCACGCGGTGATCGCGGGCTTGGGCTGGACCATCGTGCAGCCCCCGGTGCCGTCGGTGATCTGGGTGATCGCGGCACTGGCCTGGGCGGGCGTCCAGGCGGCGACGACGAGGTCCACGCTGGGGCGACCGGATGACGGGGCGCCCGCCTCGGCGCGGGCGATGGCGAGCGGGTGTGGCCCCTCAGGTGTGGGCCCGTCGCTGGCTGTCGGACTCGCGAGCTGGCTCTCGCAGTTCTGCAGACGGGGCACCCACGCCGTGGCGAAGGGTGCCACGGCGGGCGAGAAGCTCCAGTCCATCCGCGAGGTCAGCTCGGTGAGCTGCGGAAAGTAGCCGAGCAAACCCGCGATGTCGGGGCCTTGCGCTGTCGTGCCTGCCGTTGCGGTCGCGGACGCACCGGCCGGGTTCGCGGCGCCGAGCGTCGACGACGGTGCGGCGGCCGCAGCGGTGCTGGTCAGTGGCGCGGCGGGGGTGATGACCGTCGCCCGGTTGGGCGCGAGCGGCCCGAGAAGGCCGCGGCCACGAGCGCCAGGGTTGCGCTCACCGTGCCCGCGATGGTCAGCAGCGAACTGCGCCGCCGCCTGGCAGTCGCCCCAGCGATGATCCGCTCGCCGAGGGCCTCGCTGTGGGTGGCGAGGACTCCCGGACGGGCGAACAGCTCGCGGATCTCGGTCTCTCCCCAGAGGGAGTGCTCGTCGCTGGCCATGGGCAGACCTTCCTGTGCGGCACCCCTGGAGAGGGGCTCACCCTCCCTGACGCCGCTACAGGTCTACTCGTTGCACGGCCTCAGAGCTCGCCGAGCACCGCCGCCCGCAGGGTGTCGAGCCCGACGCCGCCGATGTCGAGGGCGCGGCGGTGGAAGGCCTTGAGGTCGAAGTCGGCGCCCTCACGCTGGCGCATCGTCTCGCGCAGGGCCAGCCAGAGCCGCTCGCCGATCTTGTAGGACGGTGCCTGCCCCGGCCAGCCGAGGTAGCGGTCGAGCTCGAAGCGCAGCTTGCCCTCGGAGTCGTGCGAGTGAGCGGTGAGGAAGGCCCAGGCCTTGTCATAGGTCCACTCGCCGCCGCCGACCTCGGCGGGGGCCTCGAAGCCGCAGTGCACGCCGATGTCGAGCACGACGCGAGCCGCGCGCAGCGACTGCATGTCCAGCCAGCCCATCCGGTTGCCGGGGTCGTCCATGTAACCGAGCTCGGCCATGAGCCGCTCGGCATACAGCGCCCAGCCCTCGCCGTGACCGGAGGTCCACGAGGCCATCCGCCGCCACGAGTTGAGCAGCTCGGAGCGGAAGACGGTCTGGGCGACCTGCAGGTGATGGCCGGGCACGCCCTCGTGATAGACGGTCGAGAGCTCGTTCCACGTGTGGAAGGTCGTCTCGCCCTTGGGCACCGACCACCACATGCGGCCCGGGCGGCTGAAGTCGGCCGACGGGCCGGTGTAGTAGATGCCGCCGGTCTGGGTCGGAGCGATGCAGCACTCGATGGTGCGCACCGGGCCGGGGATGTCGAAGTGGACGTCGGCGAGATTGGTGATGACCTCGTCGGCCTTGCCCTGCATCCATTCACGCAGCGCGTCGGTGCCCTCGAGCAGATAGCGCGGGTCGGCGTTGAGGATGGCGATGGCCTCCTCGACGGTCGAGCCGGGCTTGACCTGCTGGGCGACCTCGTGCATCTGCGCGGTGATGCGCGCGAGCTCCTCCTGGCCCCACTGGTAGGTCTCCTCGAGGTCGACCACCGCGCCGAGGAAGCGCCGCGACAGCAGGGCATAGCGCTCGCGCCCGCAGCCGTCGGCCTCGGGGGCGTGCGGCAGCAGCTCGCGCTCGAGGAAGGCTCCGAGCGTGGTGTATGCCGCGGAGGCGGCCGCTGCGGCCTCGGCCAGGCGGGCCTTGACCGCCGGGTCGAGCTCGGCGTCGCCGCTGCGGGCGCTGTCGACGAGCTTGACGAAGTAGCCATCGGCCGCCGTGAGGTCGGCGCACTGCTCGATCCCGGCCCGCACCTGGCGCACCGGGGCGACGTCACCGCGGTCGCGCGCGACGGTGAGCGACTCGGCATACTGCGCGAGTGCGCGGGGCATCTGCGCCATCCGGGTGGCGATCGTCGACCAGGCCGCGTCGGAGTCCTGGGGCATGAGGTCGAAGGGGTCGCGCACGGCCTGCAGGGGCGAGGCGATGTTGTTGAGCGCCATCTCGTCCAGGCCCGCGGCATAGATCGCCTCGGACAGCTCGAGGGTGTCGCGCAAGGCGGCGATGGTGACCTTGTCGATGTCGTCGACGGGCGCGGCGGCGGCGAGCTTGGCCAGGGTCTCGCGGCGCAGCTCGGCGTGCGCGGCATAGCCGGCCGGGGAGAGGTCGTCGAGCTGGTCGTCATAGCCCGGGATGCCCATGAAGGTCGCGTCGATCGGGCTGAGGGCGACGTAGCGGTCGAGGAAGTCCTCGGCGATGGCGTCGACGGCGGTGCGCGGGCGAGCGGCGTTCGTGGCGCCGGCAGGAGTGCTCAAGGTGGTCACCCGAGCAACCTACCTGTTCGTCCGCGCAGCCTCAGCAGAAGCCGAATCCAGCTCAGTCTCCGTGGCCGACTCCCGGTCTTCGAGCCCGTTTGGAGGTCGCTCTCGTGGAGGCGAGCTTTGGGCTGCTGTTTCGGTCACCGGTGACCGTTTCTGCAGCCCAATCCGCGTCCGACCCCCCAGTCCGGGGGTTGACCGGGCGGTCGCTCTCGTGGAGGCGAGCTTTGGGCTGCTGTTTCGGTCACCGGTGACCGTT
>CAZLGB010000058.1:12890-17497 GCA_964558825.1 uncultured Intrasporangiaceae bacterium
TCCGACCCCCCAGTCCGGGGGTTGACCGGGCGGTCGCTCTCGTGGAGGCGAGCTTCGGGCTGCTGTTCCGGTCACCGATGACCGTTTCTACAGGCCAGAGTGCCGTTGGTCGTGGCCGCCCGTGGTGCTCGGCCTTTCGCGAAGGCCCACCGGCCGCAGCTACGTCACCTACTCCCGACCTCCTCCGGCGACCGACGCAACGAGGTCGCCTGAGCACGGCGCGAGCCCTCTAGTCTGGCTGCATGCTCGCCGTGTATGCCGCCCGCCAGGACAGTGCCAACCCCCTCTCCGGCCTCGAGGTCGGTGAACGACCCGACCCGGTCGCAGCCCCCGGTTGGTCGGTCGTGCGGCTGCGCACGGCCGGGCTCAATCACCACGATGTCTGGTCGCTCAAGGGCGTGGGTCTCTCGGCAGACAAGCTGCCGATGATCCTCGGGTGCGACGGCGCCGGCATCGACGACAACGGCCGCGAGGTCATCGTCCACTCCGTCGTCGCCAGCCCCGGCTGGACCGGCGACGAGACCCTCGATCCCGGGCGGACGTTGCTGTCCGAGCTGCACCAGGGCACTCTCGCCGAGCTGGTCACCGTGCCGACGCGCAATCTCGTCCCCAAGCCCGAGGGTATGCCGTGGGAGACCGCCGCCTGCCTGTCGACGGCGTGGCTCACGGCATATCGCATGCTCTTCGTCAACGGCGGCCTCACACCAGGGGCGACCGTCCTCGTCCAGGGGGCGGGCGGCGGAGTGGCGACCGCGCTCATCCAGCTCGGGGCTGCAGCCGGTTACCGGATGTGGGTGACCTCCCGTGACGAGGCGAAGGGCGCGCACGCCGTGGCGATCGGGGCCGACCGGGCCTTCGGGTCGGGGGAGCGGCTGCCCGAACGGGTCGATGCCGTCATGGAGACCGTCGGGGCCGCGACGTGGTCGCACTCGGTCAACTCGCTCAAGCCCGGGGGCGTCATCGTCATCTCCGGGGCCACGTCCGGCGACGCACCGAGCAAGGCCGAGCTCACCAAGATCTTCTTCAAGCAGCTGCGCGTCGTCGGCTCGACGATGGGCACGCGGGGGGAGCTCGAGCGGCTCGCGCAGTTCGTCGTCCAGCGGGGGATCGAGCCGGTGATCGACTCGGTCCTTCCGCTCGCCGAGGCGCGCACGGGCTTCGAGCGGATGGCGGCCGGCGAGGTCTTCGGCAAGGTCGTCTTCGCCGTGTCGTGAGCCGAGCCCGCGGTGTCATGAATCGGGCTCGACCAGCTGGAGTGGGATCGCTTGGCCGGCTCGCGCGAGCACACCGCGCCCCGGATGGTCGATGCCCCACACCGGCCCGCGTAACCCCAGCGCGGCCTCCTCTCCGGGGCTGACCCGACCGAGCAGCACCCCGACGCCGTGACTGGCGACCACGGCCGCCACCTGCCGAAAGCCCTCGAGCACCTCTCGCGGGGTTGCGGCGACGGCGATCACCCCTGCGTCGAGGTCGACCAGGCGCTCGATCTCGGCGAGCACGGGGCCCATTGGCGTTTCGGCCAGCCGGCCCACGTCATCGACGATGACGACGAGGTCGGGGTGGGCGCGGCGCAGGGTGACAAGCTCGTCGACGTCGGATGACCCGAGCACAGGCCAGGGAAGCGCTGCCGGCGGATCGGCCATGGCATCGGCGGGTGGTCCGGCCGGGCGCCGCCTCGGATCCGAGCCGACCCAGGCGACCGGCATACCGGCAAGGTGGGCTGCGCGGGCGAGAGCCAGCAAGGCCGTGGTGCGTCCCGACCCGCGTGGTCCGAGCACGGCGATCCGGCGCTCGCCCGCCGCCGGCCGTATGCCGTGCGCCGTCACTCCGTCGGTGCCCAGGGGCAGCAGCTCCGGGCCGGCCACGGCGCCGAGCTGTGCACGGCGGGCGCGATCCGGCAGAGGAGGGACTCGCCACCCGGCCACCTCGGCGGCGGGACGCTCTCCGGGTGTGGGTGGATCCGGCGCGGCAAGGGCCAGCTGCACCTCGGCTCGCTCCCCGAGATCGACTCCGCGGCCGGGTGTCGGCCGGGTCGGCAGCAGCCCCGGGGGTATGCCGGCCAACGCGACGTCCACCGGGTCGGCGCCCGACAGCAGCACCCGACGGCGCAGCAGCGGAGCCAGCCCACCGGACAGCAGGGCCCGGCCACCGGCCACGCACGCCAGCCACCCCTCGGCCGGGCCGCCGCGCAGCACACCGACGAGCTGATCTCGCAGCACCCCTGCGCGGGCCTGGTCCAACGCCTCGGCGACCCGCTCCCAGTCGTCGACGAGCAGCACCCGCTGGACTCGCGTCGAGAGCGGCGCCAAGAGTCGCGGCGCCGCCGCGCCCTCACCGAGCTCGCGGTCGGCGGCAACCTGGCCCGGGTCGCCCTGCGGTCGCGAGAGCAGCTCGAGGACGCGCGCGAGCCGAGCCAGATCATCAACCCCGACACTGGCGCCCACGTGGGGCAGCCCGTCGAGCTGCGCCAGTGAGCCGACGTGGACGGCATACAGTTGCAGGCGGCTCGGGGGAGCCGAGCGGGCGAGTTGGCCCGCGACCGCGAGCAGGGCGCTCGTGCGCCCACTGCCCGGCCCACCGATGACGCCGAGGTGTCCGTCGGTGGCGGGGCTCCAGGCCCAGTCGGCTTGGCGTTGCTCGTCGGGCCGGTCGACTCGACCGAGAGGCACCGCGTCCAGCGCCGGCAGTGAGAGATCGTCGGATGTGAGCCTGGCGGGCAGCGGAGGCAGCCACGGGCTGGCCATGGGCCGGCTGCCGACCAGCGTCATCGCCGAGTGGGCGGCGGCGACGAGCAGGTCGAGATCCGTGCCGCATCCGCTCGGCTCGACCGCGGTTGGCCGGCCGGCGACGCTCAGCACCCGCACCGATGCCGCCGCCGTGGCCCGCCGATCGGTCACTCGCGCCGTCTGCATCTCGACAAGCGGCGTGCGGGCGCTGGCCACCAGGGCACGGCCGGGCCGGTCGCCGGGCAACCGCGCGGCCAGCGGCGAGTCGAGCACGTCGATCGAGTCTGCGATGTCGCGCATCCGCAGGGCAATGCGCAGACCGAGATTGGCCCGCATGTCGGCGGTGACGACTCCAGCTGGGCGCTGCGTGGCGACGACGAGGTGCACCCCCAGCGAGCGTCCGAGCGAGGCGATGCGCACCAACCCTTCGACGAAGTCGGGCAGCTCCTCAGCCAGCGACCGGAACTCGTCCACGACGATGACCAACCGGCCCAGCCGCGGGTCACCATCGCGCCAATTCGATTGGTATGCCGTCAGATCCGCGGCCGCGCGGCCGGCGAGCAAGCGCTCGCGCCGGCGCAGCTCGGCCGACAATGATGCCAACGCCCGCTCGGTGAGATGGTGGTCGAGGTCGGTGACCAGGCCGACGACATGGGGCAGCTGTGCGCAGGCGCCGAAGGCCGCCCCGCCCTTGTAGTCGACGAGGACGAAGGCCAGCTCGTCGGGACGATTGACGGCAGCCAGGGCGGCAACGAGAGAGACGAGCAGCTCGGACTTGCCTGACCCGGTGGTGCCGCCGACCAGCGCGTGCGGCCCGTCAGCGGCGAGATCGATCACGAGGGGCCGGTCGCCGGAGTGCCCGATGGGCACAGCCGTGGACCGGGGGGATCGAGTCCACAACTCGGCGAGCTCTGGTGCGCCACGAGGGTCGGCCGACACGCCGTGGGTCTCGCCGAGCAGATCGAGCAACCCGACGGAGTCGGGGATCGCCGATCGGGTACCCGGCCCGCCGGCGTCGCGCAGCGGGTGGAGGTCGGCGGCCAACCGCTGCGCCCAGGCCAACGGGACGAGGTCGGGGTCGACCTCCAGGGCGGCGCCAGCGGTGAGGGTGGCATGGTGAGGCGCGTCCAGCCGAAGTGTGACATTCGTGGCGGTCGGCAGCCGGTCGGCACCCGTGGCGAACCCCAGCACGTGCAGACCTGGGCGGCGCGACCAGGTCACGGCTTCGTCGGTCACGACGAGCACACGCGCCGTCTCCGGACCCCCCGACTCCGGACCCCCCGGACCCCCCGGCCCCGGCAGGTCGGCCAAACCCTCGGGCGCGCCTCGGTAGTGCGGCAACCGCCTCAGCCACACCCACGACGGTCCATCCAGACCCGCGCTCGAGGTGATGGTCAGCGTCGTCGGGCTGTAACGAGCGGCGAGCTGGCCGAGCACCCACCGCGCGCACCCGGACGTCAACTCGGGCGGCCCGGCCAGCCCGAGCCAGCCATCGTCGCCGAGATCGACGACTGCCGGCACGGGACCGACGTGCGCCGGTGGGTGCGGACCGGCCATCGGAGTCGCCGCCGCCACCTGCGCCATCCCCACCCGCATCCGCACCGCCGAGTCGCCCGTGCGATCCCACAGTGGAGTGAGCGGGCCGGCGCAGATGCTCGCGACCTGCGCCGGGTCGGGATCGGCCTCTTGTCGGCGCTCGGTCTCGACGGCCAGGGCCGCCGCGAGCTCGGCCTGCGCGGCGGCGAGGGCCGCGGCATACGCGCTGCGCTCCGAGCGGGAGGAACGCCGGCCGCTGCGCCGCTCCGACCACCAGCTGCCGACCGCGAGCACCGGCGACATCAGGCCGAATAGCACCATGCTCGGCGACTGCATGACCACGGC
>CAZLGB010000059.1:0-17137 GCA_964558825.1 uncultured Intrasporangiaceae bacterium
CCTCGGCGACCCGAGCCGCGGCGCCGAGCAGGCCGGCATACGTCGTGGCGACGGTGCCCACGCGCACCCGCGTCGCGGCCCGGGCCGGGTCGAGCAGGCCGGCCAACAGGTGGTCAGGCATCGGCGGATTCGTTCTGGCGCAGGGGAATCGTGGCGAGGGTCTCGTAGCGGGGGCGACCGGCCGGGCCCTCGCCCAGGTAAGAGGCGACCAGATCGACGGACTCCACCATCCAGCTGGGACTGCGATAGCTGTCGAGCACCCGCAGCCACTTCGTCGCCTCGATCGGCGGCCGCAACCGCGCCAGGCTGAGGTGGGCGGTGAAGCGCTTGCCGTCGGGAGGGGCGCCGACCTTTGCGGCCGCGGCCCGACTTGATGCGGCGAGCCGGGCAAGTGAGTCGCCCCCGTTGGGGCACTCGACCCCGAGCCACAGCACCTGCGCCCGAGCCGGGTGGGGAAAGGCTCCGGCTCCGGTCAAGGTCGCCGAAAAGGGTTGGCGTTTGGCCGCTTTGACGCCCAAGCGCTCGATGAGCTCGTCGGTGCGGTGCTCGGGGACGTCGGCGAGGAAGGCCAAGGTGATGTGCCACTGCTCAGGGCTGATCCAGCGCTGCCCGGGCCGGGCCTCGAGGAAATCGGCGAGATCCTCGCGCACCCGCTCCGGCGGCACGACGGCGACGAACATGCGCTGCCCCATGGTGACAGCGTGCCACCCCTTAGCCTGGTGGCGGCATACGCGAGCAAGGGCGACCGGTGGGCGGGTGCTCGGCCGGCCGGTGAGAGAGGGTTGGCGATGGGATTCCCCGAGAGTGTCCTGGCGGACGGCGAGCGCGTCGTGCGCAGCCTGCACCCACATCCGCTCACCGTGCTCGGGCCAGTGTCGCTCGGGGTGGTGCTCGCCGCCCTCGGTGTCGTCGTCAGCGTGGTCACCCCGGACGACTCCACCGGCAATCTCATCCAGGTCATCGCCATCGCGATGGTCTGCCTGCTGGCGTTGCCGCTCGTGCTCGTGCCGATCCTCCGATGGCGCACGACGCATTACGTCATCACCAGCCACCGGGTCATGGTCCGGCGCGGGATCCTGTCGAAGTCGGGCAAGGACGTGACGCTGAGCAAGATCACCAATGTGTCCTTCCACCAGAGCCTGCTCGACCGGATCATCCGATCGGGCTCGCTGACCATCGAGTCGGCCGGCGAGTCGGCGGACGAGCTCGTGCGCAACATCCCACGCAGCGACGAGGTGCAGCAGCTCATCAACCGACTGGTCGACGAGGATTCGCAGCGCCGCACGGCTGGAGGTCACGGCGGCTAGGCTGCGCTGCGCTAGCCGCACATCGTTTGCGGCCAGGACAGGGAGGACCACCAATGAGCACGACCCCCAACGACCCCGCTGACGCGAGCCCGGATCCGGGCATCCCGCAGCCTCCGACGGCGCCTGGCGTCGACGCGAGCTTCCCCCCGGCCTCGGCGGACGCCACCATTCCGGCTGCCCCCGCGACGGGCCAGCCGGCCTCCGACACGACCGGTTGGGCCTACCCGCAGCAGCCTGGTGCGGCATACCCGCAGCAGCCTGGTGCGGCATACCCCCAGCAGCCCGGCGCCTACCCGCAGGGTCCCGGCGGGGCGGCATACCCCCCGCAGTCCGGTCCTGCCCTCCCGACCCCGACGGCCGGCGGGCGGGCCAAGGCGGCCGGCAAGACCTTCCTCATGCGCATGGTGGGCTTCGGCGTCATCCTGATTATCGGGGCTGCCTGGGCCTTCTTCAAGTCCTCGGGGGCCACGGCGCCGCAGGCCGGCGAGTGCATCCACCACAAGGGCGGCAACGAGATCGAGGTCGTCAAGTGCACTGACGCCAACGTCGACTTCGTCGTCCTTGGTGTCGTCGGCAACCAGACCGAGACCCAGTTCCAGGCCGACGAGTCGTGCAATGCCTATCCCGATGCCACCGCGAGCTACTTCGAGGGCAGCGGGAGCGGCACCAAGTCCGGCTACGTGCTCTGCCTCGGGCCGAAGAAGTAGCCACCGCACAGCGTCACCCGCGGCTGCCGTCGGCGGCCACCCGCGGGCTACTGTCGGGCCATGACGAGCTCCCCGCTCTATTGGCGTGACCAGCAGCTCATGGTGTGGCCGACCGCGGTGGTGGCCAGCGGTCCCGACGGCATCGTCCTCGACGAGTCGGCCTTCTATCCCGGGGGCGGCGGTCAGCCCGCCGATCTCGGCCAGCTCGAGTGGGGTGGGGTCTTCACCCGGATCGCCGGGGTCGGCGCCGGGGGCCTGCAGCCCGTCGAGGGTGACCCCATCCCGCCGCCCGGCACTGCCGTCGTCGCCCGGCTCGACGACGTGCGCCGCCAGCAGATCATGCGCACGCACTCGGCCCTGCACGTCGTGTGCGGCGTGATCTGGCGCGATTTCGGCTCGCTGGTGACCGGGTCGAGCATGGAGGCCTTGGCAGGGCGGCTGGACTTCGACCTGCCGGCGGTGCCCGAGGGGTTCAAGGCCGACCTCGAGCGCGTCGTCAACGAGGAGATCGGCCGCGATCGCGCCATCCGCACCCGCGTGGTGAGCCGCGCCGAGGCGAGTGGCGACCCAGACGTCATGCGCACGGCTGCCCAGCTCATCCCCGAGTCGGTCGAGCAGATCCGCATCGTCGACGTCGACGGGCTGGACAAGCAGGCCGACTCCGGCACGCACGTCGCCTCGACCAAGCAGATCGGCGAGGTCGTCGTGGCCAAGGTCGAGTCCAAGGGCCGCGGCTTCCGCCGAGTGCGGATCGTGTTGCCGCAGTGAGCCATTCGGTCGTCGGGCTGCTGCTTGCCGCCGGCGCGGGGCGGCGCATGGGAGGCCCGAAGGCGCTGCTCCGATCCCCGTCCGGCGAGTCGTTGCTCGCCCGGTCGGCGACCGCCTTGTATGCCGGTGGGCTGGCTCGCGTGGTCGTCGTCCTCGGCGCCGAGGCCGAGCGAGCGCGCCTCCTTTTGCCGGAGCAGTCTTGGGCTGAGGTCCTCGACTGCCCCGACTGGGCCGAAGGCATGGGAGCCTCGCTGCGCGCCGGTCTGGCCGCTCTCGCCGAACCCCCTGCCGAGCCGGCGGTCGCGCCAGGTGCGACTGCAGTCGCGGCCGTGCTGGTCAACCTCGTCGACCTGCCCGACGTCGGTGCGACCGTCGTCAGCCGGCTGCTCGAGGGCCTGGGGCCGCACCCGACGCGGGCCCTGAGGCGCGCGGCATACGCCGGGGTCCCCGGCCACCCGGTGCTCATCGGCCGCGACTGGTGGCCACTGGTCTTCGAGGGAGCGCGCGGCGACCACGGGGCGCGCGCCGTCTTCGCCGCCCACCCGCACGAGGTGATCGAGTGCGGTGATCTCGCGACCGGACGAGACCTCGACGAGCCCGACGCGGCCGGCGAGTGGCGCCCCTGAGTGACCGCACGCGTGACAGTTGCCGGGTCATCGTCCATGCTGGGGCGCCATGGACCCGCGCGAGGCGTATGCCGACCCCGCCGCCCTGGCCGGAGCACTCGCGACGACCGGCTATGTCAGCGACGAGGGCCTGGCCACGGTCGCCTGGCTGGCGCTGCGTCTGGCCCGGCCGCTGCTGCTCGAGGGCGAGCCCGGCACCGGCAAGACGGCGCTGGCCGAGACCCTCGCCGACTGCCTTGACATCCCGCTCGTGCGGCTGCAGTGCTATGACGGGATCGACGCCTCGCAGGCGCTCTACGACTGGGACTTCCCCCGTCAGATCCTCCACCTGCGCGCCCTCGAGAGCCTGGGCGCGCGGACCGGTGAGGACCTCGCGCAGGTGGAGCAGGAGCTCTTCGGCGAGCGTTTCCTGCTCGCCCGTCCTGTGCTGCGGGCGCTGCAGCAGGCCCCGGTCGTCCTGCTCATCGACGAAATCGACCGAGCCGACGACGAATTCGAGGCATTCCTCCTCGAGGTGCTCTCCACCTGGGCGGTGACCATCCCCGAGCTCGGCACCGTCCGGGCGGGCACGGCCCCCGTCGTCGTGCTGACCTCCAACCGCACCCGCGAGCTGCACGACGCGCTCAAGCGGCGCTGCCTCTATCACTGGATCGAGCACCCGTCCTTCGCCCGCGAGCTCGCCGTCGTCCGCTCGCGCACTCCCGAGCTGCCCGAGCGACTCGCCGAGCAACTCGTCACGGTCGTCCAGCAGGTGCGCATCGAGCCCGGTCTGGTCAAGCCGCCGGGGCTGGCCGAGACGCTCGACTGGGGCCGCGCGCTCGTCGCGCTCGGGCACACCGAGCTCGACCTGGCGACCGCGGCCGCAACCCTCGGTGCGGCAGTCAAGCACCGCGACGACGTCGCCCGGGTGCGTGCGGCCCTCGACCGGATCCTCACCCGATGACCCCTGCCCGTGCGCGCCACGGCACCGCTCGATGAGCGGCCCGACGGTCCGGCCGGCGTTGCGGCACGAGGCGATCGAGCTGCTCCTCGGGTTTGCCCGCGCGCTGCGTGCCGCCGGGCTGCCGGTCAGCGCAGACCGTGAGCGGGCCTTCCTCGCTGCGGTCGCCGAGGTCGGCCTCGGCGACCAGGCGGGCGCCTATTGGGCCGGGCGCGCCACTCTGTGCGCCCAGCACGAGGACATCGCCCGTTTCGACCGGGTGTATGCCGCGTGGTTCGGCGGCGAACGCGGGGTGCGCTCGGCGCCCTCGCCGCAACAGACGCGGACCCTGCAGGCCGCGCTCGAGGATGACCCGTCGCGGCGTGCAGACGACAGCGGCCAGGACGATCCGATCGACGAGGCGGCCCTCATCCGAGCTCGGGCCAGTGACCTCGACCTGCTCCGCCACCGCGATGTCGCCACCCTCAATCAAGCTGAAAAGGCCCGGCTGGCAGCCCTTTTCGACACACTCCAGGTGCGCCATCCGAGGCGGCGAGCGCGCCGGCATACAGCCGCGACCCGAGGGCGGGTCGATGCCCGGGCGACGCTGCGCGACCAACTGCGGCGGATGGGTGAGCCCGGCCCGGTCCGCTGGCGACGCCCCGCCCGGCGAGCGCGGCGCATCGTCCTGCTCATCGACGTCTCCGGGTCGATGAGCGCCTATGCCGACGCGCTGCTGCGCCTGGCCCATCGGGTCGTCGTGGCCGGTGGGCCGGTCGAGGTCTTCACCATGGGCACCCGACTGACCCGGGTGACCGACGCGCTGCGGCGGCGCGACCCGGAGCTCGCGCTCACTGCCGTCGGCGCGGCCGTGCCCGATTGGTCGGGTGGCACCCGGCTGGCGGAGTCGCTCGATGCCTTCGTCAGCCGGTGGGGTCGGCGCGGGATGGCTCGGGGCGCGGTGGTCGTCGTCTGCTCGGACGGCTGGGAGCGCGACCGCCCCGAGGCGCTCGGCCAGTCGATGGCGCGGCTGGCCGACCTCGCCCACCGGGTGATGTGGGCCAATCCCCATGCGGGCCAGGCCGATTACCTGCCGGTCCAGTCGGGGATCGTCGCCGCCCTGGCCCACTGTGACACATTGGTGGCAGGACACTCGTTGGCCGCCTTCCAGCGGCTCTTGGTGGAGGTCGCACATGCGTGAGGTGCGCGCCGAGTTGCGGCGCTGGTGGGAGGCGGGGCAGCCCGTCGGCATGGGCACGGTCGTCGCGACGTGGCGCTCAGCCCCTCGTCCCGCGGGCGCGTCGATGCTCGTCGGCCCGGGCGGCGAGGCGGTCGGCTCGGTGTCCGGCGGCTGCGTCGAGGGCGCGCTCTATGACCTCGCTACCGAGGTCGTCGGCTCGGGCTCGCCTGTGCTGCAACGTTATGGCGTCAGCGACGACGATGCGTATGCCGTGGGCCTCACCTGCGGCGGCATCCTCGACGTCTTCGTCGAGCGGGTGTCGAAGGAGAGCTTCCCCGAGTTGGGGAGCGTGATCGACGACATCGACGCCCACCGGCCGGTGGCCGTCGCCACGGTCGTCGAGCATCCCGACCCGGCGTGGGTGGGGCGCCGGCTCGTCGTGCGTCCGGGTGACCATCGTCCGAGTCCCGACGCAGCCGTGGGCGGCCCGGACAGTGACCGCGAGAGCGCCCACGCCGGCAACGCGCCTGAGGCGGGGGCGGAGGCGTCAAGGGAAGGCGCACGGCATACGACCTTGGGGTCGCCGCGAGCCGACGCGGCGGTGACCGACGATGCGCTCGGGCTGCTCGCGGCGGGGCGGACCGACACCTTGAGCTACGGCCCCGACGGGGAGCGGCGCGGGGAGGGGATGCGGGTCTTCGTCGCGGCCTTCGCCCCGGCTCCGCGGATGCTCGTCTTCGGAGCGATCGACTTCGCGGCTGCCGTGGCTCGGGTGGGGAGTTTCCTCGGCTATCGGGTGACGGTGTGCGACGCGCGGCCGGTCTTTGCCACGGCCTCGCGCTTCCCGCATGCCGACGAGGTCGTCGTGCGCTGGCCGCATGACTATCTCGACGAGCAGGTCGCAGCGGGAGCGGTCGACGAGCGCACGGTCATCTGCGTGCTCACTCACGACCCGAAGTTCGACGTGCCGGTGCTCGCCCGGGCGCTGCGCCTCGACGAGGTCGCCTACGTCGGTGCGATGGGCTCGCGGCGCACGCACGATGACCGGCTCGCCCGGCTGCGGGAGGTCGGCCTCGTCGATGCCGAGTTGGCGCGGCTGTCCAGTCCGATTGGGCTGGACCTCGGCGCGCGCACCCCTGAGGAGACGGCGATCTCCATCGCCGCCGAGATCATCGCCATGCGCTGGGGCGGCCAGGGCGAGCGGCTCACCGGCACCGCCGGCCCGATCCACCACGACTAGCCGAACGCCGGGCCGGAAAACCCGCCGCGCAACCGCTTACTCCGGGCACGTAGGTCCGGTTCGGGCCGGAAAACCCACCACGCAAGCGCTTACATTCACAGCCGGCATCCCCTTGCCTTGTGATCCAAGTCACGAAAAGATCACGAGTGGACAGGGAGGTCCGCCGGACGTAGGCCGGCACCAGGGTTTGGGAGGCACTGTGACCCGCATTCGCATGACTGTCGATGGAGTGGCCTACACCGACGAGGTGGAGCCGCGCACCCTGCTCGTGCACTATCTGCGCGAGACGCTCGGCAAGGTCGGCACCGTCATCGGGTGCGACACGAGCAACTGCGGCGCCTGCACGGTCCATCTCGACGGCCGTTCGGTCAAGTCGTGCAATGTCTTGGCCGTGCAGGCCGACGGGCACGAGGTGACGACCATCGAGGGCCTCGCCGAGGGTGACAGCCTCCATCCGGTGCAGCAGGCCTTCCACGACTGCCACGCACTGCAGTGCGGCTTCTGCACCCCGGGCATGGTCATGCAGGCCTGCGACCTGCTCAAGGACAATCCGCATCCCAGCGAGGAGGAGATCCGCGCAGGCATGGAGGGCAACTTCTGTCGCTGCACCGGCTATCACAACATCGTCAAGGCGGTCGCCTCGGCAGCCACCGCGATGTCCGCGCAGGGCGGTGAGTGAGATGACGACCGAGGTCGGCTCGGCCCGCCGCCGCAAGGAGGACCGCCGCCTGCTCACCGGGCGCACCCGCTGGACCGACAACCTCCAGCTGCCCGGCATGCTCCACCTGTCGATGGTCCGCAGCCCCCACGCCCACGCGCGCATCACGGCGATCGACACGACCGCTGCCAAGGCCGCCGACGGCGTCGTCGCGGTGCTCACCGGCGCCGACGTCAAGGACTCGCAGGGCTCGTTGCCCTGCGCCTGGCCGATCACCCCCGACCAGAAGGCCCCCGCGCACCCGGCGATCGCCGTCGACCGGGTCGCCTTCGCCGGCGAGATCGTCGCGGTTGTCATCGCCCGCTCCGCCGCCGCGGCCCGCGATGCCGCCGAGCTTGTCGACGTCGACTAGGACGAGCTGCCGGCGGCCCTCGACCTGCGCGAGGCAGCAGCGGGCGGCACCCTCGCCCACCCGGGCGAGCTCGACTCCAACATCAGCGCCCACTGGGTCTTCGACTCCGCGGCGGCCGGCACGGGCGGCGACGTCGAGCCTGCCATCGCTGCGGCTCGAGAGGGCGGCATCGTCATCGAGCGCGACTACCGCCAGCAGCGGCTCATCCCCGCCTTCATGGAGCCGCGCTCGGTCGCATGCGACCCGACGGGCGAGCAGGTCACGCTGTGGTCGGCGACCCAGGTCCCGCACATCCTGCGCCTCATGCTCGCGCTCACGGTCGGTATGCCGGAGAGCAAGTTGCGCGTCATCGCCCCCGACGTGGGTGGTGGCTTCGGCGGCAAGCTGCAGGTCACTCCGGAGGAGGTCATCACGCTGCTGGCGGCACGGCATACGGGCAAGCCGTGCAAATGGACCGAAACCCGTTCGGAGAGCTTGCTGTCCGCGCACCACGGCCGCGACCAGTGGCAAAAGCTCACCCTCGCCGCCGACAAGGACGGCACGGTCACCGCACTCAAGGTCGAGTTGCTGGCCAACATGGGGGCCTACCTCGGGCTCGTCACGCCGGGCGTGCCGGTGCTCGGGGCGTTCATGTTCAACGCGATCTACAAGTTCCCGGCCTATCGCTTCGAGTGCACCAACGTCTTCACCAACCTCACCTGGACCGACGCCTATCGCGGCGCCGGCCGCCCCGAGGCGACCTTCGCCATCGAGCGGCTCATGGACGAGCTGGCCGTCGAGGTCGGGGTCGACCCGCTCGAGATCCGCGAGCGCAACTGGATCCGCCACGAGGAGTTCCCCTTCACCAGCGTCTGCGGGCTCGAATACGACTCGGGCAACTACGAGGCGGCGACGGCCAAGGCCAAGGAGCTCTTCGGTTACGACGAGCTGCGCGCCGAGCAGGTACGCCGCCGCGCGGCCGGCGACCCGGTCCAGCTCGGCCTCGGAGTCTCGACCTACACCGAGATGTGCGGTCTGGCCCCGTCTCGGGTGCTGGGATCGCTGTCTTATGGTGCGGGCGGCTGGGAGCACGCCTCGGTGCGGATGCTGCCCACCGGCAAGGTCGAGGTCGTCACCGGCTCGAGCGCCCACGGCCAGGGCCACGAGACGGCGTGGAGCCAGATCGTCGCCGACAAGCTCGGGGTGGCCTTCGACGACGTCGAGGTCCTCCACGGCGACACCCAGATCTCCCACAAGGGGCTCGACACCTATGGCAGCCGCTCGCTCGTCGTCGGCGCCCAGGCGGTGCTCAAGGCCGCCGACAAGGTTATCGAAAAGGCCAAACCCCTTGCGGCGCATGTGCTCGAGGCCAATCCCGACGACCTCGAGTTCGCCGACGGCACGTGGAAGGTCAAGGGCACCGACGCCGGCAAGAGCCTCGGCGAGCTCGCGCTGGCGACCTTCGCCGCGCACAACCTCCCCGACGGCATGGAGCCCTCGCTCGACGCCGACGCGACCTACGACCCGGTCAACTTGTCCTTCCCCCACGGCACCCACCTGTGCGCCGTCGAGGTCGACACCGAGACCGGCGCGACCAAGCTGCGCTCCTATGTCGCCGTCGATGACGTCGGCAACCTCGTCAACCCGCTCATTGTCGAGGGTCAGGTCCACGGCGGCATCGTCCAGGGCGTCGCGCAGGCCCTCTGGGAGGAGGCCGTCCACGACGACGCGGGCACCCTCGTCTCGGGCTCCTTCGTCGACTACACCCTGCCGACGACGGCCGACACGATCTCCTTCGTCACCGCCAACACCGTCTCGCCCTCGACGACCAATGACTTGGGCGCCAAGGGAGTTGGCGAGGCCGGCTGCATCGCCTCGACACCCGCCGTGGTCAATGCGGTGGTCGACGCCGTGCGCCACTTCGGCATCAACGACATCCGTATGCCGTGCACCCCCGAGCGGGTGTGGAGCGCCATCCAGACTGCGCAGTCCAAGGGAGGGGAGGGCCGATGATCCCGTCGAGCTTCGACTATGTCGCGCCGGGCTCGGTCGCCGAGGCGCTCGCCGCGCTCGCGTCGGCCGGTGAGGACGCCAAGGTCATCGCCGGTGGGCAGTCGCTGCTGCCGGTGCTGCGGATGCGGCTCAACTCCCCGACGACCCTCGTCGACCTCGGCCGCATCGACGCCCTGCGCGGCGTCCGCGACGACGGCGACGCGATCGTCATCGGGGCGATGACGGCATACGTCGACCTGCTGGCCGACCCGCTGGTGACCGAGCACGCGGCCCTGCTGGCCAAGGCCGTCGCCCGCATCGGCGACCCCCAGATCCGCCACCGTGGCACCATCGGCGGCGCACTCGTGCACGCCGACCCAGCCGGTGACGTCGGGGCGCCGGTCCTGGCCCTCGACGCCGAGCTCGTCGTCACGGGCAGCAGGGGCGAGCGCCGGGTCACGGCCGCCGACTTCTTCCGCGACCTCTTCGAGACCGCGGTGGCCGACGGCGAATTGCTCACGGCCATCAGGATTCCCAAGCACACCGGCTGGGGCGCGCACTACGAGAAGTTCGTCCGCGTCAGCCACCAGTGGTCGATCGTCGGCGTGGCCGCGACCGTCCGGACGGCGGGCGGGGTCATCGAGCAGGCCAAGGTCGGGCTCACCAACATGGGCTCGACACCACTGCGCGCCAGGGCCGTCGAGGCCGCTCTGGCGGGTCGCCCGGTCGGCGATCTCGCGGCCGCTTGCGCCCAGGCCGCCGAGGGCACCAACCCGCCGAGCGACCTCAACGGCAATGCCGACTATCGGCGCCATCTGGCCACCGTGCTGACCCGGCGAGCGGTCGCCGCGGCTGCCGGAGCCTGAGCCCATGGAGCTGACCCACACCTTCTCCGTCCCTGCCTCGGTCCAGGACACGTGGGACCACTTCATGGACCTCGAGGCGGTCGGTGGATGCTTCCCCGGCGCGACGATCACCGACGTGTCCGGCGACGAGTTCTCCGGCACCGTCAAGGTCAAGCTCGGCCCGATCGCCTTGCTGTATGCCGGCACCGGCCGCTTCGTCGAACGCGACGCCGCGGCATACCGTGCCGTGCTCGAGGCCAAGGGCAAGGACCGGCGCGGCAATGGCACCGCCGGGGCGACGGTGACGATCACCCTCGCCCCGGAGGGCACCGGCACGCATGCCCAGGTCGTCACGGACCTGGCCGTGACGGGCAAGCCCGCGCAATTCGGCCGTGGAGTCATGCAGGACGTGTCCGACAAGCTGCTCGCGGCCTTCCTCGAATGCCTCGAGATCCAGCTCGCCGACGGCCGCCACGAGCAGCCGACACCGAGCGAGCCGCCCGCGAGCGCGCCGGTCGATGCCGCGGCAGACCAGTCGACCGAAGCAGCAGTGGCCGCCGGATCCGATGCCGACGCATCCGCCGCCACGCCGGCTGCGGCGACCGCATCGGGCGAGTCGAGCGCCAACGGCACGTCGGGGCCAGCCTCGCGGGTCGGCCTGGGGTCGGCGACCAGACCGCCGTCGCCGGACTTCTCCGGCCCGTCCCGAGCCGGGGGCGCCCGCCCGCGACCAGCGGCCGACGACTCGCTCGACCTCGGCGCGGCGGTCCTGCCGGTGCTCGTCAAGACCTACGGCCCCTACGTCCTCGCCGGCGTCATCGGCCTGCTCATCGGCCTGTCCGCTCGCCGTCGTGGCCCCCGCTGAGCGCACCACGTCACGAGCCCCTAGGCCGGCGGGTTACCGTGTGCCATGAGCGCTGCACCGGACATCCACACCGTCGGCGAGTTGCGCGCGAGCGGGCACGAGAGCAAGCACCTGCGCCACGAGATCCGCGACAACCTGCTCGCGGCGCTGCGCGAGGGCCGTGACCCCTGGCCCGGCCTGCACGGCTTCGCCGACACCGTCGTGCCACAGCTGGAGCGGGCGCTGCTCGCCGGGCACGACATCGTCCTGCTCGGCGAGCGCGGCCAGGGCAAGTCGCGGCTGCTGCGCACGCTCGTCGGCCTGCTCGACGAGTGGTCGCCGGTCATCGAGGGAGCCGAGCTCGGCGAGCACCCCTACGAGCCGATCACCGCCGAATCCCGGCGCCGCGCAAAGGAGCTCGGCGACGACCTCCCCGTCACATGGCGTCACCGCGACGAGCGGTATGCCGAGAAGCTCGCCACCCCCGACACCTCCGTCGCCGACCTCATCGGCGACGTCGACCCGATGAAGGTGGCGGCCGGTCGCCACCTCGGAGACCCCGAGACGATCCACTTCGGGCTCATCCCGCGCGCCCACCGGGGGATCGTCGCCATCAACGAGCTGCCCGATCTCGCCGAGCGCATCCAGGTGTCGATGCTCAACGTCATGGAGGAGCGCGACATCCAGATCCGCGGCTACGTCCTGCGCCTGCCGCTCGACGTGCTCGTCGTCGCCAGCGCCAACCCCGAGGACTACACCAACCGCGGCCGGATCATCACCCCGCTCAAGGACCGCTTCGGCGCTGAGATCCGCACCCACTATCCGGTCGCCCTCGCCGACGAGGTCGCCGTCATCCGCCAGGAGGCTCACCTCGTCGCGGCCGTGCCCGATGCCCTCGTCGAGATCCTCGCCCGATTCACCCGCGGCCTGCGCGAGTCGACCGCCGTCGACCAGCGCTCCGGGGTCTCGGCCCGGTTCGCGATCGCCGGGGCGGAGACGATCGCCGCAGCGGCCCTGCACCGGGCCAGCGTCCAGGGCGAGCCCGACGCGGTCGCTCGGGTCGTCGACCTCGAGACCGCTGTCGACGTGCTCGGCGGCAAGGTCGAGTTCGAGTCGGGCGAGGAGGGTCGCGAGCGCGAGATCCTCTCCCATCTGCTGCGCTTGGCCACCGCCGAGACCTGCCGCGAGCATTTCCGCGGCCTGGACTTCGGTCCTCTCGTCGCCGCGCTCGACGGCGGCGTGCTCGTGACGACCGGCGCCCAGGTCACCGCCAAGGCCTTCCTCGACACGCTGCCGAGCCTCGGCACAAGCCCGCTCTACGACGCGGTCGCCGAGCGCATGGGGGCGGTGAGCGCGGGCGAGCGGGCCAGCGCGATCGAGCTGGCCCTCGAAGGCCTCTATCTCGCGCGCAAGATCGCCAAGGAGTCCGGCGGCGGCGCGACCGTCTACGGCTGAGGAGGCGCCCCATGGAGCGCACCGCACGCTATGGCCGGTATGCCGGTGGCCCCGACCCGCTGGCCCCACCGGTCGATCTCGCCGAGGCCCTCGACGCCATCGGCGCCGACGTCATGGCCGGGGTCTCGCCCGAGCGGGCGATGCGCGAATTCCTCCGCCGCGGCGGCCCGACCCAGACCGGCCTCGACGAGCTGCGGCGGCGAGTTGCCCAGCGCCGCAACGAGATCCTGCGCGACAACCAGCTCGGCGGCACGCTCGACGAGGTGCGCAAGCTGCTCGACGAGGCCGTGCTGGCCGAGCGCAAGGCGCTCGTCCGTGACGACGATGACGACGCGCGCTTTGCCGAGCTGCGCCTGGACAACCTCCCGCCGTCGACCGCCGCAGCGGTCACCGAGCTGGCCGACTACCACTGGCGCAGCCCCGAGGCGCGGGCGGCATACGAGCAGATCAAGGACCTGCTCGGACGCGAGCTGCTCGACCAACGCTTCGCCGGGCTCAAGCAGGCGCTCGAGGGGGCGACCGACGAGGATCGACAGCGGGTCACCGACATGCTGCGCGACCTCAACGAGCTGCTCGCGGCGCATGCCCGTGGCGAGGACACGAGCGAGCGCTTCGGCGACTTCATGGACCAGCACGGCGACTTCTTCCCCGAGCGGCCGGAGACGATCGAGCAGCTGCTCGACAGCCTCGCCGCCCGCGCGGCCGCGGCCCAGCGGCTGCGCAACTCCCTCACCGCCGAGCAGCGCGCCGAGCTCGACCAGCTGGCCAGCCAGGCCTTCGGATCTGCCGACCTCATGGACCAGTTGGCCCAGCTCGACGGCACCCTGCAGGCGCTGCGCCCGGGCGCGGACTGGGGCGGGCGCGCCAACTTCCGCGGCGAGCAGGGGGTCGGGCTCGGCGACGGCACCGGGATGCTGCAGGATCTCGCCGATCTCGACGCCCTCGCCGACCAGCTCGCCCAACAGCACTCGGGTGCGCGGATGGCCGACGTCGACCTCGAGGCGTTGAGCCGTCAGCTCGGCCCCGAGGCCGCGGTCTCAGCCCGCACGCTCGCCGAGCTCGAGCGAGCGCTCCGCGACAGCGGCTATCTCACCCGCGGGTCAGACGGGGCAATCCGCCTGTCTCCCAAGGCGATGCGCCAGCTCGGCAAGGCCCTGCTCCGCGACGTGGCCACGCGCATCAGCGGCCAGGGCGAGCGCGACGTGCGGCAGAGCGGCGTGGCCGGTGAGCGCAGCGGTGCCACCCGTGAGTGGGCCTTCGGCGACACCGAGCCGTGGGATGTCACCCGCACGGTGACCAATGCCGTGCGCCGGGTGGCGAGCCAGGGACGTGACCCGCGCGACGGCATACGGCTGGAGATCGGCGACGTCGAGGTGACCGAGACCGAGGCGCGCACGCGCGCGGCCGTCGCCCTGCTCGTCGACACGTCCTTCTCGATGGCCATGGACGGGCGCTGGGTGCCGATGAAGCGCACGGCACTCGCCCTCCACCAGCTCGTCTCGACGCGCTTCCGCGGCGACCACCTGCAGCTCATCTCGTTCGGCCGGCACGCCCGCGTCGTCGGGATCGAGGAGCTCACGGCGCTGGACGCCTTCTATGACAAGGGCACCAACCTCCATCACGGGCTGTTGCTGGCCAACCGCTTCTTCCGCAAGCACCCCTCCGCTCAGCCGGTGTTGCTCATCGTCACCGACGGTGAGCCGACCGCGCACCTGGAGGGCAGCGGGCAGGCGGCCTTCAGCTATCCGCCCCACCCGCGCACCCTCGCCCTGACGGTCGCCGAGCTCGAGGCGTCCGGGCGGTTGGGGGCGCAGGTGAGCATCTTCCGGCTCGGCGAGGACCCCGGGCTGGCCCGCTTCGTCGACTCGCTGGCCCGGCGCGTCGACGGTCGGGTCGTCGCGCCCGAGCTCGATGACCTCGGGGCTGCCGTCGTCGGCTCCTATCTCGGCTCGCGGGGTCCGCGCGGCTCCTCCTCGGGGTATGCCGATTGGTGGGGTGGGCAGCGCGGCTGGTGGGTGGGGGACTGAGGTCCTGACCTGCGCCATGGCCGTGTGGGAGGTCGTTCACCGCCCGTACACTCAACGGTCATGGAAGACCTGCCGCTATGGGTGCGGCTCGCCATCATCCTGCTGTTGGTCGCCGGCAATGCTTTCTTCGTCGGGTCGGAGATCGCCATCTCCTCGGCCCGGCGCAGCCGCATCCGCCAGCTCGCTGAGGAGGGCAACGGTCGCGCCAAGACGGTCAGGCTGCTCCACGAGGAGCCCGAGCGCTTCTACTCGGTGACCCAGATCGGCATCACGCTCGTCTCGCTCGGGCTCGGGGCCGTCGGCATGGAGACCCTTCACACGGTCATCGACCCCTATGTCGTCTCGATCTTCACGGCGCTCGGCGACCACGACGCCCTCCACGGCACGGCGCACGTCGTCTCCTATGTCATCGGCTTCGTCGTCGTCTCCTTCATCCACATCGTCGGCGGCGAGCTCGCTCCCAAGGTGCTGGCCTTCCACCGCGCCGAGCCGATCAGCATGAGCGTCGGCAAGCTCATCAACCTGCTCTATCTCGCCTTCCGCCCGCTCATCTCGGTGATGAAGTGGGCCTCCGACCAGCTGCTCAAGATCTCCGGGCAGGGCGACCTCGGCGGCCACGGCGAGAGCCACTTCACGATGAGCGTCGAGGAGATCCGGATGATCCTCGAGGCGAGCGAGAAGGACGGCATGCTCGACCCGGGCGAGACCGAGATGATCCGGGGAGTCTTCGAGCTCGACGAGCAGACCGTGCGCGACGCGATGGTGCCGCGGACCCAGATCCGTGCGCTCGAGGAGGGCACCACCCTCGGTGAGGCGCTGCGCTACTTCCGTGACATCCCGCACGCGCGCTTCCCGGTCTATGTCGACAGCCTCGACAAGATCACCGGCGTCGTCGCGATCAAGGAGCTGCTCACCTATGTCGCCGAGCACAGTGGCTCGGACGACTTCAAACACGCGAGCAAGAAGCACGTCAAGGACTTCGCCAAGGCGCCCTTCTTCGTCCCCGACAGCAAGACGCTCGACACGTTGCTCGCCGACTTCAAGCGCACCCGCCAGCAGCTCGCGATCGTCATCGACGAATACGGCGGCACCGAGGGGATCATCACCCTCGAGGACATCCTCGAGGAGATCGTCGGCGACTACGAGGACGAGTTCACCCGCTCGGCCCGCCAGATCCGCAAGCTCGAGGGCAGCTCCTACGAGATCGAGGCGTCGATGCGCATCGCCGACCTCGAAGACCGGGTGCCCTTCCCCTTCCCTGAGGACGACGACTATGTCACCTTGGCGGGGCTCTTCTATAAGGAGTTCGGGGGCGTGCCGGTCGTCGGCGACACGGTGACCATCGAAGGCGGCCGGCTGACCGTCCTCGAGATGGACAACCATCGAATCACCTTGCTGCGCTTCGACGACACGGCCGTCGCTGCAGACGGCACAGTCGGATTGGCCGAGTCGTCCTCGCCCGCCGAGCCCGCCTGACGTTGAGCGCCGCGGTGCTCGACGCACGTCGGCTTGGTGCCGTGATCTTCGACCTCGACGGAGTGCTCGTCGACTCCGAGCCCTATTGGGCCGCGGGTTTCGTCGCCGTCGCCAATGCGGCGCTGCAGACCGCTGGCCCCCCCGCAAAGCCTTTTACCGTGGCGGATATGCGCGCCTACGAGGGTGGTCGGGTCGACGAGTCGCTCGCGCGGATGCTCGCCGCGAGGGGTATGCCGGTGGCTCCCGTCGGCGCGCACCGCGCCAGCGCCCGGGCGCAGGACCGCGCGCCCACCCGCGCCGGGCTCGACCTCGGCGCCCTCACCGACGCGGTCATCGACCACGTCTCGGCGGCTTTTCGAGCCCACCCCACGCCGATCGAGGCCAGCGTGCGGGCCGCTCGCGAACTCGCGGCGCACGGCATACCTCTGGGGGTGGCGTCCTCGTCGGCCGAGACCTTCATCGACGCGGCGCTGGACGCGATCGGTCTTGACAACGACATCCAGGTGCGCCGCTCGGCGCTGCGCCTGGCGCGCGGCAAGCCCGCGCCCGACGTCTACCTGCTCGCCGCGGCCGATCTCGGGGTCGACCCGGCCGACTGCCTCGCGGTGGAGGACTCCACGACGGGCCTGGTGGCCGCGCTGAGGGCCGGGATGCGCGTGGTGTGGCTGCGCCGCGCCGGCTGGGACGACGACCCGCGCGAGG
>CAZLGB010000060.1:0-16908 GCA_964558825.1 uncultured Intrasporangiaceae bacterium
ACCACCACCTCGCCGCGGGGCGAGAGCAGGGGCTTGATGCGCGCGCCCATGCCGGCGCGGACTGCTCCGGTCGGTCCGGGCGTGGCCGGGTGGGCCCAGGCGCTGCGCCGCAGGAGCGGATCCTCGGTGGCGGCGCCATGACCCAGCACGAGCCGGGCGACGGCCTCGACGAGCAGCAGATAGCCGGCTCCCCCGGCGTCGACAACCCCCGCGCGCGCCAGCACCGGCAGTTGCTCGGGAGTGTGGGCCAGGGCGTCCTCGGCGGCGCTCACGGCCACCTCGACGACGCGGGCGAGCGGGACCGCAACATCCCGACCGACCAACTCGCCGACGGCGAGCGCGGTGGCACGCGACACCGACAGGATGGTGCCCTCCTTGGGCGCGGTGACAGCCCGCCAGGCGAGCTGGTCGGCCCGTCGGAGTGCCCCGGCCAAGCCCGCCCCGTCGAGAGCCTCCGCTCCCGTGTCGAGCACGTGCTCGGCGATGCCCCGGAAGAGCTGGCTGAGGATGACCCCCGAGTTGCCCCGCGCGGTGAGCAGCATGGCGCGCGACATCTCGCGACACATCTGCCCGAGGGTGGGCCGAGCGCCCAGCGGGGTGACCGCCGCCAGCCCGCTGCGCGCTGCGTCGAGCGCGGCATCGAGGGTGAGATAGAGATTGGTGCCGGTGTCGCCGTCTGGGACGGGGAAGACGTTGAGGGCGTCGATCTCGGTGCGGCTGGCCGCGAAGGACGAGCGCGTCAAGGCAGCCCAACGCAGGAAGGCCGGCGCATCCAGCTCGGTCAACCGCGCGGCGCTTGCGGCATGGGCGGGCATCGGCACCTCCCTCGGTTTCCTGGGGCCGGTCCTCGGGATGCGGCGGGCCGACCGCGTGTGCTGGGTCTCGGGCCAGCGTAGTCAGCCCCACCGTCGCCCGGCCCGCGACGTGACGCCTCGGGGGTGCGGGCGTCGGCATGGCCGGGAGGACCGACGCGCGCCACGAGCGCTCGCCGGAGCGGTCGACGGCGCCGTTTTGATCGCGACCGGCCGCCTCGGCTATCCTGTGCAGGTTGCCCTCCATCGGGCAGCGGCTCGCTCGGCCCGCCTTCGCGGCGCGGCCACGGTGAGCATCAGTGCGAACCCATCATCGTGTAGGAGTTTCCGTGGCTGCCACCTGCGACGTCTGCGGCAAGGGACCGGGCTTCGGTCACAACATCTCGCACTCGCACCGTCGCACCAAGCGTCGCTGGAACCCCAACATCCAGCGCGTCAAGGCGATGGTCAACGGTGTGACCCCCAAGCGGGTCAACGTGTGCACCTCGTGCCTGAAGGCGGGCAAGGTCGCTCGCTGAGCGACCCCAGCCGCACGGCATACGGCAAAGGGCCGGACCCCCAGTGGGGTGCCGGCCCTTTTCGTATGCCGTCCCCGCCCGAAGGCGGGCCGAGCAAGGGTGGCGCCGTCAGCCGGCGAGCGCGGTGTCGAGCTCGACCTCGGCCAGCAGGTGGGCGATGACATCGGCCGCGGCATACCGGCCCCCGCCGGCGGCGAGCAGCCGGGCAACCGGCGCGAGGTCCTCGCCGGAGGTGACGAGGGGGGCCTCGACCGCCCCGCCCGGCCGACGTTGTGGCAGGCCCGCGGCGGCGAGCAGCCCGTTGCACAGGCACAGCCTCCCGGTCCGGTTGACGGCGCGTCCGCCCTTGCGCACATAGGCGCCCTCGGGCTCGGCCGGGCAGCGGAAGTCCACGCCTCCCGCCTCGGTGCGGTATGCCGTGCGCAGCACGCCGAGGTCGCACACGGCCTGCCGGGCTTGCGCCACGACGGGGTCGGCCAGAGTGCCGGGCAGCTCGGCCACCCGGAAGGGGAAGCCGGTCGGTGAGGCTTGCCAATCCGAGCGCACCCGCAGGTCGTCGGCGGCGATGCGGCGGCGCACCCGGTCCTTGAGGTCGTCGGCGAAGCCCGACTCGTCGGCCCACGCGAAGAGCGTGCCGACCTGCACCCCCGCAGCGCCGCTGTCGAGGGCGGCGCGCAGCCGCTCGGGGGTCGCGCACCCGCCGGCCAGCCACACCGGCAGCCCGAGGGCGAAGACGGCGTCGAGGTCGACGACATCGCGGTCGTCATAGACGGGCTGCCCCAACGGGTCCATCCGGCGGGGGCCGCGGGGCGGGGCGTTGTGACCGCCGGCGGTGGGGCCCTCGATGACCAGCCCGTCGGGCCGAGTGGCCGCGCTGGTCGCGAGCCCGGTGGCCAGATCGGTGGAGGCGACGATGGCCAGCACCGCTGGGCGGGTCAACAGCCTGGCCGTGTGCGCAGGGTCGGTCAGCACGGCGCGCGGCCGGAAGTGCAGACCGCCAAGACCGTCGCTCGACCCTGCTCCCATGACCCGCACATCGAGGGTGACGTCGTCGTGGGCAAGCAGCCCCCGCACGAGTGCGGGGATCTCGGCGGGGTTGCCTGCGCCGACGAGCACTGCATCGACCCCAGCGAGCATCGCCCCGTAAAGCGTTGCCGGCAGCGGCAATTCGATCTTGCGCAGCAGGTTGATGCCGACCGTGCCGGCGTGACCCTCCTTGGCCAGGTAGACCTCGACGAACGCCGCCGCGACGGTCAGCTCGACGAGGCGCGCGGCCGACGTGAGGGTATGCCGTGGCACCGGCCGGAAGAGGGTCCCCTCCGGGATGCCGCCGGGCACGAAGTAGTTGTCGAGGATGCGGGCGGCGATCTGCGGGTCGGGGAAGGCCGCGAGCGCCCGGCGCATGTGCCCGCCCGGGTCGCCGGACTGCAGCCGACGGGCGAGCACGACGTCGAGCGCGGTGCCGGAGACGACCCCGAGCTGGCCCTGCTCCGCGACGGCCTTGGCGAGGCGCCAGCCCGAGACCGCCACCCCCATCCCGCCCTGGATGACCTGCGGCGGCCGCGCGGCGACGGCCGGAGTCGCCGCCCCCATCCCACCCTCGATGACCTGCGGCTGCGGTGACGTCGTGGGGTGGGCGTGCGAGGCGGCGAACATGGGAGCCTTCTTTCCTCGAACCTTCGCAAACGTAACTTACGTTTCCGTAGGTTACGTTACCGTAGGTCGCGGACGATGTGTCACCCACCCCCTCGCTCGGCGCGTCGGCGATCCGACTGGCCAGCTCAGAGCGCCGCGATCAACCGTGGAAGTGATCCCAGCCGCGGGCCCGGGCGGGCACGCCGTCGACGCTGACACCTGGCGACTCACCGGGGGCGAGCGCCTCGACCCGGCCGATGACCGTCCAGCCGCGGGGCACCGAGCCTTCCCCGGACCGACCGTCACGACCGCCCGGGAAGCAGGCCAACAACGAGTGCTCCTCACCCCCGCCGAGCACGCACTCCCACGCCGCGTCCGATCCGACGGCAGGGGCGAGGCGCCCGGCATACGGCTCGAGGGCGGCGCGCCGGAAGTCGAGCCGCACCCCGCTTGCCGCGGCGACGCGGGCACCGTCGCGTAACAGCCCATCGGACAGGTCGAGCATGGCGCTCGCCCCAGCCGCGGCAGCCCGCGGCCCCTCGGCGAGGGGCGGCCGCGGGCAGCGATGGACGGCGACCAGCTCGGGATCGTTTGCGGCACAGCCTGTTTCGAGCAGCATCAGCCCAGCGGCAGACCGTCCGAGGGTCCCCGCGACGGCCACGAGATCTCCCGCGCGCGCTCCCGATCGCAGGACTGGCGCCCGCCCGTCGAGGGTGCCCAGCGCCGTCACCGAGACGGCGAGGACGCCGGCGGGCGCCGACGACAAGTCACCCCCGAGCACGGCAACCCCCGACGCCCGTGCCGCCTCACCGAGCCCGGCCGAGAAATCCTCCACCCAGTCGAGCGGGGTCTGCCGGTCGGCGAGCAGGGTGACGACCAGCCCGGTGGGGCGCCCACCCATGGCGGCGACGTCGGCGAGATTCTGGGCGACGATCTTGCCGCCGACGTCGCGGCCGCTGGACCATTCGTCGCGCCAATCCCGGTCGCGCACCATCGCATCGGTCGTGACGATGGTCGCGGCGTCGGCCTGGACGATCGCCGTGTCGTCCCCCGGTCCGACGACCATGGCCGGTCCACCCGGCAGCAGCGGGGTGATCCGGCGCAGCAGCGCCTCCTCGCTGAGATCGGCCAAGGACAGCCGCTCGTCACCCACCGTGAGCCTTCCCTCGCAGGTTGCGCCCGTCCCGGGGGGACGGATGCGTCACCGGCACGGTAGCGTCTGAGCAGCAGGGTCGCGGACAGTCCCCGGCCACCGCCGGGGCCGCGTGCCCCAGACGACGACACAAGTGGAGGTTCTCGTGGTTCAGGCCTACATCCTCATCCAGACCGAGGTCGGCAAGTCCGCCACCGTCGCTGAGGCGATCCGCGAGGTGCCGGGTGTGGCCTCCGCCGAGGACGTCACGGGCCCCTATGACGTCATCGCCCGCGTCGAGTCCAACACGGTCGACGAGCTGGGCAAGCTCGTCATCGCCAAGATCCAGGACGTCGCCGGCATCACCCGCACGCTGACCTGCACCGTGGTGCACATCTGAGCACGAGGCACGCCCACCCGCCAGCGGGGCGGCATCCGCATGCGATGCGGTATGCCGCCCCGCTGGCTGCGTGCGCGCTGCTCGCTCTCGGGGTGGCCGGTTGCACCCGCGGCCCGGCCCCCGTCTCGGTCACGCTGCCCGATGCGGCGAGCTCGCCTGCGTGCGCCGCGGCGGCTGCTGCCTGGCCGGGCACCGTCTCGGGCATGAGCTCGCGGACCACGACCGTCGACTCCCCCGCCGCCCGCGCGTGGGGCGACCCGGCCGTCATCGCGATCTGCGGCTACCCCCCGCTCTCCCCCACCACCGCTGACTGCCTGGCCGTCGACGGCGTGGACTGGGTCGTGCAGCCGCGCAGCGACGGTATGCAGTTCACGGCATACGGGCGCACGCCGACCCTCGACGTGCTCGTGCCCTCGGCCTATTCCCCCGAGTCGCTGTTGCTGCCGGCCTTCAGCGCGGCGGCGCGGGCACTGCCGGACAACGGCCGACACTGCTCCTAGCGGTTCCGACCGACCGGTGTCGACCGAGCGGTCGATCGAGCAGCAGACCTAGCGCAGGCCGCTGCGCCGCTCCATCGCCAGGGCGATGAGCTCGGCGACCAGCTGCGGATAGTCGATGCCGGTGGCGGCCCACATCCGCGGATACATCGAGTGCGGCGTGAAGCCGGGCATGGTGTTGATCTCGTTGAGCACGACCCGACCGTCGTCGGTGTAGAAGAAGTCGACCCGGCCGAGTCCCTCGCAGCCGAGGGCGTCGAAGGCCCGCGCCGCGAGCCGGCGGATCTGGTCGGAGACGTCGGAGGGCACATCCGCGGGGCAGACGAGCTCGACGTCGGACTCGGCGAGGTATTTGGCTTCGAAGTCGTAGAAGTCGTGACCCTTGACCACCCGGATCTCGCCGACCTCGCTCGTGCGCGGTGCGTCGACGCCACGGCCCTGCAGCACGGCGCACTCGATCTCGCGCCCGAAGATGGCCGCCTCGACGAGGACCTTGGGGTCGTGCTCGCGGGCGGCCTCGATCGCGGCACGCAGCCCGTCAGGCTCGGTCACCCGGGTGATGCCCATGCTCGATCCGGCCCGTGCCGGCTTGACGAAGACCGGGAAGCCCATCGAGCTGGCCGCATCCAGGGCGGCGGCCGGGTCGGAGCGCCACGCACGGTCGGTGATCACGGCATACGGGCCGATCGGCAAGCCGTGACCCGCCCAGACGACCTTCATGAAGTGCTTGTCCATGCCCGCCGCGGAGGCGAAGACGCCCGAGCCGACATAGCGCACGTCGGCGAGGTCGAGCATGCCCTGGATGGTGCCGTCCTCGCCCCACGGACCGTGCAGCAGCGGGAAGACGACATCGACGGTGCCGAGCTCCTCGAGCACGCCGCCAGCCCCCCGAAGGTGCAGGGAGCGGTCGGTCGTGGACAGTGGCGCGACGACCCCCGCCCCCGATGCGTCGACCTGCGGGATGTGCCCGGGGGCGAGCTGCAATGCCTCGGGGTCGTCGGGCACGAGCACCCAGGACCCGTCCTTGGCGATGCCGATCGGCACGACGTCGAAGGCGTCGCGGTCGATCGCCCGCAAGACCGACGCCGCACTCGAGCAGGAGACAGCATGCTCGGAGGACCGGCCGCCGAAGACGATGGCGATGCGGGGTTTGCGGTGGGGCTCGGGCTGCGTGCTCATCGTCTCGACCCTACCGCCGGGCGTGGGGCGCCCCCCCCTTAGGCTGGCCGGGTGTCCGCACCTGATGCCCACTCCCCGTCCGCGCCGCTCTCCCCGGCCACCGTCGTCGTCGGCGCAGGACGGCCGCCGCGTGCCCCTGGGGCGCCGGTCAACGTCCCGATCGAGCTGTCGAGCACGTATGCCGCCTGGCCCGCCGAGGGCCCTGACTTGACCCCGGCGTCGACCGGCTACGGCCGCTATGACAACGCCACGTGGGCGGCCTTCGAGCAGGTCGTCGGCGCCTTGGAGGGCGGACGGGCGCTGTGTTTCGCCTCGGGGATGGCGGCGATCAGCGCGGCAGTGGCGGCCCTGCCGGCCGCCGGAGCGATCGTCGTGCCGCGGACCCCCTACAACACCTCGCGGGCGCTCTTCCTGCAACTGCAGGAGGCCGGCCGGGAGATCCGCTGGGTCGACCTCGACGACACGGCGGCGACCGTGGCGGCTCTCGAGGGAGCGACGGCCGCGTGGCTGGAGTCGCCCTCCAATCCGCTCATGCAGGTCGCCGATCTGCCGACGCTCATCGCTGCCGCTCGGGCGCACGGGGTCGTCGTCGGCTGCGACAACACCTTCGCCACTCCCCTGGTCCAGCGCCCGCTCGAGCTCGGCGCCGACCTCGTCGTCCACTCGGCGACGAAGTACCTCTCCGGGCACTCCGACCTGCTGCTCGGGGTCGTCGCGACGACCTCGCCCGCCATCGCCGACGCGGTGCTGGCCCACCGCACGCTGCACGGGGCGATCGCCGGGCCGATGGAGGCGTGGCTGGCGTTGCGCGGCATACGGACGCTGCACGTGCGCTTCGAGCGGGCCTGCGCGAATGCGGCGGAGCTGGCTCGGCGGCTCGCCGACCACCCCCGGGTGAGCCGGGTGCGCTATCCGGGCTTCGGCGCGATGCTCGCCATCGAGGTCGCCGGCACGGGCGCCGACGCCGAGCGCACGGCCTCCGCCTGCCGAGTCTGGTATGCCGCAACGAGCCTCGGCGGGGTCGAGTCACTCATCGAGCGCCGGAGGCGCTATCCCGGCGAGTCGCACCAGGTGCCCGACAACCTGCTGCGGCTCTCGGTCGGGATCGAGGACGTCGATGACCTCTGGCGTGACCTCGACCAGGCCCTGCGCGCCTGAAGTCGCCTCGCCATAGATCGACGTTCGCTGTTCGGTATTGAGCGAATCAGAGGCGCTCGTGCTTGAGCTGGCGGGTCATCAGCAACTCGACGATCTGCCGCGGCGTGAGCCGCCCGTCGATGACGGCAGCGACGGCCTCGGCGATCGGCATCTCCAGGCCGTGCCGTTGCGCCAGCGCCAGCACCGAGCGGCATGAGCTGACCCCCTCGGTCGTCTGCCAGATCGCCTCCGACGCCTGCCCGACCGAGAGCCCCTTGCCGAGGCTCTCGCCGAAGGCCCGATTGCGCGACAGCGGTGACATGCACGTGGCGATGAGGTCGCCGACCCCGGCGAGCCCCATGAAGGTCTGCGGGTCGGCGCCCAGGCGCACCCCGAGCCGGGCCGTCTCGGCCAGCCCTCGGGTGACGATCGAGGCCCGCGTGTTGTCGCCCATCCCCATGCCCTCAGCCATCCCGACGGCCAGCGCGACGACGTTCTTGGCCGCCCCGCCGAGCTCGGCGCCGATGACGTCGCCGCTGGTGATCGGCCGGAAGTATGCCGTCGCGCAGGCCTGCGCCACGGCATACGTGCGCTCGGGGTCACGGCCGGCGACCACGGTCGCTGCAGGCTGCTTGCGGGCGATCTCGCCGGCGAGATTGGGTCCCGAGACGACGACGACCCGGTCACTGGCCACGCCCGCGGCATCGACGACGACCTCGCTCACCCGCATCGTCGTGCCCAGCTCGATGCCCTTGAGCAGCGACACGAGCGTCGCGTCCGAAGGCACCTGGGCCGACCACTCGGCGAGGGTCGCCCGCAGGTGCTGGGCCGGCACGGCGAGCACGACGAGGTCGGCCCCGGCCAGCGCGGTGGAGGCGTCGGTCGTCGCACGCATGGCCCGCGGGAGGGCGACCCCCGGCAGGTAGGCGTCGTTGCAGCCGGCGTTGATCGCGGCCACAGTGTCGGGCCGGCGGCCCCAGACGGTCACCGAGGTGCCGGCGTCGGCGAGCACGGCCCCGAAGGCCGTGCCCCAGCTGCCGGCACCCATGACAGCGGCGGTGAGGCTCACGGCGTCTCCTTGCGCGGCTTGTCGGGATGTCCGAACTCGCTGACGCCCTTGGCCCGTGGGTCGAAGCGCTCGGCCGGCGCCGTCTCCCCGCGGAGGATCTCCAACTGGGCGGTCAGCGCGTCCATGATGCGAGTGGTCGCCTCGCGCAACAGGGCCGCGTCGATGGGTTTGCCATAGAGGTCGGCCAGCTCGACCGGCGGACCGGCCAGCACGTGCATGGTCTTGCGCGGCAGCAGGTGGACCTTCTTCTGGTAGGTGCCGAGCACCTCCTGCGGCCCCCACTGCGCCAGGGGGATCACCGGGCAGCGGGTCTCCAGCGCAATCCGCGCAGCACCGGTCTTGCCGGTCATCGGCCACTGTGACGGGTCACGCGTCAAGGTGCCTTCGGGGTAGACGACGACGGTCTTGCCTGCCCCGATGGCCGCGACGGCGGCCCGATAGGCGTTGGCCGCCAGCCCCGAGCCCCGATAGACGGGGATCTGCCCGGCTCCCTTGAGCAGCCGCCCGAAGACGGGGATGCGGAAGACCGCCTCTTTGCCGAGGTAGAAGGGCGGGCGCCCGTTGTCATAGAGGTAGAGCGCCGAGACGAAGGGGTCGACATAGGACAGGTGGTTGGGCGCGACGACGCATCCGCCCTCGTCGGGCAGGTGCTCCATCCCGTGCCAGTCGCGCTTGGTCGCGATGCGCAGCAGCCGATGCAGCAACAGAGCCACGAACTTGTATGCCGCGGGCAGCCGACGCTTGCGCTCGCGGGCGGCATCCGATCGGGCACTCACAGGCACCTCCTTCATCGGCCGTATCCTTGCCGACCTTGTGCCCGGTGTCGATGCAGCGATCGCGACGGCCGGGGCTGGTCTCCACGGACACCGACGGGCCGGTCACTCCGCACGGGAGTGACCGGCCCGAGGTGGACAAACGTCAGGACTTCTTCGCCGCGGCCTTCTTGGCGGGCGCAGCCTTCTTCGCGGGGGCGGCCTTCACCGGAGCAGCAGCCTTCTTGGCGGGAGCCGGAGCAGCCTTCTTGGCGGGAGCCGGAGCAGCCTTCTTGGCGGGAGCGGCCTTGGCCGAAGCAGCCTTGGCCGGAGCGGCGGCGACCTTCTTCGCCGGCGCAGCCTTGGCCGGGGCGGCCTTGGCGGGGGCAGCCTTCGCCGGAGCGGCGGCGACCTTCTTCGCCGGCGCAGCCTTCGCCGGGGCGGCCTTGGCCGGAGCAGCCTTCTTGGCCGGCGCGGCCTTCACGGGCGCGGCCTTGGCGATCGTGCCGGCAGCTGCGCGGCCCGTGGCGGTCTCGCCCTTGGGCAGCGAGCGCGGGTCGGCGACATAGCCCTTGAAGGACGTGCCGGGACGGAAGCGAGGCACAGTCGTCTTCTTGATCTTGACCGCGGCACCCGTGCGCGGGTTGCGGCCGGTGCGGGCCGCGCGAGCGACCTTCTGGAACGTACCGAAGCCGGTGATCGCCACCTTGCCGCCCTTGGCGACCTCGCGGATGATCACATCGAGGACGGCATCGAGCGCGTCGTTGGCCTGCTTACGGCCGCCGAGCTTGCCCTCGAGCGCGAGGACGAGTTCTGCCTTGTTCACGTCTTCCCCTCCAGAGGAAAGTGCGCCGAGCCAGGCCCGGAGCTAGTGGTCGCGAACTGGTCGTTCGCCTGTCCTGACGTTAAGCCTCGCAACGAGCCGAGTCCATCACCTGGACGCCATGATTTCGTTGCTGCGCAACATCTTTGCCCTCGCTGAGGGTCCAATGTGACCTCCGTCTCGACGCTCCCCCGACGAGCCGCTGCGGCCAACACGAACGAAACTGCCGGTTGGCAACTCTAAATCGGCTCTCCCCCAACGTAATTCATGTCACCAGGCGAGCCTAGGACGCCCGTGGAGGGTTTCAACGGCAAGGAGATCGAATGACCCTCGCCCCACCGGCACGCGCGCAGCGAGCGCGATGCGCGACACGCCGGGCTGGCGTGTCGCGTCAGCGCGTCGTCGGCAGGTATGCCGGTCGGCGCGCGTCGAATTCGTCGATGAGATCGGCGTGGCGGAGGGTGAGCCCGATGTCGTCCAAGCCCTCCATCAGGCGCCAGCGCGTGTAGTCGTCGACCTCGAAGGGTGCGACGATCTCGCCCGCCGTGACCGTCCGCGCAGCGAGATCCACGGTGACCTCCGCGCCGGGGTCGTTCTCGAGGTACTTCCAGATCAGCTCGATGTCGTCCTGAGCCACGACGGCGGTGAGCAAGCCCGCCTTGCCGCTGTTGCCACGGAAGATGTCGGCGAAGCGCGAGGACAACACCGCGCGGAAGCCGTAGTTCATCAGCGCCCAGACCGCGTGCTCGCGCGAGGAGCCGGTGCCGAAGTCGGGGCCGGCGACGAGCACCGAGCCGGCGGCATACCGCGGATTGTTGAGGACGAAGGACGAGTCGGTGCGCCACGAGGCGAAGAGCCCGTCCTCGAAACCATCGCGTGCCACGCGCTTGAGATAGACCGCCGGGATGATCTGGTCGGTGTCGACATTGCTGCGCCGCAACGGGACTCCGATGCCCGTGTGGGTCGTGAAGGCGTCCATCCGTGGTCCTTGTCGAGTCGGTGGGGAGCGGCGGTCAGGCGTCGAGATCGGCCGGCGAGGAGAGCGTGCCGCGCACGGCCGTCGCCGCCGCGACCAGCGGACTCACCAAGTGGGTGCGGCCTCCAGGACCCTGGCGACCCTCGAAGTTGCGATTGGAGGTCGACGCACTGCGCTCGCCGGGGGCGAGCTTGTCGGGGTTCATCGCCAGGCACATCGAGCAGCCCGGCAGCCGCCACTCGGCCCCAGCCTCCTCGAAGATCCGGTGCAAACCCTCGGCCTCGGCCTGCAGCCGGACCCGCGCCGAGCCCGGCACGACGAGGCACCGCACTCCGTCGGCCACCTTGCGCCCGCGCAGCACCCCGGCGGCGGCGCGCAGGTCCTCGATGCGTCCGTTGGTGCACGAGCCGACGAAGACCGTGTCGACCTGGACCTCACGCAACGGCATACCCGGCGTCAAACCCATGTAGGCCAATGCCTTTTCGGCCGCGAGCCGCTCGCCGTCGTCGCCGATCTGCGCCGGGTCGGGGACCGACGCCCCGAGCGGCAGCCCCTGGCCGGGGTTGGTGCCCCAGGTGACGAAGGGCGTGAGGTCGGCCGCCTCGATGACGACCTCGGCGTCGAAGGCCGCGTCGGCATCCGAGCGCAGCGCCCGCCATGCCGCCACTGCGGCATCCCACTCCGCGCCCTGCGGCGCGTGCTCACGGCCCTGCAAGTAGGCGAAGGTCGTCTCGTCGGGAGCGATCATCCCGGCGCGGGCGCCGGCCTCGATCGACATATTGCAGATCGTCATCCGGGACTCCATCGACAGTGCCTCGATGGCCTCCCCGCGGTATTCCAGGACATAGCCCTGGCCGCCGCCCGTGCCGATGCGGGCGATGACGGCGAGCACGACGTCCTTGGCGGTGACCCCCTCGGGCAGGGCGCCCCGCACGGTCACCGCCATGGTCTTGAACGGCTTGAGCGGCAGGGTCTGGGTGGCGAGCACGTGCTCGACCTCGCTCGTGCCGATGCCGAAGGCCAGCGCACCGAAGGCCCCGTGGGTCGAGGTGTGGCTGTCGCCGCAGACGATCGTCATCCCCGGCTGGGTCAGTCCGAGCTGCGGGCCGACGACGTGGACGATCCCCTGCTCGGCATGGCCCATCGGATAGATCGGGATGTCGAACTCGGCGCAGTTGCGCCGCAGCGTCTCGACCTGGGTCAGGCTGACGGGATCGACGATCGGCCCTGGCGTCGTCGGGACGTTGTGGTCCTCGGTCGCGAGGGTGAGGTCGGTGCGGCGGACCCGGCGACCCTCGATGCGCAGACCGTCGAAGGCCTGCGGGCTGGTCACCTCGTGCAGCAGGTGCAGGTCGATGAACAACAGGTCCGGCTCGCCCTCGGCGCGGCGCACGACATGCGCGTCCCAGACCTTCTCGGCCAGCGTCCCTGCCATTGCCTCCACCTTCCGCGCGACGTCGTTTTTCCGTCTCGGGTTACGACGCTGCCAGCATCTGCCACCCACGACACGCGTGAAGTTGCGTCTCACGCCATGAGACGGCAATATCATTACATGGACAACTCGAGCGGAGTCGGCGTTCTCGACAAGGCTGCCACGGTTCTGTCGGCTTTGGAAGCCGGCCCGGCGACCCTGGCGCAGCTGGTCGGCGCCACGGGACTGGCTCGGCCGACCGCCCATCGCCTGGCGGTCGCCCTGGAGCACCATCGGCTCGTGGCCCGCGACATGCAGGGCCGTTTCGTGCTCGGACCACGCCTCAGCGAGCTCGCCTCGGCCGCCGGAGAGGACAGGCTGCTCGCCGCCGCCGGCCCGGTGCTCGGCGCGCTGCGCGACCACACCAACGAGAGCGCCCAACTCTTCCGCCGCCAGGGCGACCACCGCATCTGCGTCGCGGCGGCGGAGCGTCCGATGGGCCTGCGCGACACCATCCCCGTGGGGGCGAGCCTGTCCATGCTCGCCGGATCGGCTGCGCAGATCCTGCTCGCGTGGGAGGAGCCCGATCGGCTCCACCGGGGCCTGCAAGGCGCGCGCTTCAACGCGACCGCCTTGTCCGCCGTGCGCCGTCGCGGGTGGGCCCAGAGCGTCGGCGAGCGCGAGCCGGGCGTCGCCTCGGTCTCGGCGCCCGTGCGTGGGCCGTCCGGCCGGGTCGTGGCCGCGGTGTCCATCTCCGGTCCGATCGAGCGGCTCTCCCGCCAGCCCGGACGGCTGCACGCCGCAACCGTCGTCGCCGGCGCCAACAAGCTCACCGAGGTGTTGCGCCGCGCACACCAGGCCTCGCAGGGTTAGCCTGAGACCCCGGACGCACCGCTTCCCAGCGTGAGGAGCCCCCATGACTCGCTGCCCTGATCGGGTGCGCCGTGCTGCCGCGGGCCTGGGCCTGATCGGCGTCCTCGCCTTGGCCGCCTGCACGACCAGCGGGCCCTCGGTCTCGGCACCCGTGGCCGCGCCGGTGAGCGCGACTCCCGTGGCGGCCGTGTCCACGCCCACGCAGACCCCGACGGCAACCACCGCCGCAAGCAGCACCCCCACGACCACCGTCGCCCCGGCCCCGTTGTTGGCTGCGGGCGCGACCGGTGACCAGGTGCGCGAGCTGCAGGCCCGGCTCAAGCAGATCAAGTCCTATACCCAGACAGTCGACGGGGTCTTCGCCGACACGACGACCAGCGCGGTCCAGGACTTCCAGACCGACTTCGACCTCCCGGTCACCGGCACCGTCGACCAGCCGATGTGGAATCTGCTCCTCGCGACCACCGCCCAGCCGAGCGCCGAGGAGCTCGCCGGCCACCTCATCCCCGGCCCGGCCCTCATGGCTGTGGGCGCCACAGGTGCCACCGTCCGCGAGTTGCAGGCCCGGCTCAAGCAGCTCGGTCGCTGGACCGGTGACGTGACCAGCACCTTTGGGCCGACGACCGCCACCGCGGTCAAGGGTTATCAGACCAAGCGCGGCCTGCCGGTGACCGGCGAGGTTGACCAGCGGACCAAGGATCGAATCTGGAGCCAGACCCGCAAGCCGACGAGCGACGAGCTCAACAACGTCAAGCCGGCCCCCGCGGCGGGGCTCAGCGCTGCAGGCCTTGACGCGCGCTGTCTCACCGGGCGGGTCCTCTGCGCGAGCAAGGCCGGGCGGTTCATGTACTGGTTGATCGACGGTGTGCCGCAAGCGCGCTTCGACGTGCGCTTCGGCACGGCGGACAAGCCGACGGCCAATGGCGTGTTCTCGGTCTACTGGAAAGACAAGGACCACGTCTCGACGACGTACAACAACGCGCCCATGCCCTACTCGATGTTCTTCTACGGCGGCATGGCGGTGCACTACTCGTCGACCTTCGCGGCCAGGGGCTGGGGCACCACGACCGAGCCGCTCGGCTCGCACGGCTGCATCAACACCCGCGACTACGCCAAGACGGCCTGGTTGTTCAGCCAGGTCCAGGTCGGCGACAAGGTCGTCGTCTACTGACCTGAGGCGGCAGTTTCCGGTCCCGCTGGGGTATGCCGGGCGCTGACCATGCGCCGCCGGCGCGACGGCCTCGGGCCGGCCGGCGCCGCGGTGACAGCAGCGTCGGCCCTCGTCCCTAAGGTGGGCTCCATGGCGCTGCACCTGCACCGGTCCGACCGGACCGCGACGCTGGCCGACGGGCTGGCAGACCTGCTCGCCATGCCCACCGCAGATCCCTTCGCCCGCGATGTCGTCGCGGTGCCCGCCAAGGGAGTGGAGCGCTGGCTGGCCCAGCGGCTCTCCCATCGGCTCGGCGCCGGACCCGCCGACGAGGATGGCGTGTGTGCTGCGGTCGACTTCCGCACCCCGTGGTCGCTCATCGCCGAGGTGGCCGGCACCCGAGACGCCGATCCCTGGGCGCCGGAGGTGCTCACCTGGCCGGTCCTGGCCGCGATCGATGCCAGCGTCGGAGAGCCCTGGGCCGCTCCGCTCGCACGGCACCTGGGGTCGGGTGGCGACGACGAGCTCGACCGCCTCCGTCAAGGGCGCCGCGTCTCCGTCGCCCGACGGCTGAGCGGGCTGTTCGGCGCGTATGCCGTGCAGCGCCCCACGCTGCTCGCGGCCTGGGAGGCGGGCCTCGACGAGGACGGCCTGGGCGCCCCCCTCGCGCCGGACCTGCGCTGGCAAGCGCCGCTGTGGCGGGCGGTGGTGGCCGCGCGCGGGCTGCCGACGCCCGGGCAACGGCATACCGACGTCTGCGCACGCTTGCGCGCCGACCCGACCTCCAGCGCACTGCCGCAACGACTTTCGCTCTTCGGGCACACCCGGCTCGCGCTGACGGACGTCGAGCTGCTCAGCGCGCTCGGGGCCCACCGCGAGGTCCACCTGTGGTTGCCCCACCCCTCGCCGGCGCTCTGGGACGCGCTCGCCGCAGCCGGGTGCGATCGACCGGTGCGCCGCGTGCAGGACTCCAGCAACGACGTCGTCGGCCACCCCCTGCTCGCGAGCCTCGGGCGCGACATCCGCGAGCTGCAGCGCACCCTGACCGGCGTCGACCCGATCTGCCAGGTCCCGGCCGAGCCCGTGCCGCGGTCCGAGCCGACCGGCCTGCTGGGCTGGCTGCAGGACGACCTGCGGGCAGCGCGCCAGCCCAGGGCGGCCGAGCGCGCCGGGCGCACCATCGCCGGGACCGACCACAGTGTCCAGGTCCACGCCTGCCATGGACCAGCACGCCAGGTCGAGGTCCTCCGTGAGGTGCTGCTCGGGCTGCTCGCCGACGACCCGAGCCTGCAGCCACGCGACATCCTCGTCATGTGCCCCGATGTCGAGGCTTACGCTGCGCTCATCGAGGGCGCCTTCGGGCTGGGGGCCGTCGTGGGTGAGCGGGGCCATCCCGCTCATCGGTTGCGGGTGCGCCTGGCCGACCGAGCGCTGGCGCAGACCAATCCGCTGCTCGACGTGTTGGCCCGAGTGCTCGAGCTCGCCCGAGGACGTGCCACGGCCGCCGAGGTGCTCGACCTGGCTCGCACCGGGCCGGTCCGGCGGCGATTCGCCCTCGGCGACGACGAGCTCGCCCGGCTCGCCGACTGGGTGCGCGATGCCGGAGTCCGCTGGGGGTTGGACGCCGCCCATCGCGAGCCCTTCGGGCTGGGCGCGGTCCACGTCAACACCTGGCGCTCCGGGCTCGACCGGGTGCTCGCCGGGGCGGCCCTCTCGGTCGACTCGCCCGACGGCCTTGGATCGGTCGTGCCGCTCGATGACGTCGGCAGCACCGAGATCGAGCTCGCGGGCAAGCTCGCCGAGCTGCTCGACCGGCTCCGCCTGGCCGTCGACCGGCTCTCGGTCGCCCAGCCGCTCGAGGCCTGGGTCGACGCCCTCGAGTGGACGCTCGCGACGCTCACGGCCGTGCCTGCCGAGCAGGCCTGGGCCCGCGCCCAGGCCCATCGCGAGCTGGCCGAGCTGCGGGCAAGTCGGGTCGCCGCGACCTCGACAATGAACCCGGCGCCGCCAACACCCACGCCAACATCAACACCAACACTGCTGCCATCCGACCTCGACGCCGTGCTGGCCTCGCGGCTGGCCGGACGACCCACGCGCGCCAACTTCCGCACCGGCACCCTCACCGTGTGCACCATGGTCCCGATGCGGTCGGTGCCCCACCGGGTCGTCGTGCTGCTGGGACTCGACGACGGCGTCTTCCCGCGGGCCGGCATACCCGATGGAGACGACGTGCTGGCGCGCGACCCGGTGACGGGCGAGCGCGACGCCCGTTCCGAGGACCGTCAACTGCTGCTCGATGCGGTCCTGGCCGCGGGCGAGACCCTCGTGGTCACCTACTCCGGCGCCGACCCGCACACCGGCCAGCCGCGCCCGCCGGCTGTGCCGCTGGGCGAGCTGCTCGACGCGCTCGACGCCACCGCCCAGGTGCCGGCCGAGGCCGGCGCCGGCGGCCACCCGCGGGACACCGACCGACCCGGGGCGACGACGCTGCGGGTGCGAGACCTCATCACGACCTATCACCCGTTGCAGTCCTTTGATCCCCGC
>CAZLGB010000061.1:0-16744 GCA_964558825.1 uncultured Intrasporangiaceae bacterium
GCGACATCCGCGCCGTCGCGCCCCCACCACCGGGCGCCCTTGGCCCCGTCGGTCACGGCCACGCCACCACCCGGGGCGAGCCCGGCGAGCATCGCTGCGCGACCGCCCAGCGCCGCGGCCTCGTCGGCATTGGGCAGCAGCAGGTCGACCCCGCGCACCCAGTCGAGAAAGACCTCGGGGCCGACCTGCCCGATGAGGGCAGCGGCCTGCGGGTCGACCGAGGTCGTCCACCCGCGCCCCCGTGCCTCGTCGAGTGCTGCGAGACCCGCCGCGCGCGACCCCTGATCGAGCAGCACGTAGCCCGACAGGTGCAGGTGCGGCAGACCCCCGCCGAAGCAGGCGAGCACCTCGATCGCCCCGCGCACGTCGGCCTCGCGCAACGCCGCGTTGGCCCCGCGCCCGGGCAGCATGGTGCGCTCCCCGGTCGCGTCGACGAGCACGACGACCAGCCCGGTCGGCAGCTCGCGATCGACGGCCCACACGCACCGGACCCCGCAGGCCTCCAGTCTCGCCCGCGACTCGCGACCGGCGCCGTCATCGCCGACCCGCGCGACGAGCGTGACCTCGGCTCCCGACAAGGCAAGCGCGGCAGCGGTATTGGCGCCGGCGCCCGCCGGGCGCATCGTCACTCGAGCGGGGGTGTCGGTCCCGTAGACGATCGGCCCCGCGGGCCGGGCGACAACGTCCATCCCCACGTCGCCGACGACGACAACCGGCCGCTGCGGACGGGCGGCGGCGTCGTCGGCGGCGCGGGGGAGTGGGCTCACGTCGTCCAGACGACCGGGTTCTTGTAGTAGTCGCTCGAGCTCTCGCCCTCGAAGCGGACGCCGACGATATCGCCGCCGCTGGCAGCGGTGATCGCGCATGGTTTGCGGGTCGCGCTCACTGGCATGAGTCGCCGCACTCAATTGGGCCGCTCGGATTGACCGATATGCCGGGTAAGCGCCGCGAGCTCGACGGCCACCTGGGCGGCCAATCGCGCGTTGGCGAGGACGAGCTCGACGTTGGCCCGCAGCGTCTCCCCGCCGGAGCCGGCGTGGAAGTGCTCGAGCAGCCGCGGGGTGATCGCCTTGCCGGTCACGCCTTCGGCCTGCAGCAGCGCCAAACCCTCCGCCAGCAGCCGATCGTGCAGGACCGGGTCGACCTGACGCTCCAACGGCAGCGGGTTGGCCAGCACGACACCGGCGGGGTCGGTGCCGACGACGACCCGCGCGTCGACGACCGCCGCGACCTCGGCCGGGCTGTCGACCCGCCACGGGGCGGCATACCCCGAGTCGGAGAGGTAGAAGCCGGCGAAGGCGTCGGTGCGATAGCCGAGCACCGGCACCGACTGGGTCTCGAGATATTCGAGGGTGGCCGGGACGTCGAGGATCGACTTGACGCCCGCGCAGACGACGAGCACCGGCGTGCGGGCGAGCACCCCGAGGTCGGCCGACACGTCGAAGCTCTGCCCCGCTCCGCGGTGCACGCCGCCGAGCCCACCGGTGGCGAAGACCCGGATGCCCACCCGATGAGCCAGCGCGCTCGTCGAGGCGACCGTCGTCGCCCCCGTGCGGCCCTGGGCGACCGCGACCGCGACGTCGCGCGCGCTGAGCTTGAGCACGTCGTCGGCATAACAGAGCCGCTCGAGCAAAACGTCGTCGAGGCCGATGTGCACGACCCCCTCGATGACGGCGATCGTCGCGGGGATCGCGCCGGCATCGCGCACAGCCGTCTCCAGCTCGCGGCCGACGCGCAGGTTGTCGCCGCGGGGCAGGCCGTGGGCGAGGATCGTGCTCTCCAAAGCGACGATCGGCTCACCGGTGGTCAGGGCCTCGGACACCTCGGCTGAGAGGACGAATCCCTCGTATGCCGGGCCGGGCAACCGGGGGGCGGGGGCCGGGTCGACGGGGTGGCGCAGGCTGCGCGAGTCAGGCATGTCGGCACACTACGCTGGCGGCCACCATGAAGACCTCGACCCCGGAGCTGATCGCCCGGCTGCGCGACCTCGACGCGGAGCTGATTGCCGTCCGCCGCGACATCCACGCCCACCCCGAGCTGTCCTGGCACGAGGTCCGCACGACGCAGGTCGTCGCCGACCGCTTGCTCGATGCGGGCTGGACCGTGCGCGCGTTGCCGGGGACGGGGCTGGTGGCCGACCTCGGTCCCGACGACGCGGCATACCGCGTGGCCTTGCGGGCCGACCTCGACGCGCTGCCGGTCATGGAGCACACCGGCCTGCCGTGGGCGAGCACGTCCGACGGTGTCGCCCACGCGTGCGGCCATGACGTGCACACGGTGAGCGTCCTCGGTGCCGGGCTGAGCCTGCAGGGGTATGCCGGGCGGCTCGCCGATGCGGGCGCCGCGGTGCGGCTGCTCTTCCAGCCGGCCGAGGAGACCGTCCCGGGTGGGGCGCTCAAGGTCATCGACCACGACGGCCTCGCAGGGGTCGACGCGATCTTCGCCGTCCATTGCGAGCCGACCCTTGATGTCGGCGAGATCGGGCTGCGGGTGGGGCCGATCACCGCGGCGACCGATGGGGTCGAGGTGACCTTGCATGGCACGGGCGGGCACACCTCGCGGCCGCACCTCACCCAAGACCTCAGCTTCGCGCTGGCCAAGGTCATCACCGAGGTGCCGGCGGTGCTCTCGCGCCGAGTCGATCCGCGCGCCGGGCTCTCGGTCGTCTGGGGCTCGGTCCACGCCGGTGGCGCGCTCAATGTCATCCCCTCCGGAGGGCTGGTCGGCGGCACCCTGCGCGTGCTCGACGCGGCCGTGTGGGAGCACGCGGGTGACCTCGTGCGCGAGGTTGTCGAGCAGGTCGTCGCGCCGTATGCCGTGCGCTGTGAGATCGACTACACGCGAGGTGTCCCCCCGGTCGTCAACGACGCCGACTCGGTCGAGGTGCTGCGCACCGCCGTGGCGCTGGCCGGCGCCGTCGAGACGACCGTCCCTCAGTCGCTGGGGGGCGAGGACTTCGCCTGGTATCTCACCCACATCCCGGGCGCGCTGGCCCGGCTGGGCACCCGCACTCCGGGTGGGCGGACCTACGACCTGCACCAGGGCGATTTCGCGGTCGACGAGCGAGCCGTGGCCATTGGGGCGCGTGTGCTGGCTGGGGCTGTCGTGGCGGCTGTGGCGAATGCCCGCCCGGGGGCGGGCGCGCCAGACGTGTCGCTTCGGTAACGGTTGGGCGGCGCCACGACCGGGCCTCCGTCCCCGCTGGGTTGCGGGGATATTGTCGGTGGCGGTGAGCGCGCATAGATTTGCGCCTCGGTCCAAGATAAGGAGAACACCTTGCGTCAGGTGATCAAGTTCGCCGTCGCTGCTACGGCTGCATCCCTCGCTCTGGCTGCTTGCGGGAGCAGCAGCACGGGCTCCACTTCCACCAACACGGCGGGCTCGACCGGAGGCAACGCCGGGTCCGGCGTCAAGATCGGTATGGCTTACGACGTGGGCGGTCGTGGTGACCAGTCCTTCAACGATGCCGCTGCGGCGGGCCTGGACAAGGCCGCCAAGGAGCTCGGCATCACGAGCAAGGAGGCCGCGGCCACCAACGGTGAGGCCGAGTCGGCCCGCACCGAGCGGCTCAAGCAGCTCATCGACGCCGGCTACACCAACATCGTCGCCGTCGGTTTCGCCTACGCCAAGGCGGTCGGCGCGGTCGCGAAGGCCAACCCCAACGTCAAGTTCGCGATCGTCGACGACGCCTCGACGGACTCGGCCGGCCCCAACGTCGAGCAGATCACCTTCGCCGAGAACGAGGGCTCCTTCCTCGTCGGTGCGGCTGCCGCGCTGAAGACCAAGGCCAACCACATCGGCTTCATCGGTGGCGTCGAGGTCGACCTCATCAAGAAGTTCGCGGCGGGCTACATGGCCGGCGCCAAGGCGGTCAACCCCAGCATCACCATCGACGTCAAGTACCTCACCCAGCCGCCGGACTTCTCCGGCTTCGGCTCGGTCGACAAGGGCAAGGCTGCCGCTGAGGGCATGTACCAGGCCGGCGCCGACATCATCTACCAGGCCGCTGGTGGCTCCGGTGGTGGCGTCTTCACCGCCGCCAAGGCCGCGGGCAAGCAGGCCATCGGTGTCGACTCCGACCAGGCCGCCTCGCCGGCGCTGGCCGACGTCAAGGACGTCATCATCACCTCGATGCTCAAGAAGGTCGACGTCGCGGTCTACGACTTCATCAAGTCGGTCAAGGACGGCTCCTTCAAGGCCGGCAACAAGGTCTTCGACCTCAAGGCCGGTGGCGTCGACTACGCGACGACCGGTGGCAAGATCGACGACATCAAGTCCAAGCTCGACGGCTACAAGGCCCAGATCATCGCCGGCACGATCACCGTTCCGACCAAGTAGGACCGGGCGCGGTGACGGTCGCATGACCGTCACCATCTCCCTCGCATAAGTCAGTGCCCGGCCCGGGCGACACGCTGGTGTCGCCCGGGCCGAGCAGTCTCATCAGGCGCGACCAAGGAGTTGGCATGACGAGCATCGACGAGCTGGCCCACGACTACTGGCAGGCGCGGCTGGACGCGGCCCCGACCGAGCGGCATCTGCTCGGGGACTACAGCGAGGTCGGGCGCTTCGAGGATCCGTCGCTCGCTGCCGAAGACCGCCAGATCGCCGGCCTGCGCGACTTCGCGGCGCGCGCCGCTGCCCTGTCCGAGGACGGCCTGGACACCCAAGCTCGCCTCACCCGGGCGCTCATCGTCGACGCGGCCGCCGTCCTGGCCGACCTGCTCGAGACCCGCCTGAGTGAGCTGTCCGCCGACCCCGTCCACGGACCGCAGGTCTCGCTGCGCTTGGTGCTGCCGATGCTCACCATCCCCGACGCGGCTGCCGCGGCGAGTATGCCGGCCAAGCTCACCGCCCTGGGCGACTACCTGCGCGGGCTGGGGGAGCGGGCCCGCGAAGGGGTCGCGCGCGGGTGGGCCCCGGCCCGCTTCGCCGTCGAGGGCACCATCGCCCAGGTCGACGAGCTGCTCGCCCTACCGCTGGACCAGGACCCGCACTTGCAGCTGGCCCCGTTGCCCGAGGGCGTCGACGAGGCGGCCTTCGCCGCCGCCGTCCGCGAGGCTGTTGCCCGCTCGGTGCGGCCGGGCTTTGCCGTCTTCGGCTCCGTGCTGCGCGACGAGGTGCTGCCCATCGCCCGTCCCGACGACCAGGTCGGGCTGTGCCACCTGCCTGGTGGTGACGCGGCATACGCCCAGTGCCTGCGCTTCTACACGACGACGGGCCTGACGGCCCAGCAGATCCACGAGCTCGGGCTCGCCCAGGTCGCCGCGCTCGCCGCCGAATATCGCGAGCTCGGGCCGCAGGTCGTCGGCAGCGACGACCTGGAGCAGATCTTCACCGCCATGCGCGAGGACCCCGAGCTGCACTTCCGCGAGGGAGAGGAGCTCGTCGAGCGCTCGCGGGTCGCCTTGGCCCGGGCCGAATCCGTTGCGCCGCAGTGGTTCCACCGGGTCAACGAGGCGCCCTGCGTCGTCTCCGGCACGCCGGTCGGGCCCAAGGCCTTCTATTACCCGCCGGCCAGCGACGGCAGCCGCGGTGGCACCTTCTTCGTCAACACGGCCGACCCGAGCTCGTGGGGTCGCTTCGAGCTCGAGGCGATGGCCTACCACGAGGGCGTGCCGGGCCACCACCTGCAGCTCGCGCTCGCCGCCGAGCTGCCCGACTCCTTCCCCGACTTCCGCAAGCACGACCACCACACGGCATACGCCGAGGGGTGGGGCCTCTACAGCGAGCGCCTGTCCGACGAGATGGGGCTCTACAGCGAGCCGATCGACCGGCTGGGGATGCTCAGCGCCGACTCGATGCGGGCCTGCCGGTTGGTGGTCGACACCGGCCTGCACGCGCTCGGTTGGAGCCGCCAGCAAGCAGTCGACTACATGCTCGCCAACTCGCCGCTCACCGAAGGTGTCGTGCGTCCCGAGATCGACCGCTACATCTGCACTCCCGGGCAGGCGACCTCCTACATGGTCGGGCGGCTGGAGATCGAGCGGATCCGTCGTGAGGCCCAGCAGCGACTCGGGGAGCGCTTCGACATCCGTGACTTCCACTCGGCCGTTCTCGAGTCGGGCTCGCTCCCGCTCGGTGTGCTCGATGCCCACGTGCGAGCGACCCTGCCCTGATCGGTGCGGCCCCGACAACCCCCCTCCCGCAACCGGATGCCCACCGATAGGTTGACCACCGTGACTGCTGCAAAGACGCCCGCATCACCCGCCCGCGGCTCCGCCGATCTCGCCGTCGAGTTGCACGGGATCACCAAGCGCTTCCCGGGAGTGGTCGCCAACAAGGACATCGAGCTGTCGGTGCGGCGCGGCACGGTGCACGCGATCGTCGGGGAGAACGGCGCCGGCAAGTCCACGCTGATGAAGATCCTTTACGGCGTGCAGCAGCCTGACGAGGGCACCATCTCGGTCAACGGCCAGCAGCTCGTGCTCAAGAGCCCGACCGATGCCATCAAGGCGGGGATCGGGATGGTCTTCCAGCACTTCATGCTCGCCGACAATCTCACCGTCCTGGAAAACGTCGTGCTCGGCGCCGAGAAGGTGCACGGCATCGGCGATGCGGCCCGCGCGGAGATCCGGCGGATCTCGGATGCCTATGGCCTCGACGTCGAGCCCGACGACCTGCTCGGCGACCTCGGCGTCGGGGCTCGCCAACGCATCGAGATCCTCAAGGTGCTCTATCGCGGAGCCAAGATCCTCATCCTCGACGAGCCGACCGCGGTGCTCGTCCCGCAGGAGGTCACCGAGCTCTTCGACAACCTTCGCGAGCTCAAGGCCGAGGGCTTGACCGTCATGTTCATCTCGCACAAGCTCGACGAGGTGCTCTCGGTCGCCGACGACATCACGGTGATCCGGAGGGGCACCACCGTCGCCGCCGTCGACCCCAAGACCGTCAACGCCCGCCAGCTCGCCGAGCTCATGGTCGGCTCGGCGCTGCCCTCACCACAGACCGAGGAGTCGACGGTCACCGACCGGCCGGTGCTGACGATCAAGGGCGTCGACCTGGCCGGTGCGGCAGGGCGGCGCAAGATCCTCGACGGCATCGACCTGACCATCCACGCCGGCGAGATCGTCGGCATCGCCGGCGTCGAGGGCAACGGCCAGGCCGAGCTCGTCGAGGTCGTCATGGGGATGCGCGAGCCGACTGCTGGCACGGTGCTGCTCGACCAGACCGACATCTCCGACTGGCAGGTCCGCGAGATCCGTGAGGCGGGCGTCGGCTACATCCCCGAGGACCGTCACCGGCACGGCCTGCTCCTTGAGGCGCCCTTGTGGGAAAACCGCATCCTCGGACACCAGACCCAGGCGCCCAACGTCAAGGGCCCCCTCATCGACGCCAAAGCCGCCAAGGCCGACACCGTGCGCATCGTCAAGGACTACGACGTGCGGACCCCGTCGATCTTCGTCACCGCGGGCTCGCTCTCCGGCGGCAACCAGCAGAAGCTCATCATCGGTCGCGAGATGAGCCACGCCCCGCGCGTCCTCGTCGCCGCCCACCCCACCCGTGGTGTCGATGTCGGTGCCCAGGCATCGATCTGGGATCTCATCAAGGACGCGCGACGCGGAGGCATGGCGGTGCTGCTCATCTCGGCCGATCTCGAAGAGCTCGTCGGTCTGTCCGACTCGATCCGGGTCATCCTCCGGGGTCGGCTCTCCGAGCCCTTCGACCCCGACACGGTCACCCGCGAGGAGCTCGGCTCGGCGATGCCCGGCGCGGCGGGCGCGGCAGCGCCCGCGGCGGCGGCAGCCCCGCCGGCCGATGTCCCCCAGGACAGCCGGCATACCGACGCGGCGAGTGACGGGGGGAGCCAGGCATGAAGGTCGACCTGCGCAAGGTCGGGCTGGCAGTCGCCGCGCCCGTCATCGCCATCATCGCGTCTTTGCTCATCACCTCGGTCATCCTGCTCGCCACGGGCGACCCCGTCGGTGCGGTGTGGGCGCAGTTCTTCAAGGCTCCGCTGCCGCGCCAGGTCATCGCCATCCTCAATGAGGCGACCGTCCTCTATCTGTCGGCGATCGCCGTGGCCATCGGCTTCCGGATGAACCTCTTCAACATCGGCGTCGACGGGCAATACCGCATCGCGTCCTTCGCGGCCGCGGTCTTCGCCGGGCAGCATTGGCTGCCGGGCTGGCTCAACATCATCGTCGCGCTGCTCGTCGCCATTGCCTCCGGCGCGATCTGGGCGAGCATCGCCGGCCTGCTCAAGGTCGGGCGCGGGGTGTCCGAGGTCATCTCGACGATCATGCTCAACTACATCGCGACCTATCTCGTCGCCTACATGCTCAAGGGCGCCGCGGTCAAGGTCGAGGGCAGCAATGCCACGAGCACCCGTGTGCTGCAAGAGGATTCGCGGGTGCCGGGCATCTCGCTCGACGGCGTCATCGCGACGCCCGACAAGGTCTACGGGCTCATCGTGCTGGCCATCCTCGTCGGCTTCGCCTATTGGTGGGTGCTCGGCAAGACCCGCTTCGGCTTCGACCTGCGCGCGACCGGACGCTCGGAGACCGCGGCGGTCGCCAGTGGCGTCAAGGTCAAGCGGATGGTCCTGCTGTCGATGGTCATCTCCGGTGGCGCTGCCGGCCTGGTCGGTATGCCGTTGCTCTTCGGCCAGGACTACGCCTATGGCGACACGGTCCAGTCCGGCCTCGGCTTCGCGGGCATCGCGGTCGCGCTGCTCGGACGCAACAACCCGGTCGGCATCGCGTTCGCCGCTGTCCTCTGGGGCTACCTCAACCAGCTGTCCAACGGGCTGCAGATCAGCGCCGGGGTCTCCGACCGGCTCGTGCTCATCATTCAGGGCATCATCGTCCTCTCCGTCGTCATCGCCTACGAGCTGGTCCGCCGGGCCGGCCTGCAGATGGAGCAACGGCGAGTGGCCGCCCAGCTGGCGGCTCAGCGACATGCCCGGCCCGAGGCGAAGGGAGTGTCGGCATGAGCGCCGCCACGCAGACCACCGACCAGACGCAGGGCGCTGTGCCGACCAAGGGTCGTCCGCGCTGGTTCTGGTATGCCGTGCTCGGCGGCGCGCTGCTCGTGCTCGCCACCGTCCGAGTCCTCACCGGTGCCAATGACATCGACTCCTCCGGCGCCCTCGCCGCGGCGATCGGGCTGGCCATGCCGCTCGCGCTGGCCGGGCTCGGCGGCCTCTGGTCGGAGCGGGCCGGCGTCGTCAACATCGGCCTCGAGGGGATGATGATCCTCGGCACCTGGGGCGGGGCCTTCTTCGGCTACTACTACGGTCCCTGGGCCGGCATCCTCGGCGCCATCCTCATGGGCGTCGTCGCGGGCGCGATCCATGCGCTCGCCACGGTGATCTTCGGGGTCGACCACATCGTCAGTGGTGTGGCGGTCAACCTCCTGGGCGCCGGAGCCGGCGCCTATCTCGCCGTGCGCACCTTCACCAACCTGCCCGGTGGTGGCCCGACCCAGTCGCCGCCGCTGCAGCAGCTGCCCTTCCTCAGCGTGCCGGGCCTCAGCGACCCGCTGCTGTCGATGGAGCAGTCGCACACCTGGCTGCTCGCCGATCTCGCGGGCATCCTGCGGGCCGTGACGACCAACGTCAACATCCTCACCATCCTCACCGTGGCGCTGCTCGTGCTGTCCTGGTGGGTGCTCTGGCGCACCCCCTTCGGGCTGCGCCTGCGCGCCTGCGGCGAGGCCCCGCAGGCCGCCGAGACGCTGGGCGTCAACGTCATCCGCTTCAAGTTCCTCGCCGTGCTCTTCTCCGGTGGCCTGGCCGGCCTGGCCGGTGGCTTCCTCGTGCTCGTCGCCTCCAACCTCTACCGCGAGGGCCAGACGGCCGGGCGTGGCTACATCGGCCTCGCGGCGATGATCTTCGGCAACTGGCGTCCGGGTGGCCTCGCCGCCGGGGCGGGCCTGTTCGGTTACACCGACGCCATCCAGTTGCGTGGCCGCGGCGACGTCGTCCATGCCTATCTGCTGCCGCTCGGCGTGCTGTTGCTCGCCTGGACGATCTGGCAGGTCGTGCGCCACAAGCAGGGCAAGCCGCTCGCCGGGGTCGTCCGCGTGGCCATCGGCGTCGGGGTGCTCGTGTGGTTCTTCCTCACCGGCGAGGTCCCGGCCGAGTTCACCAGCATGACTCCCTACATCGCGACCCTGCTCGTGCTGGCCTTCGCCTCGCAACGATTGCGGATGCCGGCGGCTGACGGGCAGATCTATCGCAAGGGCGAGGCCAAGTAGTGGTCATGCCGCCGCGCGGCCCCGACCAGCTCGACACGGGCGGGTCGGGCGCCGGCGCGGTCGACTGGGCGGCGCTGCAGGGGGTGGCCACCGAAGTCCTCGCCAAGGCCTACGCCCCCTATTCGCACTTCCCTGTCGGAGTGGCCGGGCTCGTCGACGACGGCCGCGTCGTCACCGGCTGCAACGTCGAGAACGCCTCCTACGGAGTCGGATTGTGCGCCGAGTGCGGCATGGTCAGCCAGCTCGCCGCCACCGGCGGCGGACGCCTCGTGGCGGTCGCGTGCGTCGGTGCCGACGGTGCGCCGCTCATGCCGTGCGGCCGCTGCCGCCAGCTGCTCTGGGAGCACGGCGGGGCCGCCTGCCAGGTCCTCACCGAGACCGGCCCGGTGCCGCTGCGCGCCTTGCTCCCGCATGCCTTCGGCCCGTCCGACCTGGGGATGCACGGCGCCTGAGCCGCCGTCCGGGCTGCCATCGCCCGGTGTCCGCTCACGGCATACGTGCGGGCGCATCCTGCCCCTGTATGCCGTGCGGCAGGTGCGACATGATGGCTCCATGAGCGCCCCCGAGCCATTCGATGCCGTCGATGTCATCGTCGCCAAGCGTGACCGCCACGAGCTCTCCGACGGCCAGATCGACTGGGTGATCGACGCCTACACGCGTGGCGTCGTCGCCGACGAGCAGATGTCCTCGCTCGCCATGGCCATCCTGCTCAACGGGATGAACGGGCGCGAGATCTCCCGGTGGACCGCGGCGATGATCGCCTCGGGCGAGCGCATGGACTTCTCCTCGCTGTCGCGCCCGACGGCCGACAAGCACTCGACCGGCGGCGTCGGCGACATGATCACCCTCCCGCTCGCCCCGCTCGTCGCGGCCTGCGGAGTGGCGGTGCCGCAGTTGTCGGGGCGCGGGCTCGGCCACACCGGCGGCACCCTCGACAAGCTCGAGTCGATCCCCGGCTGGCAGGCATTGCTGAGCAACGAGGCGATGCTGCGCCAGCTCGACGAGGTCGGCGCGGTGATCTGCGCGGCGGGGGCGGGCTTGGCTCCGGCCGACAAGAAGCTCTATGCCCTGCGCGATGTCACCGGCACCGTCGAGGCGATCCCGCTCATCGCGAGCTCGATCATGAGCAAGAAGATCGCCGAGGGCACCGGCGCCCTCGTGCTCGACGTCAAGGTCGGGTCGGGCGCCTTCATGAAGGACGTCCCGCGGGCCCAGGAGCTGGCCCGGACGATGGTCGAGCTCGGCACCCGGGCCGGCGTCAAAACCGTTGCAGTGCTGACGAATATGCAGACCCCCCTCGGCCTCACGGCGGGCAACGCCCTCGAGGTGCGCCAGGCGGTCGAGGTGCTGGCCGGCGGCGGACCACAGGACGTCGTCGAGCTCACCCTCACCCTCGCCCGCGAGATGCTGGCGGCGGCCGGACGTGAAGGCGACGACCCGGCCGATGCCCTCGCCGACGGGCGCGCCATGGACGCCTGGCGGCGGATGATCCGCGCCCAGGGCGGTGACCCCGAGGCGCCGCTGCCGTGGGCACGGCATACCCACGAGGTGCTCGCGCCTGCCGACGGGGTGCTCACCCAGCTCGACGCCCTCAAGGTCGGCATCGCGGCCTGGCGGCTCGGGGCAGGGCGGGCGCGCAAGGAGGACCCGGTGCAGGCCGGTGCGGGCGTCGTCATGCATGCCAAGCCCGGCGCGGTCGTGCGCGGAGGCGAGCCGCTGCTCACCCTGCACACCGACACGCCTGAGCGCTTCGACCGCGCCCTCGAGGCGCTCGAGGGCGCGTATTTCATTGCGCCGCATGGCTCCCGACCCGATCTGCTGCCGCTCGTCATCGACCGCATCGACTGAACGGTTGCCCCCACCCGGCATACGCGGCATTGACGACGGGGCTAGGCTGCGAGGATGCCGCACGTCAACACTGCGCCGATCCGCATCCCGGTGCCCGGAGGCAAGATCATCGACGAGCATGTCGGGGTCGTCTCCACCGACACCAGTGAGCTGTCCGTCGCCCACATGATCGCTCCTGCTGGTTGGGAAGAGCCTTACCAGACACCGGAATTCGACGAGATCACCGTCGTCGTCAAGGGCACCGTCCTCGTCGACAGCGACAGCGGGCGGCACGAGGTGCACGCCGGACAGTCGATCGTCACCAAGGCCGGCGAGCGCATTCGGTATGCCGTGGGTCCGGACGGTGCGGAATACGTCGCCGTGTGCCTGCCCGCCTTCACCCCCGACACCGCCCACCGCGAGGACTGACCGTGACACCCCTGGCCGAGCAGCCCGACGCAGCGACCCTCGTCGCCGCTCCGAAGGCGCTCCTGCACGACCACCTCGACGGTGGACTGCGACCCGAGACGATCATCGAGATCGCCGACGAGGTCGGCTACACCGGGCTGCCGACCGCGGCGGCCGACGGGCCGGAGGCGTTGCGCACGTGGTTCCGCGAGTCGGCCGACTCAGGGTCGCTCGTGCGCTATCTCGAGACCTTCTCGCACACCGTCGCGGTCATGCAGACCGAGGACGGGTTGCGTCGGGTCGCCCGCGAGTGCGTGCTCGATCTCGCGGCCGATGGTGTCGTCTATGCCGAAAGCCGTTACGCCCCAGAGCAACACCTCGATGGCGGGCTGCGTCTCGAGCAGGTCATCGAGGCGGTCAACGCCGGCTTCCGCGAGGGCGAGTCACTGGCCGCCGCAGCCGGCCACCCGATCAAGGTCAACGCGCTGCTCACCGCCATGCGCCACGCGGCACGTGGCACGGCGATCGCCGAGCTCGCTGTGCGCTATCGCGACGACGGGGTCGCGGGCTTCGACATCGCCGGCGCGGAGGCGGGCTTCCCGCCCACGCGTCACCTCGACGCCTTCGAATACCTGCGCCGCGAAAACGCGCACTTCACCATCCACGCCGGCGAGGCATTCGGCCTGCCGAGCATCTGGGAGGCCGTCCAATACTGCGGCGCCGACCGACTCGGCCATGGCGTGCGCATCATCGACGACATCGCCATCGGCGGCGTCGCCGCGCCGCTGTGGATCCGGATGGCGCAGAAGAACCACGTGACGACCTTCAACGACGTCGACCTGTCGACCGTGCGACTCGGGCGGCTCGCGGCATACGTCCGCGATGCGCGCATCCCCCTGGAGATGTGCCCGTCGAGCAATCTGCAGACCGACGCGGCGGTGACCATCGGGCTGCACCCGATCTCGCTGCTCAAGCGGCTGCGCTTCCGGGTCACCCTGAACACCGACAACCGGTTGATGAGCGACACCTCGATGTCCAAGGAGGCCGGGCTGCTCGTCGAGCAGGCCGGCTGGACCCTCGCCGACGTGCGCTGGGTGACGGTCAACTCGATGAAGTCGGCCTTTGCGCCCTTCGACGAGCGCCTGGACATCATCGACGAGCGGATCAAGCCGGGGTATGCCGCGCTGGGAGTCCCTGCCTCCAGCCCCGCCTGACCGACTCGGGCAGCCTCACCGGCTCGGGCCGCTCGAGCGGCTCAGCCGACGACGTCGGGCGGGATGAGCCGGTCGCGCACCGCCGCATCGCGCATGAGCCGGTCGAGATCGCGGCGGCGCCGGTCGGCGATCACGGCGGCGAGGACGTATTCCGGGTGGTTGCCCGTCGGCGGCGCGGGAGAGACATAAACGCTGACCTCGTCGAGCAGCATCCGCCCCATGGCCGCGCGCGCGGCCGGGTCCATGGTGAAGGCCGCAGGCAGGAACTGGCGCACCTGCATGGCCAGCCCATCAGGGAGCGCGGCGATGTCGGCCGTGCTGGCCCAGGCCGCCAGGTGGGGCGGCATCGGCACGGGCGGCGGCAACACCGCGTTGACCCGCTCGCGCACGACATAGGTGCCCGCGGCCATGTCGCCGAGGCGCTTGCCCCGCGGGTTGATGACGCAGGCGATGACCGCGGGGATCCCCATGAAGGTGTAGACCTCGATGACGCCGACGAGCGAGCGGGTCAACGCATGGCGGAAGGTGATCGGCCCGGCGTCGTCGCGGACGACCCGCAGCCCCGTGGCGAGCTTGCCGACCGTGCGCCCGCGGCTGAGGGTGAGCATCGTCACCGGATAGCCGACCATCGCCGCCACGGTCGCCAAGAGGTAGACCGCCGCGATGACGGCGTCGTCGAAGGACCGCGCGAGCATGATCCCGACGGTGACCAGGGTGCTGAGCAGCAGCTGGACGATGATGAAGTCGAGCACGCCCGACAGGATGCGCAGTCCGATCGACGCGGGGGGCAGGTCGAGCGCGACGGCCTCACCGGTGACCAGGTCGTCCTCGGTCACTCCGATCGTCGCGATGGCGCGCTCGCTCACACGGCATACAGTAAACGGCGTGGACCTGGACGCCTACGTTCTCGCACACTCCCACGAGTGGGCGCGGCTCGAGGCGCTGGTCGGGCGACGGGGAAAGCTGACCGGCGCCGAGGGGGACGAGTTGCTCGACCTCTACCAGCGCACCGCGACCCACCTGTCCGAGGTGCGCTCGACCTCGCCGGAGCCGGCGCTGGTCGCGCACCTCTCCTCGCTGCTCGCGCGGGCGCGCTCGCGGGCCGTCGGGACCCGATCGACCTCGTGGTCGGATGTCGTGCGCTTCTTCGTCGAGACCTTCCCGGCGGCGCTCTATCGCACCCGGCGCTGGTGGCTGGTGACGATGGCGATCAACGTCGTCGTCGCCTTCGTCATCGGCTGGTGGTTCTATGTCAACCCGCAGTTCGAGAGCTCGCTCGCCTCGCCGTCGGAGATCGAGCAACTGGTCAGCCATGACTTCGAGGACTACTACAGCGAGTATGCCGCGGCCTCCTTCGCGTTGAAGATCTGGACCAACAACGCCTGGGTGACTGCGCTGTGTATCTCGTTGGGGGTCTTCGGTTTTCCGGTCCTGTTGCTGCTCTGGCAGAACATCGTCAATGTCGCGGTCATCGGCGCGCTCATGTGGCGCTATGACCGGGCCTCGCTCTTCTTCGGGCTGATCCTCCCGCACGGCATCCTCGAGCTGACTGCGGTCTTCGTCGCCGCCGGGGTGGGGCTGAAGATCTTCTGGGGCTGGATCGAGCCGGGGCCACGGACACGGATGACGGCCATCGCCGAGGAGGGCCGGGCGGCGATGTCGGTCGCCCTCGGGTTGGTCGTCGTGCTGTTCATCTCGGGGATCATCGAGGCCTTCGTCACGCCCTCCGGGCTGCCCACGTGGGCGCGCATCGCCATCGGCCTGCTCGCCGAGGCGGCTTTCATGACCTATGTCTTCACCCTCGGGCGCACGGCCGTGCGCCGGGGGCTGCGTGGGGATGTCGCCCGGACCGATCAGGGTGACGCCGCCCCGGTGCTCGGCTGAGCCACCGGCTTGCCGGGGCCCGTCACCGTCCTCGTCGTGTGCCCGATCCGGGGCGCCCACCGCTGTGTGGGCTGCAGAATCGGTCACGGGTGACGTCTTCTACAGCCCAATGGTTGGCCGTGCTGCACCGCACCCTCGCGTGGGCTGCAGAATCGGTCACGGGTGACGCCTTCTACAGCCCAATGGTTGGCCGTGCTGCACCGCACCCTCGTGTGGGCTGCAGAATCGGTCACGGGTGACGCCTTCTACAGCCCAAACCGTGGTGGAAGGGTGCCGTCCCGGGTCCAGCTGAGCGCCGGGCCTCTCGGGAGCCCTCAGAGCAGGCCCTGCGCCTTGAGCATCAGATAGTGGTCGGCCAGCCGCGGCGGGAGCAGCTCGGGCGGCCCGTCGATCACGGCGACCCCCAGCCGGCTCAGCACGGCTGCGGTGCGCTCTCGCAGGGCGAGGGTGCGCTCGGCGGCGGCCGCGGCATACGCTTCGGTGGTCGTCGTGCGGGCCGCGGCCATCGCCGCGAGGGCCGGGTCGGACACCGAGGCGAGCACGACCCGGTGGTGCAAGGTCAAGGTGGCCAGGGTCGGCAGCAGCGACTCCTGCACCGCCGCCGGGTCGAGCGGGGTGAGCAGCACGACGAGGGATCGGCGCCGGGAGATGTCGTTGACGGCGCTGGCCAAGGTGGGCCACGAGGCCTCCAGCAGTGCGGGCTCGAGCGGGGCCATGGCCTGCACGAGATCGGACAGCAGCGTCGTGCGATTGGGGGAGGCGGCCACCCGGGCGCGCAGCCACCGGTCGCCGGCGAGGAAGTCGACCCGGTCGCCGGCCCGCGACGCCAGTGCGGCCAGCAACAGCGCGGCATCCATGGCGGCATCCAGCCGAGGGGTGTCGCCGATGCGCGCGGCCGAGGTGCGCGAGGTGTCGAGCAGGAGGATGACCCGGCGGTCGCGCTCGGGCTGCCAGGTGCGCACGACGACGTGGTGGCGGCGTGCGGTGGCTCGCCAGTCGATCGAGCGGACATCGTCGCCCTCGACGTAGTCGCGCAGCGAGTCGAACTCGGTGCCCTGCCCGCGCGTGCGCACGGCCGAGCGCCCGTCGAGTTGGCGCAGCGAGGCCAGCCGCGAGGGCAGGTGGCGGCGTGAGTCGAAGGGGGGCAGGGCGCGGATCGCGCCGGGCACGTCGAAGGAGCGCTGCCGCGCCGCGAGCCCCAGCGGCCCGACCGA
>CAZLGB010000062.1:0-16652 GCA_964558825.1 uncultured Intrasporangiaceae bacterium
CCGGCGAAGGGGCCGGCGGCGAAGGTGCACCGCTCACACCCGAGCACCGCGGTGATCGCCGCAGCGATCTGGTGGGCCAGGACCGAGCTGTCGCCCGCGGCGTGCTCGCGCGCCGCGGTCGACAGCTCGAGCACGCCGTCGACGAAGCCGGCCTGGCGGCCCGCCTCGGCCTGCTCGCGCCGGCCCCACAGCGCCAACTCGGTGACGCACACGCCGACGACGACCATGACGAAGGCCAGCTCGAGGTCGTCGCGCTGGGTCATGGCAAAGCTCAGGTAGGGCGTCGTGCAGAAGAAGTCGAACCACACCGCGCTCGACAGGGCGGCCAACAGACCGGCGATCCGGTCGCCCGCGGCTGCGATGACGACGACAAGCAGGGCGAAGAGCACCGCCGCCGTCGACTGGGAGAAGCCGTCTCGCACGGCATACACCAGGGCGCCGGCGGTGAGGGGAAGGACCACGGCGGCGAGCCGGGTCATCCCCGGGTGGCCGTCTATCCACGCGTGAACCATGACCTCAGGGTCTCTCCCTCGCCGCGTCCGCGGGCGGGCCTTCACGCGTCCTTAGCGGCGGGCCCGGTGTTCTTGACGCGCGCTTCGCGGCACACGTGAACGCACGACGATCGGCGGTTGCCCGATCAGAGCCGGCTGCCTCGAGGCAGGGCGCCGGGGATGAGCCGGATGGGCTGGGGATAGCGGTAGAGCACGCCGCGATAGGCCTTGATGGCGGCCCGAGCACAGAAGATCGCGCTGACGAGGAAATCGCCCATGGCGATGCCCCAGCCGATGAGGAACCCCCATGGCACCGCGGTCGACGAGACAGCGGCCTGCGACACGCCGGAGGTCATCATGTAGATCGCGGCGCCTATCCACACGACGAAGAAGAGCAACTGAGCGTTGGCAGCTTCGCTGCTGTGGTGGCGCACGAAGGCGTCCTTCTTGCCCACGGTGAAGCGGATGACGACGGCCGCCACGACCGGCAGGACGAGCAGGGCCAGGTGGCAGAGCATCGCCATCGTCTTACCGTCTTGGGTCTCGCGCGCGCTGAGCCCCCACGCCTGGCCATCCCACCAGCGTGGCTGCCCCTGCGCATCGGCATACCAACCCGGTGGCATCGTCGTCATCGCTCCCCCTGCCCTGTCATGTGGCGCCCCAGCGGCTCAGCTAGACCTGGGCGCGGGTGCGGATCGCGTCGAGGATGGTCTCGATCGCCTCGTCGACGGGTATGCCGTTGCGCTGGCTGCCGTCGCGCATCCGGAAGCTCACCGCGCCGGCCTCCTGGTCCTCAGCGCCGGCGATGAGGGTGAAGGGCACCTTGGACTTGGAGGCATTGCGGATCTTCTTGGGGAAGCGGTCGTCGGACTCGTCGAGCTCGACCCGGACCCCTTGTGCCGCAAGGCGATCGAGCACGCCACGGAGGTGATCGGCATACTCCTCGGCGACCGGCACGCCGAGCACCTGCACCGGCGAGAGCCACGGAGGGAAGGCACCGGCATAGTGCTCGGTGAGCACGCCGATGAAGCGCTCGATCGAGCCGAACTTGGCCGAGTGGATCATCACCGGCTGTTGGCGGGTGCCGTCGGCGGCCTGGTATTCCAGCCCGAAACCCTGCGGCTGGTTGAAGTCGTATTGGATCGTCGACAGCTGCCAGGTGCGCCCGATGGCGTCCTTGGCCTGCACCGAGACCTTGGGGCCGTAGAAGGCGGCGCCACCCGGGTCGGGCACGAGATCGAGCCCCGACTCGAGGCAGGCCTCCTCGAGCACCCGGGTCGCCTCGGCCCACTGCTCCTCCGAGCCGATGAACTTGTCCTTCTTGGAGTCATCGCGCGTGGACAGCTCGAGGTAGAAGTCGTCGAGCCCGAAGTCGCGGAAGAGCCCGAGACAGAAGTTGAGCAGGTGCTTGATCTCGTCGGCTGCCTGCTCCTTGGTGACATAGGAGTGGCTGTCGTCCTGGGCGAAGCCCCGCACTCGGGTGAGGCCGTGGATGACGCCGGACTTCTCGAAGCGATAGACCGACCCGAACTCGAACAGCCGCATCGGCAGGTCGCGGTAGGAACGCCCCCGCGCCTTGTAGATGAGGTTGTGCATGGGGCAGTTCATCGCCTTGAGGTAATAGTCGCTGCCCTCCATCTGCATGGGCGGGAACATCGTGTCGGCGTAGTACGGCAGGTGCCCCGACGTGTGGAAGAGCCCTTCCTTGCTGATGTGCGGCGTGCCGACATAGAGGAAGCCCTCCTCGATGTGGCGCCGACGGACGTAGTCCTCCATCTCACGCTTGAGCACCCCGCCCTTGGGGTGGAAGACCGGCAGCCCCGAGCCGATCTCGTCGGGGAAGGAGAACAGGTCGAGCTCCGCGCCGATCTTGCGGTGGTCGCGCCGCTCGGCCTCGGCGAGCCGCTCGAGGTATGCCGTGAGGTCGGCCTTGGTCGGCCAGGCCGTGCCGTAGACCCGCTGCAACTGCTCGTTGCGCTGGTCGCCGCGCCAGTATGCCGCGCTGCTGCGCATGACCTTGAAGGCGTTGCCGAGCAGCTTGGTCGACGGGATGTGCGGGCCGCGGCACAGGTCGCCCCAGGCGCGGCTGCCGTCCTTGCGGAGGTTGTCGTAGATCGTCAGCTGGGCGCCGCCGACCTCCACACTCGCGCCTTCTGCGGCGTCCTCCATGTCGCCACCGGAGCCGCCCTTGAGCCCGATGAGCTCGCACTTGAAGGGCTCGCTCGCCAGCTCGACGAGCGCGTCGTCGTCGCTGACCTCGCGGCGCACGAAGGTCTGGCCCTCGTTGATGATCCGCTGCATGACGCCCTCGAGCTTCTTGAGGTCCTCGGGCGTGAAGGGCGTGTCGACCTTGAAGTCGTAGTAGAAGCCGTCGCGGATGGGCGGGCCGATGCCGAGCTTGGCGTCGGGGTTGACCTGCTGGACGGCCTGGGCGAGCACGTGAGCACACGAGTGGCGCAGCACGGCCAGCCCGTCGGGCTCGTCGACGCGCACCGGCTCGACCGCGTCGCCCTCGGCGAGCACGTGGGCGAGGTCGCGCAACTCGCCGTCGACGCGGGCGACGACGACCGCACGGTCACCCTCGAAGAGGGCCGCCGCAGTGGTGCCCGCCGCGACCGATCGCTCGACTCCGGCGACGGACACGGTGATGCTGGCGGACACGAGCGGCTCCTGACGTGAGGGCGCGCGGGCGGCCCCGCGCGGCATACCGCCCAAGGCTATCGGGCGGTCGTCCCCCGCCGCTCGCGCCTTTCGCGGGCGCGCGGTCAGTGCGGCAGGTGCACGGTCCCCCACGCGAGCGCGTTGACGTCCTTGGTGCCCTTGCGGTCGTATTCCGCCCGGTCGTGGACTCGGCCGCAGCGGCGGCAGACCAGCGCCTCGGCGCGCCTGTTCTCGGGGTTGTCGTGGACGCGCGCGTTGGAGTGCCACCCGATCCGGCAGCGCAGCGAGCGGCGGGGCAGGGCACCGCGCAGCGCCCAGCGCAACGCCGGCACCCCGCGCACGAAGGCCAGCAGATAGCCGTTGCGCTCGGCCGGCGGCAGCTCGGCCAGCTCGGCCCGCAGCTCCTCGCCATAGCGCGCCCGGAAGGGAGCCGGGATCCAGTTGATGGCCAGCCGCAGCAGGAAGGCCTCACGTCGCGAGGACGGCCGGTCGCTCATGTCGCCCACCCCGGCTCGTCCCGCCGCGTGCGACGCGCCCGCTCGGCCTCCGCTCGCTGCAGGGCCGCGACCGCGGCCTCTCGCCCCTTGGGCGTCAGGCGGTAGTAGCGCCGGCGCGGTCGACCGTGCTCGGCGGGATCGATCTGCTCCCAATCGCTGGCTCCCCAGCCCGAAACCTCGAGGCGCGCCAAGATGGGGTGGACCGTGCCGCTGGGCAGCCCGGTGCGGGTGACGACCTCCAAGCCGTAGCACGACTCCGGATGTGCCTCCAGCAGCACCCGCAGGACGTCTCGCGTCGGTCCGGTCATCCGTGGCGTACCCATGGTCTTATTCTACCTAGGGTGCGCCGAAGGGGCAACAGGGGACGCGAGGGATTGCGTATCCCCATGTCCCGTCGCGGGCCATGGGGATACTCGATGAGCAGCGTCGGAGCGGGCTCAGCCGAGCCGACCGGCGGGCGGCATCCGCTCGCTGCGCCCGGCCCACAGTGCCTGCAGGACGAGCCCGAGGCACAGCAGAGCCAGGCCGGCAGCGCCCAGGCCACCGATCCGTTGGCCGAGCAGCAGAGATCCGAGCAGCGTGGCCGTAAGCGGATCGGCGAGCCCGAGGGTGGCCGTCGTCGCGCTCGGCAGCCGCCCCAGCCCACTGGCGTACCAGACATTGGCCACGCCCATGGTCGCGATGCCGAGGTATGCCGCGACGAGCGCCCCTGCGGGCTGCAGCAGCCAGCCGAGGCCGAGGACGGCCGCGACCGGCACCATGACGACCGACCCGAGCAGGAAGGCCGAGGCGGTCACCTCGAGGGTCTCGCGGCCACGCGCGAGCAGCGTCTTGGCCGCGACCGTGTAGGCCGCGATCGACAGCCCCGCCCCAGCCGTGAGGGCCAGCCCGGCGAGACTGCCTGCCGCGGCTCCCGCCCCCGTGATCAGCCCCAGGCCGGCCACGCAGATCGCGGTCGCGGCGAGCCAGCCGCCCGAGGGTCGTTCGCCGCGCACGGTCCAGCCGAGCAACCCCGTGAAGAGCGGCGCGCTCCCCACCGCGACGAGGGTCCCGAGGGGGACGCCGGCGAGCATGATCCCCGCGAAGAAGAACGGCTGGTATGCCGCGGCCCCCGCCGCCGCCAGCCACCCGGCACGGCTGCGGGCGATCTCCCGGACACCGCCGAGGCCGCGACCGCGCAGGACGAGCACGAGCGCGAGCACCAAGGCGCCGACCGAGAGTCGGGCCGCCCCCACCGCGACCGGGTGCGCACCAGCCGGCGCGAAGGATTGCGCGACCCCGGCCGTCCCGAAGAGCATGCCGCCGAGCAGGACCGAGGCAACGGCATACCCCTGGGTCCTGGGGCGACCCGACACTTCAGCGGGCCAGCAGGACGGCGATCAAGGCGAGCGCTGGGGCCATTCCCTGCACGAGCGCAGCGCGAGCCATGGCGCGGTCGGAGATCGCCAACAAGGTGGCGGCGGCGAGCATCACCGCACAGCCGAAGACGATGGCCGTCGTGCCGGCGACGTCATGCCCGGCACCGAGCAGGACCACGCCGATGACGACGGCCAAGCCGAGGAAGAGGTTGTAGAAGCCCTGGTTGTAGGCCCACGGCTTGATCGCGGCGGCCTGCTCCTCGGAGCGGATCCGAAAGACCGCGCGAGTCGTCGGGTGGTCGAATCGCACGGCCTCGAGGACGTAGATGTAGACATGGACCCCCGCCGCGAGCAACGCCAAAACGGCGGCCACAGCTTTCACGTGGATGTGAAGGGACTCGAACCCCTGACCTCTCGCGTGTGAAGCGAACGCTCTAACCAACTGAGCTACACATCCGGGTGCGTCCAGCAGGCTGGGCCGCGAAGGGCAAGGATAGCGGGCTGGCCCGCCCGCCGCTAATCCGCTCAGGGATCCATCCCGTCACGCGCTGCACCAGCGCGGAAGGCCGCAGCCGCGGCAGCCGTGAGCGGACCGGACGCCACCAGCCGGTCGTCGACGGCGACCACCGGTTGCACGTCGCGGGTCGAGCTGGTGAGGAAGACCTCGTCAGCCGTGTAGAGCACCGACAACGGCAATTGCCGCTCGTGGATGGGCAATCCGCCGTCGTGGGCCCACTTGAGCAACAGGTCACGGGTGACGCCCGGCAGCGCCCCGCTGTCCAGCGACGGGGTGAGCAGCTCGCCGTCGATGACGACGAAGACATTGGAGCCGGTGCCCTCGCACAGCTCTCCGCGGGTGTTGGCGAAGACCGCCTCGCTCGCGCCCACCCGTTTGGCCGCGGCCAGGGCGACGACGTTGTCGGCATAGGACGTCGTCTTGAGCCCGGCGGTGGCCGCGCGCTCGTTGCGGGTCCACGGCACGACGTGGATCGCCGTCGTGGCCGGTGGCGGGTCGATCGCCTCGGCGGCCACGACGTAGGTGGGATCGCCAGGGGCGTCGGTGCCGGCGCGGTCGCTGCCGAGTGGGCCCACTCCCCCGGTCACCCACCATCTCAGCTTGCCGAAGGCGATGGGCGGCCCCGCCTCGAGCACCGCGCGTATGCCGTCGGCGAACCTCGCGCGGTCGGCCGCCGGCAGCCCCAACCCGGCGAGCGAACGGCTCATCCGGTCGTGGTGCCGGGTGAGGGCGAAGGGCACCCCGTCGAGAATCTTCGTCGCCTCGAAGACCCCGTCGCCGACGACCAGGCCATGGTCGAGCGGCGCGATGGTGGCACCGCGACCGTCGACCAGAGCACCGTTGACCCAGACCCGCGGCAGTGGCATGGGGGTCAGCCTGCCATGCGAGCCGGCACGGCATACGGCAGGCGGGGCCGGAGGCGATCGGCGCTCAGCCGCTCGCGAGCCGGGCGACCGGGCAGGTGATCGTCCCGATGGTCGGCGTCGCGCTGTCGGACACGACGATGCCGTAGGGCGAGGTGCGGCACGTGGCACCGCTGATGGCCCCGGCCGAGTGTCCGGAGAAGATGATCGAGGCCTTGGTCGCCCCGGTGACGAGCAGCCCGTCGATCGTCGCGGCGGCGTTGCCGTCCAGCTGAGCGCCCACCGATCCCCCGGTGACGACATTGCCGAGCCACGTCGGTGCGGCGCTCTCAGCGGCGCCCAGGGCGACCGCGTTGTCGGTGAAGGTGCTCTCCTGGACCGACCCCGACGCGGCCCCGAAGAAGCACACACCACACTGCCCGTTGGCGGTGACCTGCGTGCGCAGCACGCTCACCCGATGACCACCCCCGACGGCGATCCCCGTCCAGCCGTTGTGGTCCAGGTCGGAGTCGGTGACCTCGAGAGTCGTCCCCCGGCCCGCTCCCTCGGTGCCCGTGCCGGACATCTGCACGCCGGCGCCCCCGAGTCCGTCGGCGCCGATGTGCGCCCCGCTGATGCGCACTCGGGTCAAGGCGACCGACGCGGCCGGGCCGGCCACGACGCCCGAGGAGGACACCGTCGTGTCGAGCACGAGCGAGAAGTCGGCCAGGTCGACGCGGGCACCGGTCAGCACGACGACGGCAGCATCCGGCGCCGACGAGCGAATGACCGTCGTGCCCTTGGCAGCACCCCGCAGGGTCACGCCGTCGAGCAGCACGAGAGGCTGGGTGAAGGCATACTCCCCCGCGGCCAGCGCGACGGTCGAGCCCGGCGCCACCTCGGTGAGCGCTGTGAGCACCTCGGCGGGAGTGCGCACCTGACGGGTCTCGACCGAGTGCCCGAGCCGGCCGGTCAACATGGCCGTGACTCTCGCCAGCACGGTCGCGGCCACCGCACCGCGCGGCCGAAGCTGAGCCAGCCCCGAGGTCAGATCCGCGGCGAAGGCGTCGGTGGAGCAGGCGTTGTCGGCCATCGCCCGGCGCGCCGTTTCGGGTCATCTTTGACGAGCAACTCACCACCGAGATCGACCCGATGAAGCTGACCCTGGCCGACATCCAGAAGGCCGACCCCGACGACTATGCCGCCAAGGTCGCCTACGCCCGTTATCTGGCCAGCTCCCCCGAGGCCGCCGGTCTCCCTGGCTACCTCGGATAGCTGCGCCGCGTGACCGCGAAACGGCCGCGGACCGGCATACCTGCTGGTCGGGGGCCGTTCGATTCTGGTGGCGATGCTGGGTTTTGAGCCAGTGACCGGGGTCAATGCCGACGGTCGCCCGGGCGGACCCCGAGGGCATGACCTCGTAGCTGCCGGCCGTCGCGACGACGGTGCCGGGTCAGTGGAGGGTGCTCCATCGCGTAGCGATGTCGGAGGCACTCTTGATGCGGCCGCCGGTCGTCACTGTCTGTTCGTCACCTCGCAGCGGAAGAGCCCGACTCCTCGGGCAAGGAATCGGGCTCTGACTGCTGTCATCTGGTGGGCGATACTGGGTTTGAACCAGTGACCTCTTCCGTGTCAAGGAAGCGCGCTACCACTGCGCTAATCGCCCTAGGAGTGCTCCGACCGTGCGATGGAGCCCGAGGTGGAGACGGGATTTGAACCCGTGTACGCGGCTTTGCAGGCCGCTGCCTCGCCTCTCGGCCACTCCACCGTGAAGGCGGTCTACCTCCGAGCGGACGACGAGGCTCGAACTCGCGACCTCAACCTTGGCAAGGTTGCGCTCTACCAACTGAGCTACGTCCGCAGGAACACCATCCGTGTAACTTCCCGGCTCGGTGCGGTGTAGACATTAGCGGACGGACCGAGAGGAGTCCAAACCGTCTCGGTCCGTCCGCGTTCTCAGGCACAGCTCAGGCCTGGGCGAGCAGCGGCTCGCCCGCGCTCAGGACTGCTTGACCCGGGCGATCTCGGCGTCGATGTCGTAGTCGGGCACCGGCCAGTCGGGGCTCATCGCCCGCAGCCGCTCGAGGATGAGCTGCTGCACGGCATACCGCGCAAACCACTTGTTGTTGGCCGGGATGACATACCAGGGAGCCGCCACCGTGGAGGTGCGCGAGAGCATCGTCTGGAAGGCCTTCATGTAGTCGTCCCAGAAGGCCCGGTTGTCGGTGTCGCCGGGGGTGTACTTCCAGCGCTTGTCGGGACGCTCGAGGCGCTCCAGCAGCCGGGCGCGCTGCTCGTCGCGGGAGATGTACATGAAGACCTTGAGGATGTCGGTGCCCGACTCGATGACCTCACGCTCGAAGGCGTTGATGATCGGGAAACGCTTGGTGACCTCGCCGGCCGGGACGAGTTTGCGCACCTTGGTGACGAGCACGTCCTCGTAGTGCGAGCGGTCGAAGACACCGATCTGGCCGGGGCCCGGCAGCGCCTTGCGGATGCGCCAGAGGAAATCGTGGGCCCGCTCCTCCTCGGTCGGGGCCTTGAAGGCGGTCGCCTTGATGCCGGCCGGGTCGGCGTTGCTCATGACGTGCCGGACGATGCCGCCCTTGCCGGCGCTGTCGAGGCCCTGCAAGACGATGAGCAGACTGCGCGTGCCGCCGCCCTTGGTCTCGGCGAAAAGGCGCTCCTGCCACTCCCCGATCTCCGGGGCGTATGCCGTGAGCGCCTCCTCCGCGCGCTTGCGCCCGCCGTCGAAGCCCGGCGTCGAGGCCGGGTCGACGTCGGCCAGCACGAAGCCGCGGCGCACCCGCAGCACCTCGCTGATCGGGACCTCCGGGGCGAGCTTCTTGGAGACCGGCTCGACGTCGGCGGGGACGTCATAGACGAGCGGCGCTGCGTTGGGGCCGCCAGAGGTCGGCGGGGCCACGGGGGTCTTGTCCTTGGACTTGTCCTTGGACTTGCCCTTGCCCTTGGCGGCGTCCTTCGCCGCAGCCTTGGCGGCCGCCTCGGCTTCCTTGGCCTCCCGCGCGGCGGCCTTTTCGGCGGCCTTGGCCGCCTTGGCCGAGAGAGTGAGGTCGCTCGTCACGGCCTTGTCGGAGTCCTTCTTCTTGGCAGCCTTCTTGGCGCCCTTGCCTTTGCTTTTTGCCATGGCGTCATCCTGCCGTAACCGACACGACGCGCAATAGGGACCCTCCCCCATACTGGGCGAATGCGCTTGTTGCTCGCGCCCGACGCTCTCGCCGGACGTTATCCGCTCGGGGCCGAGCTCGACCTCGAGGCCCTTGCCACGGCATACGCTCCGTCGGCCGACGCTCGAAACTGGTTGCGCGGCAACATGGTCAGCACCCTCGACGGTGCAGCACAAGGAGCGGACGGCCGGTCAGGGACGATCAACACGCCCGCCGATCACGTCGTCTTCGAACTGCTGCGGGCCCTGTCCGATCTCGTGCTGATCGGGGCCGGCACCGCGCGCGCCGAGGGCTATGGGGCACTCACCCTGGCCGAGCCGTATGCCGGGCTGCGCGCGGCATCCGGCCGCGCGGCGGTAATGCCCCTCGCCCTGGTCACCGCGTCGGGCGCGTTGCCCGCCTCGCTGCTCGTGCGTGACGAGGCAGCGCCCGTCCTGGCCATCACCCCTGCTCGATCCCCCGGTCGCTCGCGGCTCGAGAGCGCGCTCGGCCCGGACCACGTCATCGTCGCCGGGGAGATCGACGTCGATCTCGCCCTCGCCCTGCAGAGCTTGCACGACAGGGGCTTTCACCACATCCTCACCGAGGGCGGACCGACCTTCCTCGGCACGCTGCTCGCCGCCGACCTGCTCGACGAGCTCGATCTCACGGTGGCGCCGAGCATCGTCGGCGGATCCGGACGGCGGATCGTGTCGGCCGAGCAGATGGCCCAGCGCTTCCGCCCGCACCTGCTGGTCGAGCAGGACGGCAGCCTCATGGGTCGGTGGCTGCGCGCGCCCTCGTGACCGAGGATTGGGCCGCGACCGGCGGCGCGCGGGAGAGAATGCCGCTCATGCGTCTGCCGATCGAGCTCCCGGTCCAGCCCATGCTCGCCAAGGCCGTGGGCGAGGTCCCCGTGGGGCCACGGCTGGCCTATGAGCCCAAGTGGGACGGTTTTCGCTGCATCGTCCTGCGCGACGGCGACGAGATCGAGCTGGCGAGCCGCGGCACCAAACCGCTGACCCGCTACTTCCCCGAGGTCGTCGAGCACGTGCGCCGCCTGCTGCCCGAGCGGTGCGCCCTCGACTGCGAGATCGTCGTGCGCTCCGGCACGCCGGGTGCCGAGCGGCTCGACTGGGAGCGCCTCTCCCAGCGGATCCACCCGGCCGAGTCGCGGGTGCGCAAGCTGTCGGTCGAGACGCCGGCCGAGCTCGTGTGCTTCGACGTGCTCGCCCTTGGCGACGAGTCGTTGACCGTCGCGCCCTTCGCCCAGCGCCGGGCTCGGCTGGAGCAGACGCTCGCCCACCTCTCCCCTGCCGACCCCATCCACCTCACCCGGCTGACGACCGACCCCGAGCTGGCCCGCTTGTGGTTCGAGCATTTCGAGGGCGCCGGCCTCGACGGGGTCGTCGCGAAGGACCTCGACACGGCATACGCCCCGGGCAAGCGGGTCATGCTCAAGGTCAAGCACAAGCGCTCCGCCGAGGCCGTGGTCTTCGGCTACCGGGTGCACACCTCCGGCGAGGGTGTCGGCTCGCTGCTGCTCGGGCTCTATGGCGACTGGCAGGGCGAGGAGCACCTCATCCCTGTCGGCGGGATCGCGGCCTTCCCCATGGCCACCCGGCGCAAGCTCGTCGAGGACTTCGCGCCGCTGGTCGTGCGCGACGACTCGGGTCAGGTCCGCGAGGCCGCAACGGCCAGGTCGCGCTTCTCCTCGGCCAAGGACGCGGCCTTCGTGCCCGTGCGACCCGAGCGGGTCGTGGAGGTGGCCTTCGACCAGATGGAAGGGCACCGCTTCCGCCACGCCGTGACCTTCCTGCGCTGGCGCCCCGACCGCGACCCGCGCTCCTGCCGACTCGAGCAGGTCGAGCGGGCACCGGCATACGACCTGGGTGACGTGCTGAGCTGAGGGCTATGCGCGCGGCGGTCGCTCGGGGTGGGCGCGCAGATAGCCCGCTCCCCCCGGCTCGTAGTCCTCGTCGGCATAGCGCTTCTTCGACGGCTGCACCCGCGGCGGCTCGCCCGGCATCTTCGGATAGTCCGGGGGGAAGGCGAGCTCGGGCAGCCCGTCGGCGACGTCACGCTCCCACCACTGCATGGCCGTCGCGAGATCACCCACCGACGCGTCGTATGCCGCCCACGGATCGCCCTGTGCCGCGACGATCGTCGGCACCGTGCGAATGGTGAAGTCGCGCGGGTCGACCTGCGCGAGGCTCTCCCACGCGAGCGGCATCGACACGGGGGCGCCAGGCAGCGGGCGGGGGCTGTAGGCCGCGGCGATGGTGCGATCGCGGCAGGCCTGGTTGTAGTCGACGAAGATCCGCTCGCCGCGCTCCTCCTTCCACCAGGCCGTCGTGACGAGGTCGGGGTGACGACGCTCCAGCTCGCGGGCGATGGCGATGACCCCGTGACGCACGTCGAGGAACTCGCGGCGCGGCTCGATGGGGCAGTAGACGTGGACTCCGCGGTTGCCGGAGGTCTTGGGAAAGCCGGTGAGCCCCGCGTCGGCCAGCACCTCGCGCAAGGCGTATGCCGCCGCGACCGCGTCGCCGAAGCCGCGCCCCGGCTGCGGGTCGAGATCGATGCGCAACTCGTCGGGCTGGTCCAGCGCCGTGGGCGCGTCGGTCATGCGAACCGGCCAGGGGTGGAAGGTCACGGTGTTCATCTGAACGGCCCACACCGCGGTGGCGATCTCGTCGACGACCAGCTGCGGGTGTTTGCGCCCGGACGGATAGGTCATCGTCACCGTGCGCACCCAGGCGGGCAGCCCCTTGGGCGGGTTCTTGGAATAGAACTCCTCGCCGTCGATCCCGCCCGGGAATCGCTGCAAGGTCATCGGACGCGCGCCCACCCGACCGAGGAAGACCGCCCCCACATCACGGACATACTGCGCCAGCTCGAGCTTGGTGATGCCCTGGTCCGGCCACATGACCCGGTCGGGGCTCGAGACACGGACCGAGCGCGCGTCACCGTCGGGGGTCGGGCACTCGACGTGGGCGTCCGGCATACCCGCCACTATCGCATGGCTCGAGCCGCTCACCCGGCCGCTGAAACTCGGCGACTCGCATCTCGCGCGGCCGGCCCCGGCACGGCATATGTTGGCCATCTGCACCGCCTTTCCAACTCCCCTAGCGAAGGGTCGAGATCATGTCAGGACGTGCCACGCGCCGGGTCGGCGCTCTTGCCCTGCTCCCCGTCGTCGCTGCAGCCGCGGTGTCGGGCGCGCCCAGTGCCGCCGCAGCCTCGACGACGGTGGTGATCTCCGAGGCCTATGGCGGAGGCGGCAACAGTGGGGCCGTGTGGCGCAACGACTTCGTCGAGTTGTTCAACCGCAGCAACGCGCCCGTCGACCTCACCGGATGGAAGCTGCAGTACTTCTCCGCGACCGGCACGACGGCGACCACGACGACGCTCTCCGGCAGCATCGCCGCTGGTGCGATGTTCCTCGTCCAGCAGGCGGCCGGCGCCAACACCGGCGCCACCGCGTTGCCGACTCCCGATGTCGTCGGAACCACCGCGATGTCGGCTAGCGGCGCCAAGCTCGCGCTGCTCGACGCCGGCGGGACGACGGTCGACTACCTCGGCTGGGGAGCGGCATCACTGTTCGAGGGGGCCCCAGCGCCCGCGACGTCCAACACCACGTCGGTGGCTCGCAGCAATCCGTGCGTCGACACCGACAACAACGCGGCGGACTTCACCGTGGGTGCACCGACCCCGGAGAACTCGACGGCCGCGGTGCGCTCCTGCGCCGTCGAGCCTCCGCCCGACCCCATCGAGACGATCCACCAGATCCACGGTGCGTCACACCTGTCCCCGCTTGCCGGGCAACGGGTCAACGGAGTCGTCGGTGTGGTCACCGCCGTGGGCCCGGGTGGCTTCTGGATGCAGGACGTGACGACGATGGACGCCGATCCGGCGACCAGCGAAGGGATCTACGTCTTCACCCGCTCGGCGCCCACGGTGGCCGTCGGTGACGCGCTGAGTGTCGACGGCAATGTCACCGAGTTCCGCCCCGGCGGCTCCGGCGGCAATGACAACCTCACGACGACCGAGATCACCGGGCCTGCCATCACCGTGACGTCCTCGGGCAACCCGCTGCCCGCGCCGGTCGTCATCGGCGTCGATCGCGTCGCGCCGCCCCAGACGATCGACGCCCAGGGCCCCGGCAGCGTCGAGTACGCCTCGGCCGTCTTCGACGTCACCCGCGACGCGATCGACTTCTACGAGTCGATGGAGGGCATGCGCGTGGCCGTACGCGACGCCCGAGTCGTCGGTCCGACGGCGTCCTTCGGTGAGATCCCGGTCGTGCCCGGTGGAGCAACCGGGGCCCTCGTCAGCTCGGCCGGAGGAGTCGTCTACGGCTCCTACGCCACCCCCAACGCCATGCGCATCCAGCTCGACGACGCGCTGCTGCCGACCGGCACCATGCCGGCGGCCACCGTCGGAGACACCCTGACCGGCGAGGTGAGCGGCGTCCTGGACTACAGCTTCGCCAACTACAAGCTGTTGGTCACCAGCCCGCCGACGGTCGCCCCGGGCGGCTTCACCCGCGAGACGACCACACCGCAGACCAACAACCAGTTGGCGGTGGCGACCTTCAACGTCGAAAACCTCTCGCCGAGCAATCCGCAGAGCAAGTTCGACCGGCTGGCGGCCCAGGTCGTCCACAACCTCGCCAGCCCGGACATCCTCGCCCTCGAGGAGATCCAGGACAACACCGGCCCGGCCGACGACGGGGTGGTCAGCTCCACCCTGACCGTCAGCCGCTTCGTCGACGCCATTGCGGCGGCCGGCGGACCGGTATACCACGCGCGGTGGATCGACCCGGTCGACCTGGCCGACGGCGGTCAGCCCGGCGGCAACATCCGTCAGGTCTTCCTCTTCCGACCCGATCGCGACGTCGAGTTCGTCGACCGACCCGGTGGTGACGCCACGACCGCCGTCAGCGTGGTCGGCACCGGCAGCTCGACGGCCCTGTCGATCTCGCCCGGGCGCATCGCCCCGGCGGATCCGGCGTGGACCGACAGCCGCAAGCCACTCGTCGGCGAGTTCCGCTTCCGCGGACGAACTGTCTTCGTCGTCGCGCTGCATTTCGCCTCCAAGGGCGGCGACGACCCGCTCTTCGGCCGGTGGCAGCCGCCGGTGCGCTTCAGCGAGGCCCAGCGCAACGCCCAGGCCAGCGTCGTGCGCGCCTTCGCCGACCAGCTGCTCGCGGCCGATCCGGCGGCGCGGCTGGTCGTCGCCGGAGATGTCAACGACTACGAATTCAGCGCCACGGCAGACCTGCTCGTCGGGTCGGGCTCCACCGCCCTCGTCGACCTGCCGCGCACGCTGCCCCCCGCCGAGCGCTGGAGCTATGTCTTCGAGGGCAATTCGCAGGTCCTCGACCACATCCTCGTCAGCCCCGCGTTGACGGTCGCACCCAAGGGCGCGAAGTATCCTGCCTTCGTCTACGACATCGTCCACACCAATTCGGCCTTCCCCGACCAGGATTCCGATCACGAGCCCCAGGTCGTGCGGTTGGCCCTGCGCGGAGGGATCGGCCAGTGACCGAGCCGTATGCCGTGAACCTCACCGACACCCAGTGGCGCCAGCGGCTGACCCCCGCGGAGTTCCACGTGCTGCGCGAGGCCGGCACCGAGCGCCCCTTCACCGGGGAATACACCGACACGACCACCGAGGGGGTCTACTCCTGCCGGGCGTGTGGAGCCGAGCTGTTCCGCAGCGACACCAAGTTCGACTCGCACTGCGGATGGCCGTCGTTTTACGCGCCGCTGGCCGAGGACCGGGTCCACTACCTCGAGGACCGCTCCATCCCCGGACGGCCGCGGGTCGAGGTCCGCTGCGCCACCTGCGGCTCGCACCTCGGGCATGTCTTCGAGGGCGAGGGATACGGCACCCCGACCGATCAGCGCTATTGCATCAACTCGGTCAGCCTCACCCTCACCCCGAAGGAGTGACGAGGGCCATCCGATCCGTGATCCGACCGAGATCGGATCGCAACACGTAGCCGGGAACCTCAGGGGACGGCTAACGGCTCTTAGCGGGCGACACGCCGTGTGATCGGCAGCGACGTCGACCCGAGGAGCAGCCATGAGTTCCATCGCGACACCGACCCCGAGCCTCCCGAGGCCTGCCCGCCCCCGCCTCGGCCGCAGAGCCCGCTGGGTGGCCCTGCTCGTCGCCGGGCTGCTGGCCCTGGTCTCGGTGGGCGCGTGCGGAGCGTCCTCGTCCGGGTCGTCCGCCGTGGGGCCGGCCCAAGCCCAGGACCAGGGCGCCGCCTCGCAGGCCAAGGGCGCCGATGCGGCCGCCGGGACAGCGGCTGGTGCGCCCGAGGTGGCCGGCACGAGCGCAACGATCGCCGATGACCGCAAGATCGTCACCACCGTCGGGATGTTCCTCACCGTCGACGACGTGCGCATCGCCGCCGCCGCCGTGCGCACCGTCGCAGCAGGCGTCGGCGGCAACGTCCTCAGTGAGACGGTCAACGCCACGCCGGCGACGCCCGACGTGTCCACGACGACCACGACCGCCAAGAACAGCTCGCCGGCAGTCCGCCAGGGCAACTACGGCCAACTCGTCCTGGCGGTCCCCCCCGACAAGGTCGGCGCGGCCCTCGACCAACTCTCCAAGCTGGGCGTCGAGGTGCAGCGGACGTCATCGAGCGAGGACGTCACCGGCAGCTACGTCGATCTGCAGGCGCGCATCGACAACATGAAGGCCAGCGTGGCCCAGGTCAAGGCCTACCTGGCCCAGGCCAAGGATCTGCAGCAGATGGTCACCCTCGAGGCGGAGGTCACCCGGCGCCAGTCCGATCTCGACTCGCTGCAGGGTCAGCTCAACGCCCTCAACCGCAAGACCGCCACCTCGACCATCACCGTCACCATCAGCTCCAACCCGGCGGCCGTGCCGGTCGAGGACTCCAGTGGCTTCCTCGGCGGGCTGAAGTCGGGCTGGAAGGCCTTCGGCTCCAGCGTCAACGCCGCCCTCACCGTGCTCGGCGTGCTGCTGCCCTGGCTGGTCCTCATCGGCGCCATCGGCTGGCCGGTGTCGCGCTGGCTGCGCCGCCAACGCGCGGCCACCGCGGCCGCGGCCCCTCGCCCGGCTTACGTCCCGGTC
>CAZLGB010000063.1:0-16467 GCA_964558825.1 uncultured Intrasporangiaceae bacterium
TGCGCCGGTTGCGTCGCGGCGGGCGCGGGCTGCGGCGTCGCCGGAGCGTCGGCCAGCGACACCAATGGCGTGCCCTGCCGGCGGCGGCGCTCCCCGGCCGCCCGGTCGGCACCTGCCGCGAAGGCGTTACGCGAGTCGGACATCAGCCCACCGCCTTGGAGCGCAGCCGGGCGATCGACCCGACCATGCCGGTGGCGGCCCGCGCGGCCCCGCCGAGGGTTTGGCTGAGCATGCCCAGGGCCGTGTCGGCGCCCGGCACGAGCGGGGGCACGTGATCGGCGAAGTCCTGGAACGCCTCTCGAGTCGTGCGCGCCGGTTTGAAGCTCATCACCGTCCGCATCCGAGTGGTGTCCAGGCCGCGCCCGTAGGACAGGAAGGACAGCTGGTCGGAGGAGAAGTCCGCCAGGCCGGCACGCTTGACCAGGGCGCCGACATATTGGGTCCCGAAGGGGACCGGCACGATCGGGCGACCGACGAGGGCGGCCGCCTGGCTCACCGTGATGACCCCGTCGCCGGCGACATTGACGATGCCGTATGCCGGTCCGGTCACCGCCTGCACCATGGCCGCGACCGCGTCGTCCTCGTGAAGGAACTGCAGCCGCGCGTCGAAGCCGAGCGGGACGGGCAGGACCGGCAGCGAGAAGTAGTCGGTCAGTGCCGTCTTGATCTCCGGCCCGATGACATTGGCCAGCCGCAGCAGGGTGATCTCGGCGTCGGGCCGCCGGCGCGAGAAGCCGCGCACATAGCCCTCGACCTCGACCGAGTCCTTGCCGAAGCCGCTCGTCGGCATCGTCTTGGGCCCGGTGTCCTCGGTGAAAAGGGCGGGATCACGCGGGGAGCTGCCATAGACCGACGCCGTCGACTTCACCACGAGCCGCGCCACCGTCGGCGCCTTCTGACAGGCGGCCAGCAACTGCATCGTGCCGATGACGTTGATCTCCTTCTGGGAGGCCCGCCCACCGGCCGAGGTCGGGGTCGCCAAGACGTTCATGTGCACGACGGTGTCGACCTTGGCCTGGCTGATGATGCGCCCGATCATCGGGTTGCGGATGTCGGCGCGGACGAACTCGGCTCGCCCGATCGAGTGAGGCGGCGGCACGACGTCGACGCCGAGGATGCGCCCGATGTCGCTGCGCTTGGACAGCTGCTGGGCGAAGCGACCACCGAGGTAGCGCGAGACGCCGGTCACCAGGACGACCTCGGCCATCGGTGTCCCTCCCTCGTCGAGCCTGGGCGCTGCACATCAGTGGGCGCTGGAAAGCGGCGCCGGGGTGACGGCACCTGCGCCAATCCTACGCGTGAGTAGCTCGACTCGCCCCCGAGTGGGCCCCGCGCCACACTCCGGCGACCTCGTGTGGTGACGCGCACGGCATACCCCTGAGGGGGACGGCGACGGCCCCCGCCCGCGTGGGGACAGGGGCCGTCGAGCCCGTATGCCGGGCGCCGCCGACTACTTGCGGTTGCGGCGCTGGTGGCGGGTCTTGCGCAGCAGCTTGCGGTGCTTCTTCTTGGCCATCCGCTTGCGGCGCTTCTTGATCACTGAGCCCATGGGTGTCCTCGCGTTCCGGGAAAAGAAAGCTCGTCGATGGTGATGTCGATCAGGCTGGGGGCAGCCTACCGGGTCGCCCTGCCACGCTCCCCACACGAGGACGGGACGGCCCGGCATACCCGAGTCCGTCCCGTCCACTGGGGTGACGCTGCGCTCACGCGGTGTCGACGTAGGAGGAGCGCAGGTAAGCGTGCACCTGGTCCTCTGGCACCCGGAAGGACCGGCCGACCCGCACTGCGGGCAATTCGCCGCCGTGGACGAGCCGGTAGACGGTCATCTTCGACACCCGCATGATCGAGGCGACCTCGGCCACGGTCAGGAACCGGACCTCGGCGAGCTGACGCTCCGTAGACATGCTGCTCCTCGATCTATTGGATGCACGCGCGCGGCGCCGGCTTCCCCTCCGGCGAACGGTCCCCGAGCGTGCTCGTGTAACTCTAGGGGCTGGAGTGACACGAGGGGAAGCAGCGAGATCAGCTCGTGACGAAAAGTCCAGTCGACACGCCGCAAAGACCGGCGATCACTTCACCAACAGCCGCGGACGAAGCGGGCGATCAGTCGAACCAGACGTCCAGCCCGTGCAGCGGGAAGACCGCTTGACGGGTCGCCATGACGGCGCGATCGACCTCGTTGGAGGGGTCATAGCCGAGGTCCCAGGAGCGCCACCAGATCGGCTCGCCCTCGGGCAGGTCGCCCATCCGGGTGGGTGCGGGCCGACCCAGCAGGCGGTTGACGTGCTCGCGCCACGCCTCCGGCACCGCCGACCCCGGCAGGATCGGGCGGTGGGCGGCGATCGCCGTGAGGTGGGTCCAGGTGCGCGGCACGACGTCGACGATCTCGTATCCCCCACCGCCGAGAGCGACCCACCGGCCGCCGGCGACCTCATGGGCGAGCTTGTGCAGCGCGATCATCGCGTCGCGTTGGGCATCGACGGACAGGGCGAAATGCGCGAGCGGGTCACGGGCGTGCGTGTCGGCGCCATGCTGGGTGACGAGGATCGAGGGCCGGAAGGCGCGCACGACCGGCAAGGCCACCGAATGCAGAGCCCGCAGCCAGCCGGCATCGGACAGACCCGGCGGCAGCGAGACGTTGACCGCCTGACCGAGGGCGGCGGAGCCGCCGATGTCGGTCGCCCAGCCGGTGCCGGGGAAGAGCGCCCGCCCCGTCTCGTGCAGCGACACGGTGAGCACCCGTGGGTCGTCCCAGAAGATGCTCTCCACGCCGTCGCCGTGGTGGACGTCGACGTCGACATAGGCGACCCGCTCGGCCCCGTGGTCGAGCAGCCATTTGATGCCCACGGCGATGTCGTTGTAGACGCAGAAGCCCGAGGCGTTGGCGGCCATCGCATGGTGCAGGCCGCCGCAGAAGTTGACCCCGTGGTTGGCCCGGCCGGTCCAGACCGCCTCGCACACCTCACGGGTGCCCTCGACGATGCGCGCGCTGGCCTCGTGCATCCCGGTGAAGGCCGGCACGTCGTCAGTGCCCAACCCGAGCTGCTCGTCGGCCAGCAAGGGGTCCTCGGAGGCGGTCTTGACCCCGTCGACGAAATAGGACTCGTGCACCGAGTGGAGCACCTCGTCGTCGGCGATCCCCGGACGGACGATCTCGACGTCGTCCTCGTCGAAGAGGCCGAAGGCCTCGCACAGGCGCGCGGTGAGGTCCAGACGCAAGGGCGACATCGGGTGGCTCGGGCCGAAGTTGTAGCGCGTGAACTCCGGGTCCCACACGACGCTCGCCTGCGATGGCATGTGTCCGACGTTACCCCGGAAATCGGTGACGTCCTGGCCTGGGTATGCCGTCTCACTCACCGCCTCGGTCACCGCGCCGCGCGGCGGTCAGCGGAAGTCGGGCGCCAGGCCGTGGTCGCTGCCCAGCGGCAGCACCATGGCGATCTCTTCTTGCCCGGCGTGACCGACGCCGCGCATCGGTCGGCGCGAGTCGGTCGGCCGGAAACCCAGCCCCGAGGCGAACGCCACGGCCCGCCCGTTATCGGTGGACACCCAGTAGACCAAGTGGGAGCGACCGTCCTGCTGGGCCCGATAGGCCGCCGCCCGGGCCAGGGCTGTGGCAACGCCGGTGCCCCGGGCGGGCGGGCTCACCCAGAGGCCGAAGACCTCGCCGGTGTTGTCCTCCTCGCCCTCGGGCACGGCATACCGACCCAGGCTCGCGGTGCCGACGACGGCCCCGCGGGCGTCGGCGACGAGCCGCTGCGAGCGGACCATCCGCTCGCGCCAGGCCGAGTCGGGGAAGGCCGACTCGTCGGCGAGGGTGGCCGAGAAGGCCTCGGGGGACTCGCGCAGGGCCTCGAGGCGCACGGCCTTGAACTGCTCCCAGTCGTCCTCGCCCAGCAGGCGCACGCTGATCTCGGTCATGCCCTCAGCCTGCCAGATCGAGGACCATCGCGACCTCGCAGCCGCCCTCCCCTGGATCGGGCACCCGATCGTCGGTCTGCACGAAACCGTGGGCCCGATAGAGCGCCTTGGCCGGCTCGTTGGCCTCACGGACGTCGAGGACGAGCTGCCGGTGCCCCCGCGCGCGCGCCTCGGCGATGACGGCCTGCACGAGCGCGGCGCCGAGCCCCTGCCCGCGCGCCGCAGGCCGCACGAACATCGAGATGAGGAAGGGCGTGACCTCGGCCTCGTCGAGCTCGTCGGGGTTGGTCAACGGATCCCAGAGGCCGACCATCCCGAGCGCCTCGCCGTCGCGGAGCCCCTGCCAGTAGGTCACCGCCTCCATCCGCGCGCGCCAGGTCGCCTCGTCGTACGCCGCGTTGTCGGCATACGTCGCGCCGAAGGCCTCGGGGTTGGTGGCCAGCGCCTCCAGGCGCAGCGCGCGGTGCGCCTGCCAGTCCTCGGGCGTGAGCCGGACGATCTCGAATCCGGCGCCGCTCACGCGAGCCCGGCGGCCAGCTCGGCCGAGCGGGCGGCAGCCGCCTCCATCGCCGTCATGAAGGCCGCCCGCACCTTGTGGTCCTCGAGCTGACGGATCGCGGCCATCGTCGTGCCACCAGGGCTGGACACCCGCTCGCGCAGCACGGTCGGGTGGTCGCCGGTCTCGCGCAGCATGGTCGCCGCGCCATAGAGGGTCTGCACGACGAGCTCGGTCGCGGTCGCCCGGGGCAGCCCGAGCAGCACGCCTGCCTCGATCATCGACTCGACGACATAGAAGATGTATGCCGGGCCGCTGCCGGAGATCGCCGTCACGGCGTCCTGATAGCGCTCGGGCACCTGGACGACCTTGCCGCAGGAGGCGAGCAGTGCCTCGGCCTCGGCGAGGTGCTCGGCGGTGCAGTGTTGGCCGGGGCTGAGCGCCGCCATGCCCTGGTCGACGAGCGCGGGCGTGTTGGGCATGACCCGCACGACCGAGCTGCCCTCGGGCAGGCGGCTCTCCAGATAGGCCGTGGGGATGCCGGCGGCGAGGCTGACGACGAGATTGCCGGGGTGGACATGGTCGCGGATCTCCGAGAGCAGCCCGTCCATGTCCTGGGGCTTGACGACGAGCACGAGCGTGTCGGCGGCCTCGGCGCCTGCGGCGTTGTCGAGCACCCGCACGCCGTACTTCTCGCGCAGCGTGTCGGCGTGGTCGGCGCGCTTCTCGGTGATGGCGATGGCCTGCGGCGCGCGCCCGGCTCGCAGCAGCCCGGACAGCAGGGTCTCCCCCATGACACCAGCACCGAAGATCGTCGTCGTCATGGCGCCCGAGCCTAGCCGCGCGCTTACCGTCACTCGCAGCGGATTTCAGCCCTTGGTGGCGAGCCCGCGCAGGAAGAAGGCGACGTTGGCCGGGCGCTCGGCCATGCGGCGCATGAGATAGCCGTACCACTGCTCGCCGTAGGGGACGTAGACGCGCATCTGGTCGCCGCGGTCGGCGATGCGCTGCTGCTCGTCGGGGCGGATGCCATAGAGCATCTGGTATTCGAAGGACGCGGGATCGCGACCGGCCCGGCCCGCGAGCGCGGCGGCGATCTCGACGATGCGCGGGTCGTGGCTGGCGACCATCGGATAGCCCTGCCCGGCCATGAGGACCTTGAGGCAGCGGATGTAGGACCGGTCGACCTCGGCCCCGTCCTGGAAGGCGACCGACTCCGGCTCCTTGTAGGCCCCCTTGCACAGCCGGATCCGCGATCCCGGCCCGGCCAGGGCCGCGCAGTCGTCCTCGGTGCGGTGCAGATAGGCCTGCAGCACGGCACCGGTGCGCGGAAAGTCGGCGCGCAGCGCGGCGACGATCGCCAGGGTCGCGTCGGTCGTCGTGTGGTCCTCCATGTCGATGGTCAGCGTCGTGCCGGCATCGGCCGCCGCCCGGGCGATCTCGCGCGCGTGCTGCAAGGCGACCTGCTCGCCGTCGGCCAGCAGCAGGCCGAGGGCGGTGAGCTTGACCGACACCTCGGCCTTCTCGCCCTGGCTCAGGCCGCGGTCGGCGAGCTCGCGCAGCAACGACAGATAGGCGTCGCGGGTATGCCGGGCCTGGTCCAGATGGGTCGTGTCCTCGCCGAGGTAGTCGATCGTCGCGAGCCGCCCGACGGCCGCGAGCTCGCCGGTGACCCGCACGGCGTCGGCCTGGGTCGCGCCGGCGACGAAACGGCGCACGACCGAGCGGCTGACGGGAGCCTTTTCGATGGCGTCGCGGACGGTGTCCATCCGAGAGAGCTGCAGCAGGGAGTTACGCAGGAGATCGCTGGCGTCCACGACCCTCACTGTAGTGAGCCGCCGCCCGCCCGCCGAGTCCCGTCGGCGCGGGCCGGTCCGGGAGGGTCAGGCGGTGCGCCGACGCAGCGTGAGCGAGCCGAGGGCGAGCGAGAGCAGCGCGAAGCCGGCGATGATCGCGATGTTCTTGGCGACCTCGCCGCCGGCGGCGGCCTGGGTCTGCACGGCCTGCATGGCGTCGACGGCATACGACAGGGGCAGGACATTGGACAGCTGACTCAGCCCGGTCGGCAGCTTGGAGCGCTCCATGAACAGTCCGCAGAGGATCATCTGGGGAAAGATGAACGCCGGCATGAATTGCACGGCTTGGAACTCGGTGCGGGCGAAGCCCGACGCGAGCAGCCCCAGCGCCGTGCCGAGGACCGCGTCGAAGACCCCGACGAGCCCGAGCAGCCACACCTCGCCGCGCACGTCGAGCCCGCACACCCACACCGCGAAGGCAACGACGATGAGCGCCTGCACGAGGGCGACGAGGGCGAAGGCCGCGGCATACCCGAACATGAGGTCGGCCTTGTGCAGCGGCGAGGCGAGCAGCCGCTCGAGGGTGCCGGACGTGCGCTCGCGCAGGGTCGCGATCGAGGTGACGATGAACATCACCGTCATCGGGAAGATGCCGAGCAAGGCCGGCCCGATGGAGTCGAAGACGGGCGTGCCGTTGTAGATCCACGCGATGAGGCCGAGCAGCACGCACGGCACGACGATGAGCAGGGCGATCGTGCGCCGATCCGAGCGCAGCTGGCGCAGCACGCGCGCGGCGGTGGCGAGGGTGAGGCGCAGGCTCATTCGTGCCTCCCGGGGCGCCGGCCGAAGGGGGTATGCCGGTGGCGCGCCGAGGTGGCGGCGGCTGCGGTCGCCGGGTCGGCCGAGGCGCTCGCCATGCCGTCGATGAGGTGGAGAAAGCCGGCCTCGGCGTCGGACTCGCCTGTGCTGGACAGCAATTCCGGCAGCGAGCCGTCGAAGAGCACGTCGCCCTCACGGAGGAGGATGAGCCGATCGCACCGGCTCGCCTCGTCCATGACGTGGCTGGAGACCAGCAGGGTCGTCCCGTCGTCGGCGAGGGCGTGGAAGAGGTCCCAGAGGGAGCGCCGCAGCACCGGGTCGAGCCCCACGGTGGGCTCGTCGAGGACGAGCAGCTCGGGACCGCCGACGAGCGCCGCAGCGAGGTTGACCCGCGAGCGCTGGCCGCCGGAGAGCGAGCGGGCCAGCACGTCGGCGTGGTCGCCGAGATCGACCCGCTCGATCGTGTCGGCCACCGCGCGGGCGACCTGCGCGCCGGGCACACCGGCCACCCGGGCGAAATAGCCGAGGTTGTCGCGGACGGTGAGGTCGTCGTAGACGCTCGGGCTCTGCGTGGAATAGCCGATGCGCGAACGCAATTGGGGCGAGCCGGCCGGCTGGCCGAGGACGGTGACGATGCCGCTCTCGACGAGCTGGACGCCGACGATGGCGCGGATGAGGGTGGATTTGCCCGAGCCGGAGGGGCCGAGCAGCCCGACAACCTCGCCGGTGGGGACCTCGACGGACAGGTGCGGGATGACCACCCTGCCTCCGCGACGGATGCGAAGCTCGTGCGTCTTGAGTGCGGGAGCCGCCTGCGGTGCCACATGATGACTGTATGCCCACCAGTTTGAGCTTCGCCGACCACGGGGTCGGCATCGGCGATGCTGCCTCGGTCGTCCGCGCCAACGCCGTGAGCGCGGGGCTCTCCGCCTCCGTGCCGCCGTGCCCGGGATGGACCGTCCTCGACCTCGTGCTGCACGTCGGGTTGGCCCACCGATGGGCGATCGCCAACCTGCAGGGCGCTCCCCGGGAGCAGTGGCCCGACGAGCAGGCGCTGCGGGCCGAGGGGTTGGCCGCGCCCGACGTGCTCGACTGGTTCGACGAGGGGATGGCCCAGCTGCTGCACACGCTGGCCAGCGCTCCCGAGGATCTGCAGGTCTTCTTCTTCCTCAAGGACGCGCCGCGGCCGCGCGAGGCCTGGGCCCGACGGCAGTGTCACGAGACGACCATCCACGGGGTCGACACCATGGCGGCGCGGCTCGGGCGGCTGCCCACCGCGGCCGAGACGTGGATCCGCCCGGCCCTGGCGGCCGATGGCATCGACGAGCTGCTCATGGGCTTCGTCCCGCGCAAGTCGGGGCGGCTGCGCACGACGGCCGAGCAGCAGCCGTATGCCGTGCGCGTGCAGGCCACCGACATCGACCGGGCCTGGACCCTGCGGATGTCGACCGACCCGGTCGTCGCGACGACCGGCACCCGCGCGCAGGAGCTGGCGCGAGCCGACGGGGAGGGGCACGGCATACCCGATGTCGTGCTGGAGGGGAGCGCGACCGAGCTCTATCTCGGCCTGTGGAACCGCGGCGCGCTCACCGTCGTCGAGCCGGACGCGGCCGGGGTGGGCCGCGACTTCGTCGCGCAGTGGCGGGCCGACCAGAAGATCGAGTGGAGCTGAGCTAACCGGGGGCGGCAACCCGCGGGGATCGTGACGGCGCTGGCCCCGGAAAACCCGCCGGTCGAACGATAAATCCGGCCCAGGGAGCGGCGCTGACCCCGGAAAACCCGCCGCTCAACCGCTTACTCTGGCTGGGGACGGTCTGCGGAAGGCACCTGCGTCGGCAGCTCGAGGTGCTCGCGCGCGAAGCTCAGCGACTCGGCCAGATCGCGAAAGCGTCCCGCGTCGGTCTCGCGGCTCGTGCCGACCTCGACGACGACGTGCCCCGCGAATCCCGTTGCGCGCAAACGCGCCAGGAAGCTCGCGCAGGGCTGAGTGCCGCGACCCGGAACGAGGTGTTCGTCGCGTTGGGAGCCCGAGCCGTCGGCCAGGTGGATGTGCCGCAGCCGCTCGCCAAGCGCCGCGGCCATCGCCATGGCATCCGCACCGGCCGTGGCCGTGTGGGACAGATCGAGGGTGACATGCGCGTAGGGCATCGGCACGGGGTCCCAGTCGGGCGCATAGGCCTGCAGCTCCCGGCCGCGAGCGCGCCAGGGATACATGTTCTCCACGGCCAGGGTCATGCCGGTCTGCTGCTCGCGCGCGGCCACCCCCTCGGCGAAGCCCGCGGCATACTCCCGCTGCCAACGGAAAGGGGGATGCAGCACGACGACCTCGGCGCCGACGTCCTGGGCCAGCTCGATGGAGCGGTCGATCTTGCCCCAGGGCTCCTGGCCCCAGACACGCTGGGTGATGAGCAGGGTCGGGGCGTGGATCGAGGTGACCGGGATGTCGTAATGCCGGCTGAGGGCGAGCAGTGACGCCGCCTCCTGGGAGACCGGATCGGTCTGCACCATGACCTCGACGCCGTCGAATCCGAGGCGCGCGGCCAGCTCGAAGGCGGTCGCGCAGGTGCCCGGATAGACCGAGGCGGTCGACAGGGTGATCTGCAGGCCGGTCGTGCTCATCGCTGCCAGTGCCTCCCCTGTCGTGTCGGGCGTGCCGTGGTGCGGGTCAGACGTTGTCGGGTCGTCGTTGTCCGGTCAGTCGTGCTCGGGTCAGTCGTGCTCGGGTCAGTCGTTGTCGCGGAAGGTGAGATCGCCGAGGTCGAGCTCGTCGGCCTCGAGGTGGTCCAGCCGGCGCAGGATGATGCCCTCGCGCAGCGCCCAGGGAGCGACGTCGAGGGTCTCGATCCGCAGCAGGTCCATCGCCGCCTCGATGACGAGCGCTCCGGCGAGCAGCTGATGCGCTCGGGTGGCCGACACCCCAGGCAGCTCGGCCCGCTCGGCGGCGGTCATCGCCGCGATGCGCTTGACGATCCCGCCGAGGTCGGCGCGGGTCAGCGAGCGGGGCACGAAGATCCCCGCTGCACTCGGTGCCGCCCCCGCCAGCCGGGCCAGCGACCGGATCGTCTTGGACGTCCCGACCGCCCGCGTCGGCTCGCCGAAGCGCAGCAGATCGCGCACCGCAGAGCCAATTTCGACGCGCACCTGCTTGCGCACGGCCTTGATCCGGGCGGGTGTCGGAGGATCGTGGGCCAGCCAGTCACGGGTCACCCGGCCGGCGCCCAGGGGCAGGCTCACCGCGGCGTCGGGCTCCTCGTCCAGCCCGGTGGCCAGCTCCAAGGAGCCACCGCCGATGTCGACGACGAGCAGCCGCCCGCTCGACCAGCCAAACCACCGACGCACGGCGAGGTAGGTGAGCCGGGCCTCGTCGCGCCCGGACAGCACCTGCAGGTCAACCCCTGACTCGCGCCGCACCCGCTCCATGAGCGCCTCGCCACCGGGCGCCTCGCGGATCGCCGACGTTGCGAAGGCCATGAGGTCGAGCACCCCCTGCTCGTCGGCGATCTCCAGGCACTCGCGCAGGAATCCGACCAGCCGATCGCCGAAGGCCCGGCTGATCGTGCCGTCGGCCGAGAGGTTCTCGCTGAGCCGCAGCTCGAGCTTGTGCGAGAAGGCCGGCAGCGGCTGCCCGCCATAACGGGCGTCGACGACGAGCAGATGCACGGTGTTGGAGCCGACGTCGATGACTCCCAGGCGCATACCGGCAAACCTAGCCGCTGGTTGGGGCCAGTGCGTCGATCCCCCGACCACCACACCAACCCCAGACCGGCCGGCGCCGGCGGCCCCCGGCCGGACCGCCGGGCGCTCCAGGCGACCGGCGGGTGACCTGGGACGGCATACCCCCCGGGGTTGGCCTATGGTGACCGGGTGCGCGAGTCTCCCCTGGACCTGGCCCGGATGTGGGCCGAGTTCACCGACCCGGACAACCCCGAGCAGCGCTTCCGCTGCGACCTCACCTGGCTGACCTCGCGCTGGATGTGTGTCTACGGGACCGCCTGCCAGGGGATCTATGCCGATATGCCCGACGCGGGCTGTTGCACGCTCGGTGCGCACTTCACCGAGAAGAGCGACTTCCGCACCGTGCGAGAGGTCGCGGCGCGGCTGGGCCCCGACGAGTGGCAGTTCCACGACCTCGCGTATGCCGGTGGCTCGATGTCCCGGGAGAACTGGACCGAGCGGGAGGGCGGAGCGCGCAAGACCCGCGTCGTCGACGGGGCGTGCATCTTCCTCAACCGGCCCGGATTCCCCGCCGGGGCCGGGTGCGCGCTGCATCAGTTGGCCGTCCGGGAGGGCACCCCGCCGCTGCGGGTCAAGCCCGAGGTGTGCTGGCAGCTGCCGATCCGCCGGGCCTATCGGACCGTCGAGCTGCAGGACGGCACGAGCTATCTCGAGGTGACGATCACCGAATACGACCGGCGTGGCTGGGGGCCGGGCGGCCACGAATTGGATTGGTATTGCTCGGGAAACCCCGATGCGCACGTCGGCCGCGAGCCGGTCTATCGATCGTGTCGGGCCGAGTTGGTCGAGCTCATGGGTGAGCGGGCCTACGAGGAGCTCGTCGTGCGGTGCACGGCATACCTGCGCGCGGTGAAGGCCGCCCACTCGCGCAACGGGCGGGCCATGCTGCCCCTGCTCGTGCACCCGGCCACCCTCGAGCAGGAGGAGCGGCGGCGGCGCACCCGAAAGCCGATTCCCGCGGCCAAGAAGGCGATCGACGCCCAGGGAGCGATCCGCAGCCCCAACATCTGGACCTCACCGCAGATCTACGAGATCGAGAACCGGGCCATGGACCGGGCCTGGCACATCGACTCGACGATGCTCGTGCTGGCGGGCCGCTCGGACTGGTCGGGGGCGACCGTGCTCGACCTCGGCTGCGGGGCCGGCTATCACCTGCCGGGCTTCGCGGTGAGTGCCGAGCAGGTCATCGGCGTCGAGCCGCACGCGCCGCTCGTCGCGCTCGCGCGCGATCGCACGGCTCGGCTGTCCAATGTGTCGGTGCGGCTGGCGTCGGCTCAGGCGACCGGGCTGGCTGATGCGTCGGTCGACGTCGTCCAGGCCAGGTGGGCCTACTTCTTCGGTCCTGGGTCGGAGCCCGGACTGGTCGAGCTCACCCGGATCATGCGCCCCGGGGGGATCGGTTTCGTCATCGACATCGATGCCACGCGGTCGACCTTCGGCGAGTGGTTCCGGCGGTCGTTGCCCGACTATGACCCCGCGGCGGTCGAGCGCTTTTGGCGCCGTCAAGGGTGGACCCAGGAGCGCTTGTCGACCTCGTGGCAGTTCGAGTCGCGGGCCGATTTCGAGGCGGTCGTGCGGCTGGAGTTCGCCCCGGCGTATGCCGCGCTCATCCTCGACGAGGACCCGACCCGCACCTCGGTCGACTATGCCGTCAACATCTGGTGGCGGCGCTTCTGAGGTTGGGCGGGCTGTCCAGGCGCTACTCGTGACGCGCCTGCGCAGCCTGGGCGGGTGGCGCGGTGCTCATGGCTTCCCGTCGCGGCCCCGCCCACCCGGGGCACCGTCCACCCACCGCGCCCCCGTCTGGGCCCGCCCATGGGCCGACCCCTGCCCGGGCCCCTGGTCCGGCCCTCCCCCTGGCCCGACCCTTCCCCCCGACCCTCCCTCTGGCCCGACCCTCCCTCTGGCCCGGCCCTCCCTCTGGCCCGACCCCTTTCTCTGGCCCGGCCCTCCCTCTGGCCCGGCCCTCCCTCTGGCCCGGCCCTCCCTCTGGCCCCTGGCCCGACCCCTGCCCGAGCCCCTGACCCTGGCCCCTCCCCCGCCCCGCCTGGTCGGGGGCGTGCGCGTATGCATTGAGTCACCAGTGACTCAGGCCACCAAGGGGTTCACGGGAGCGTCGTGCACCACTTCTGGGCGTGCACCGCTCTGGTGGAAGCCCTCGTGCCTGGGTGCGTAACGCCCCCGCCGTTTGCCCATCGCCGAGGGCAGCGACGGCGCCCCGATAGCGGGCAGTGGGCTGTAGAAGACGTCACCCGCGACCGAAACAGCAGCCCACCCACGCACTAACCACCAACTCCCCTGCGCAGTGGGCTGTAGAAGACGTCACCCGCGACCGAAATAGCAGCCCACGACGGCGGCGACCCCCCATACGCCGCTGATGAGTCACCCACGACTCAATGCATAGGTGCGCTCGCCCACACACTTCGCCCCGCAGGCACCCCCGTCAGCCACGGGCACCTCAGCCACAGGCCACCTCAGCCACAGACACCCCCGTCAGCCACGGGCACCTCAGCCACAGGCCACCTCAGCCACAGACACCCCCGTCAGCCACGGACCCCGTCAGCCACAGACACCTCAGCCGTGGACAGAGTCCGTGGGCCGGGCCTTCCGCAGGGCCGTGACGAGCTCGGCGGCCTGGCCATCGGTGAGGCCGGCCGACCACGGGAGCTCGGGTCGCGCTGTCCGCCGAGCCGACTCCCAGGCGAGAGTGTCAGCCAGCGTCTCGGCCAGCGGGCGCGAGCGCAGACCGAGAGCCCGAGCGGCCGCGACCGAGCGAGCGGCGAAACCGGCATACTCCGGCAGCGGCAACCACAGCGGCATCGAGCGCGGCCCCATCCACGGTTGGATCCCTTGGGCCGCAAGCCAATCCGGCTCAGCCCCCAGCACGGGACCACGGTGGCCGGCGACGTCGCGGGCCACACTGAGGTGGTCGGGCAAGGCCACGAGGTCACCGCAGGCGTTGGCCAGCCCCGGGGCTCGCCGCTCGCAGCAGTCGAGCAGCCAGGCGGCGAGGTCGCGCGCATCGATGAGCTGGGTCGCGAGCGTGGGCGAGTGGGGGACCACGACGGCGCCGTCGTCGGTCGCGGGATTGGCAAACCGCCACGGCCAGTAACCGCTGCGCCCCGACCAGTCCCCCGGACCTGCGATGAGCCCAGGGCGCGCGATGAGCGTGCGATCGGCCCCGAAGCCCGCGAGCGCCGCTTCCTCGCACGCGACCTTCGCCGGGCCGTAATCCTCCATCGACTCCATGACCTCCCCGGCGAGCGGCGGGTGGACGGCAGCGCTCTCGTCGGCGCCCGGGGTGGAGTCGTCGGCATAGACGCTGCACGTGGAGACGAAGGCGAGGTATGCCGTGCGGCCCGCCAGCGCGACCGTCGCCGAGCGCAGCTGGCCAGGATGACGGGTCACGTCGACGACGGCGTCCCACTCGCCGGTGAGGCCGGCATACGGCTCGGGGAGGGTGCGGTCGGAGTGGACGAGGCGGACCCCGGGCGGAGCCTGCCCGGACTCGCCGCGAGCCAGCGCGGTGACGGCGTGACCGCGCTGGACGGCCAGGTCGGCAACCAGCCCGGACACCCACGCAGTGCCGCCGAGGACGAGAAGGCGCATGCCTCAGTCCAACCTCGACGGGGCGCGGGACGCAAGGCCGTTCGCCCAGGGCGCACGACCGACAGCGGGGTCCGGAACTCTGCGTGTCGGCCGTGCGCGCGACGTGGTGTCGGTGGCCGCCTCTAGGGTCGCCGTCATGACGACGAGAGCAGCCGTGGCCGCCTCGCCCGGCGGTGCCGGCCGAGCGGCAGACCGGGCGACCGCCAGCGGGGCTGGACGCGGCCGCGCGACGGGGCGCACGGCATACCGCTGCGCCGAGTGCGGATGGGCGACGGTCAAGTGGGTGGGCCGCTGCGGCGAATGTCAGGCCTGGGGGACGGTCGCCGAGGTGGGCGTGACCCGAGCTCGCACGACCCCACCCGCGCAGGGAGTCGCCGCGCCGCCGCGGATCGGCGAGGTGGACCTCGACCACGCGATCGCCGTGCCGACGGGCGTCGGCGAGTTCGACCGCGTCCTCGGTGGCGGGCTGGTGCCGGGCGGGGTCGTGCTCGTGGCCGGCGAGCCGGGCATCGGCAAGTCGACCCTGCTGCTCGACGTCGCTGCGCGCGCCGCAGCGGGTGGCGCCACCGCCCTCTACGTCAGCGGCGAGGAGTCGGCGGCCCAGGTGCGGCTGCGGGCCGAGCGCATCGGGGCGATCGCCGCGAATCTCTTCCTCGCGGCCGACACCGACCTGGCGACGATCCTCGGCCAGCTCGACGCGGTCGACCCTCGGCTGGTCGTCGTCGACTCGGTCCAGACCATCGCCAGCGCCGAGGTCGAGGGCAGCGCCGGCAATGTCGCCCAGATCCGCGAGGTCGCGGCCAGCCTCATCCAGGTCGCCAAGGCCCGCGGCATCGCCGTGCTGCTCGTCGGGCACGTGACCAAGGACGGCTCCATCGCCGGGCCCCGACTGCTCGAGCACCTCGTCGACGTCGTCATCGCCTTCGAGGGCGAGCGCCACTCGCGGCTGCGGCTCGTGCGAGCCGTCAAAAACCGCTTCGGCCCGACCGACGAGGTCGGCTGCTTCGAGCTCGCCGAGGCCGGCATCGTCGGGCTCCCCGACCCGAGCGGGCTGTTCCTGTCCTCCCGGGACGCGGCCGTCCCGGGCACCTGCGTGACGGTTGCCCTGGAGGGGCGCCGCCCGCTCGTCGCCGAGGTCCAGGCGCTGGTGACGCCGACCCCTGCCAGCACCGGGCCGCGCCGAGTCAGCCACGGGTTGGAGTCGGCGCGCATCGCCATGGTGCTGGCCGTCCTGCAGCAACGGGCCGGGGGTCAGGCACTCGCGCGCAGCGATGCCTATGTCGCCACCGTCGGCGGGGTGCGCATCACCGAGCCGGCGGCCGATCTGGCGATCGCGCTGGCCGTTGCCTCGGCGATCCGTGAGGTGCCCTTTCCGGCCGACGGCATCGCCTTCGGCGAGGTCGGGCTGGCCGGCGACATCCGCTCGGTGCCCGGGCTGCCACGCCGGCTGGCCGAGGCGGCCCGACTCGGTTTCCGGCGGGCCTGGGTGCCGCCGGGCACCCGAGCCGCGGGGCAGCTGCCCGACGGCATCCGCGTCCTCGAGGTGCCCCACCTGTGGACCGCCGTCGGACGCGCCCTCGTCGGTTGAGCCCCCCAAGTTAGACTCCCAGCCGTGGACCGCACCGACGACGACCTGCTCATCGCCACGCTGGCCGCCGTCGCCCCCGGCACCGAGCTGCGCGACGGGCTCGAGCGCATCCTGCGCGGCGGCACGGGCGCGCTCATCGTCCTCGGCGCCGACAAGAGCGTCGATGCGATCTGCTCGGGCGGTTTCCGCATCGACACCGAGTTCTCGGCGACCCGGCTGCGTGAGCTGTCGAAGATGGACGGCGCCATCGTCGTCGACCGCGACGTGACCAAGCTCGTGCGAGCCAACACCCAGCTGGTCCCCGACGCCCGCATCGAGACCTCCGAGTCGGGCACTCGGCACCGCACCGCCGAGCGCGTCGCCATCCAGACCGGCAGCCCGGTCATCTCGGTGAGCAAGTCGATGCAGACCATCGCCCTCTACGTCGGCGGGCGTCGCCACGTCGTCGAGAACTCCGCGGCGATCCTCTCCCGCGCCAACCAGGCCCTGCAGACCCTCGAGCG
>CAZLGB010000064.1:0-16415 GCA_964558825.1 uncultured Intrasporangiaceae bacterium
CAAGACCGCTCCGGCGAAGAAGGCGGCGCCCGCCAAGACCGCTGCTCCCGCGAAGACCACCTCCACCTCGGTGACAGCCGCGAAGAGCGCGTCTGCCGCCCCCGCACCACGGAAGGCGGCGCCAGTGGCGACGGCCAAGACCACCCAGGCGACCGACGGCCCCACCGCACCGGCAGCAGCCAAGCGCGCTCCGGCGGCCCGTCGCTCGGCGAGTGCGAGCCGGGCGACGGCTCCGTCGGGAGGTCTCACGGTGAGCCTGCCGGTGCGCTCGGACGAGGAGCCCTGGACCGCATCGGAGCTCTCCGAGCTGCGCCGCGAGATCGAGCGCGACATCCAGCGCGGGCTGGCGGATCTGCGCACGGCCGAGGAGGACCTGCAAGGTCTCATCTGGGACGCTGGCGACGGGTCGGGCGATGACCAGGCCGATGCGGGCGCCAAGACCTACGAGCGGGAGCAGGAGATCAGCCTGGCCAACATCTCCCGCGACAAGCTCGCCCAGAACCGGCACGCCCTCGACCGTCTCGACAATGGCACTTACGGGGTGTGCGAGTCCTGCGGCGAGCCGATCGGCAAGTTTCGCCTTCAGGCCGCTCCCCGTGCGACCCTATGCAGGTCATGCAAGGAGAAAGCAGAGCGCGGCTGAGCGCCACCCCCGTCCCCGACGACCTGCCCGGAGCCCCGAGCCAGCACGCGCGCCGATTGCGCTGGCTGCTCGCCGCCGTGGCGGTGGTCGTCTTCGTCGCCGACCAGGCCAGCAAGGCCTGGGCGCTGGCCGTGCTGACCGACCAGCCGCCGCACCCGCTGCTCGGCTCGGCTTTGCAGCTGTGGCTCATCCGTAACCCCGGGGCGGCGTTCTCCCTCGGCACCGGCAGCACCTGGCTGCTGACCATCCTCGCGGTCGTTGTCATGGCAATGATCATCCGCAGCAGCCGTCGGCTCGGCAGCGTGGGCTGGACCTGGGCCTTCGGGCTGGTGCTGGGCGGCGCCCTGGGCAATCTCACCGACCGGCTCACGCGGGAGCCCGGATTCGGGCGCGGACATGTCGTCGACTTCATCGACTACAACGGCTGGTTCATCGGCAATGTCGCCGACATCGCCATCGTCTCGGCCGCTGTGCTCATCGGCCTGCTTGCCGTCCGTGGGATCGGTCTGGACGGCCGGCGCGAAGGTGAGCGGCCCGGCATACCCGATGCGCCGGGCAGCGGATCCGAGCCCACGCAGCCGCATGACTGAGCAACGCACCCTGCTCGTCCCCGACGGCTTGGCGGGGGAGCGACTCGATGCGGCACTCGCGCGCCTTTTCGGCATCTCGCGCACGCGCGCAGCCGAGCTGACCGAGGCGCAAAAGGTCACCCTCAACTCGAGGGTGAGCTCCAAGGGGGCGCGCGTCGCGGCGGGCGACTTGCTCGAGGTGGAGCTGCCCGGGCCAGACGCCGCGCGCGTCGACCCCTTCGCGGGCCGCGTAGCCGAACCGGTGCCGGGGATGGGGATCATCCACGACGACGACGACATCGTCGTCGTCGACAAGCCGGTCGGAGTCGCCGCCCACCCCAGCCTCAACTGGACCGGCCCCGATGTCGTGTCGGGGCTGGCTGCGGCCGGCTACCGGATCTCGACGTCCGGGGCGAGCGAGCGCCAGGGGATCGTCAGCCGGCTCGATGTCGGCACCTCCGGTCTCATGGTTGTCGCCAAGAGCGAATACGCCTACAGCCGGCTCAAGCGGGCCTTCAAGACTCGCCAGGTCGACAAGACCTATCACGCGCTCGTCCAGGGCCTGCCCGACCCGATGGCGGGCACCATCGACGCCCCGATCGGCCGACGGCCCGGCGCAGAGTTCAAGTTCGCCGTCATGGCCTCGGGCAAGCACGCGGTGACCCACTACGAGGTCATCGAGGCCTTCCACAGTTTCGCCAGCGCCGCGCTGCTGGAGATCAAGCTGGAGACCGGCCGCACCCACCAGATCCGCGTCCACCTCGCCGCCCTGCACCATCCCTGCTGCGGCGACCCCCTCTATGGCGCCGATCCGCGGCTGGCGGCCCGGCTGGGTCTCGAGCGGCAATGGCTGCACGCCGTGGGCCTGGGCTTCGAGCACCCGGGCACCGGCGAATGGGTGACCTTCACCAGTCCCTATCCGCCCGACCTCGAGCACGCGCTCGACGTCCTCGACGCGGGCTGACGCGTCGGAGTAGCCCGCCGATGCTCAGGGCTGCGGCGCCGAGGGCGAGCGGGATGCTCAGCGCGGCGGCCGTTGGGCGACGTTTGGACGCCGGCGCAGACACCCCGGCGACGACACGCGCGGGGGCGTCGGTGGGGCGGCATACACTCGCGTCGATGTCCTCCGCCGCCTCCGCAACCCCCGCCGACTCGAGCTTCGTGCACCTGCACGTGCACACCGAGTACTCGATGCTCGACGGTGCCGCGCGCATCGACGAGCTGATGTCCGCTGCGGTCGCCCAAGGGATGCCGGCCATCGCGACGACCGACCACGGCTACGTCTTCGGGGCCTACGAGTTCTGGTCCAAGGCCAAGAAGCACGGCATCAAGCCGATCATCGGGGTCGAGGCCTATCTCACCCCCGGCACCCATCGCCGCGACAAGACCCGAGTGCGCTTCGGCGAGGACCCGGGCAACAAGGACGATGTCGGTGGTGGCGGGGCCTACACGCACATGACGCTGCTGGCGAAGTCCACCGAGGGGATGCACAACCTCTTCCGGATGAGCTCGCTCGCGTCCTTGGAGGGGCATTACTTCAAGCCGCGCATCGACCGCGAGCTGCTCGACCGCTATGGCCGGGGGCTCATCGCCACGACTGGGTGCGTGGGTGGCGAGATCCAGACCAAGCTGCGCGTCGGGCAGTATGCCGCGGCCCGCGAGGCGGCGGCCGAGTTCCGCGACATCTTCGGCGAAGGCAACTTCTACGCCGAGGTCATGGACCACGGCATCGCCATCGAGCGCCAGACCCAGCGCGAGCTGCTGCGCCTGGCCAAGGAGCTGGGCCTGCCCCTGCTCGCGACCAACGACCTGCACTACACCAAGGCCGACGATGCGGCCTCCCACGCTGCGCTGCTGTGCGTGCAGTCGGCCTCGACGCTCATGGACCCGGGGCGCTTCAAATTCGATGCCGACGAGTTCTACCTCAAGTCGCCGGCGCAGATGCGCGAGCTCTTCCGCGAGCTGCCCGAGGCCTGCGACAACACGCTGCTCGTCGCCGAGCAGTGCGAGGTGTCCTTCACCGAGGAGGAGGGGCGCTTCATGCCCCGATTCCCCTGTCCCGTGGGGGAATCGGAGACGAGCTGGTTCATCAAGGAGGTCCAGCGCGGGCTGCACAAGCGCTATCCGGCCGGCATTCCGGCGGCGGTGCAGGAGCGCGCTGACTTCGAGGCCGAGGTCATCATCGGCAAGGGCTATCCGGGCTATTTCCTCGTCGTCGCCGACTTCATCAACTGGGCCAAAGAGCACGGCATACGCGTCGGGCCGGGGCGTGGCTCGGGTGCCGGGTCGATGTGCGCCTATGCCATGGGCATCACCGACCTCGACCCGATCCCCCACGGGCTGCTCTTCGAGCGCTTCCTCAACCCCGAGCGGCCCTCGATGCCCGACTTCGACGTCGACTTCGACGAGCGTCGCCGGGGCGAGGTCATCCGCTACGTCACCGACCGCTATGGCGAGGACCGGGTCGCCCAGATCGTCACCTACGGCACGATCAAGGCCAAGCAGGCCGTCAAGGACGCTGCCCGGGTCATGGGCCACCCCTTCGCGATGGGCGAGCGGCTGACCAAGGTCATGCCGGCCGACGTCATGGGCAAGTCGATGCCGCTCTCGGGCATCTTCGACTCCGCCCACCCGCGCTATGGCGAGGCCGCCGACTTCCGCAAGGTCCACGAGGAGGACGCGCAGGCCCGCGAGGTCGTCGCCACGGCGCTCGGCCTCGAGGGGCTCAAGCGCCAGTGGGGGGTGCACGCGGCCGGAGTCATCATGTCCAGCGAGCCGCTGGTCGACCTCATCCCCATCATGCGCCGCGAGCAGGATGGGCAGATCATCACCCAATTCGACTACCCGAGCTGCGAAAAGCTCGGGCTGGTCAAGATGGACTTCCTCGGCCTGCGCAATCTCACGATCCTCGACGACGCCATCGCCAACGTCACCGCCAACCGCGGGGTCACCGTCGACCTCGACGAGTTGTCCAAGACGCTCGACGACAAGGCGACCTACGAGTTGCTGGCCCGGGCCGACACCCTCGGGGTCTTCCAGCTCGACGGCGGCGGCATGCGCACGCTGCTGCGGCTCATGCAGCCGGACAACTTCGAAGACATCTCCGCGGCGCTCGCGCTCTATCGCCCGGGCCCGATGGGCGCCAACAGCCACACCAACTACGCCTTGCGCAAGACCGGCAAACAGCAGATCCAGCCGATCCACCCCGAGCTGTCCGAGCCGCTGCGCGACATCCTCGCTCCGACCTACGGCCTGATCATCTACCAGGAGCAGGTCCAGCACATCGCCCAGCGGGTGGCCGGCTATTCGCTCGGCAAGGCCGACATGCTGCGCCGCGCCATGGGCAAGAAGAAGAAGGAGATCCTCGACGCGGAATATGTCCCGTTCGAGGCCGGGATGAAGGCCAACGGCTATTCCGTGGCTGCCATCAAGGCGCTGTGGGAGATCCTCGTCCCCTTCTCCGACTATGCCTTCAACAAGAGCCACACGGCGGCCTACGGGCTGGTGTCCTATTGGACGGCATACCTCAAGGCCAACTATCCGGCCGAATACATGGCGGCGCTGCTGACGAGCGTCCGCGACGACAAGGACAAGTCGGCGCTCTATCTCAACGAGTGCCGGCATATGGGCATCAAGGTGCTCCCACCCGACGTCAACTCCTCGGTCGGGCAGTTCGCGGCCGTCGGCACCGACATCCGCTTCGGCATGGAGGCCATCCGCAACGTCGGGCGCAATGTCGTCGAGTCGATCGTCGCCGCCCGTGCCGAGCGCGGGGCTTTCACCAGTTTCGAGGACTTCCTGCGCAAGTGCCCGGCTCCGGTGCTCAACAAGCGGACCATCGAGTCGCTCATCAAGGCGGGCGCCTTCGACTCGCTCGGCCATCCGCGGGCCGGGCTCATCCGCATCCACGAGGCCTATGTCGACGCGCTCGCCGACGAGAAGCGCAACGAGGCCAACGGCCAGGACTCGCTCTTCGCCGACTTCGGCTTCGGCGACGACGCCGCCGAGTCGATCTCGCTCATGGCGCTGCCGCCGGTGCCCGACGTCGAGTGGGACAAGTCGACCTTGCTCGCCTTCGAGCGGGAGATGCTCGGGCTCTACGTCTCCGACCACCCGCTCTTCGGCATCGAGCATGTGCTCGCCCAGCACGCCGACACGTCGATCGCCTCGCTGACCGGCGACGAGCCGCGCCCCGACGGCACCCAGGTGACCATCGCGGGGCTCATCACCGGACTGGCCCTCAAGCGGACCAAGAAGGGCGACCTGTGGGCGATCGCGACGGTCGAGGATCTCGACGGGGCGATCGAGTGCCTCTTCTTCCCCTCGGCGTATGCCGCCGTGTCGACCCGGCTGACCCCGGACACCGTCGTGTCGGTGCGGGGGCGGGTCAACAGCCGCGACGACGCGGTGTCGATCTATGCCCAGGACCTCACCGTCCCCGACCTCACCGAGGGTCCCCGCGGGCCGGTGGTCGTGTCGATGTCACTGCGCCAGGCGACCGGCCCCGGCATCGAGCGGCTGCGCGACATCCTCGGCCAACACCCCGGGGTGACCGAGGTCCACGTCAAGCTCACCCAGCCGGGCCGCTCGGTGCTCATGAGGATCGACGACGGCTATCGGGTCACCGCGTCGCCCGCGCTCTACGGCGACCTCAAGGCGCTGCTCGGGCAAGGGTGCCTGTCCTGACCGGCAGGGGTATGCCGTGACCCTCACCGAGCGCCGGCGGCTCGCGGCCCGCCGCTTGGCGGCGCTCGGTCTGACGACGCCGCTGGCCGACCGCACGCCGGCCGGGGTCGTGCGTGCCCTGGGCGCGTTGCAGGCCCAGGACCTCGCCAGCGGTATGTGGTCGCTCGGGCTGCGCACGGGAGGGGGCCTGCCCGAGGTCCTCGGCGCGCTCGAGCGGGGTGAGGTCGTGCGGACCTGGCCGATGCGCGGCACCCTGCACTGGGTGCCCGGCCGGGACGCGGCGTGGATGTGCGCCCTGTTGGCCGCGCCGGCGATGCGCGCGGCCGAGCGGGTCTATGCCGCCGTCGGGGTGACCGGCCCGATCCTCGATCGGGCCGGTGAGATCTTCACCGAGGAGCTCGCCGGCGGACGCCACCTGGGCCGAGCCGAGTTGCTCGACACTGTCGCTGCCCGGGGAGTGGATGTCTCCGGTCAACGGGGCTATTACCTGCTCGTGCGGCACAGCCAGCTCGGGTTGCTCGCCCAGGGGCCGGTCCGGTCCTCGGGTGGCCCGCTCGAGCCGACCTTCGGGCTGCTGGCCGAGCTCGTGCCCGACCCGGCGCGACCCGGCCGCGACGAGGCGCGAGCCATGCTCGTCGAGCGTTTCGTGCGCACCCACGGTCCGGTGACCGAGCGTGACATCGCGCGCTGGTGCGACCAGGGGCTGCGAGCGGTCCGCGCCGGCCTCGCCGGCACCGACGGGCGGGTGCGCGGCGAGACCATCGGGGACACGGCATACCTCGTGCACGTCGACGCGCCCGAGCCGGTGACCCAACCCGGGGCGCTGCTCGTGCCCGGATTCGACGAGTGGCTGCTCGGCTACGGTGACCGGCGGGCGCAGCTCACCCTCGAGCAGGAGCGGCACGTCGTGCCCGGTGGCAACGGGATGTTCCGGGGCACCGTCGTCGTCGGGTCGCTCGTCGTCGGCACCTGGCGTCGCGGTCGCCCCGCGACGAGCAAGCGGCCCGAGCAGCTCGAGGTCGAGCTCTTCGTGCCGCTCTCCGAGCGTGCGCGCCGGGCGGTGCAGGACGCGGCGGCAGAGTTCGGGGGATTCTGGGAGCGTCCGGTGGCCGTCGAGTGGCGCTGAGGCCGGCGCGCCGGCACGTCTGGCGTCAGGCACAATGACCCCACCATGGATGGTCAGACCGCGCCGACCCACCGCACCGCCGCCGAGCTCGAGGGCTTCTTGTCCGAGCTGGGCAGGGCGCCGCTCGATGAGGGGGTGCTCGAGCTCATCGTCCGTCGCCCCGCGCGGCTGGAGCGCGAGGTGGCCGAGGGGGCCGAGCTCGACCTCGACCTCGGCCTGGTCGGTGACAGCTGGCAGCAGCGGGGCAGCCGGCATACCGATGACGGGCGAGCCGAGCGCGACCGTCAGATCACGGTCATGGGCTCGCGCATCGCGAGCTTCATCGCCGGCGCACCCGAGCGAGTGCCGCTGGCCGGCGATCAGCTCTATGTCGATCTCGACCTGTCCGAGGACAACCTCCCCGCGGGCACCCTGCTCGCCTTCGGGCTCGACCCGCAGCGCCCAGCGGCGGTCGTCGTGGTGACTGCCCCGCCGCACACCGGGTGTGCCCAGTTCGTCGAGCGTTTCGGTGCCGAGGCCATGCGCTTCGTCAACGGGCGCGAGGGCCGGCGGCTGCGGCTGCGCGGGCTCAACGCGCGGGTCGTGCAGGCCGGCCCGGTCCGGCGTGGCGACTCGGTCACGGTGATCCGGCCGGCGGCGGGTGGCTAGGGGAGGGATCCCCGCCTCGCCGCTGCCCCAGCGTGACGGGGTCGACGCGGTGCGGCTGCGGATGCCGCAGGAGGGCCCGTGGGAGTCACTCCGCGATCATCTGGTCGAGCGGATCCCGTTACCGCCCAACGAGATCGACGCCATGATGGCGGCAGGTGAGTTCGCCGGCCCGGATGGCCGGCCGGTTGCCCCCGACGCGCCGTTCGTGCCGCGCTCGGTCGTGTGGGTGCATCGCGCTCCGACCCCTGAGGTGCCCGTCCCCTTCGACCTCGCGGTCATCCATCAGGACGAGCGGATCGTCGTCGTCGACAAGCCGCCCTTCCTGTCGACCATGCCGAGGGGCCGGCATATCCGCGAGACGGTGGTGACCCGGATGCGGGTGGCCCTCGGGCTGCCCCAGCTCACCCCGGCCCACCGGCTGGACCGGATGACCAGCGGAGTGCTCGTGCTGACGACCGAGCAGCGCTGGCGCGGGGCCTATCAGCAGGTCTTCGCGCGGCGCAGCGGTCTGGTCAAGGACTATCTCGCCTGCGCCCCCATCCGCGCCGACCTCACGAGGCCGACCACCGTGCAGCTGCATCTGTCCAAGCCGCGTGGGCAACTGCAGTCGAGTGTCCTGGAGGGTATGCCGGCCAACAGCATCACCGAGGTCACGCTCATCGAGACCCGGGGATCGCTCGGGCTCTATCGACTGCGGCCGGTCACCGGGCGAACCCACCAGCTGCGGGTCGTCATGTCCTGGCTCGGTGTGCCGATCGCGGGCGATCCGCTGTATCCCGAGGTGCTCGACGTCGCCGATGACGACTTCGACACTCCACTCGGGCTGGTCGCGGCTCGGTTGCGATTCGCCGACCCCGTCGACGAGCGGCGCCTCGATTTCCGCAGCCCCCGCATGCCCTGGCCGTGGCCGTCCGACGCGGCGCCGTCGCTGCTCGACAGGGCGCCGCCCGAGGGCCCGATCTGACGCGTGAGGGAGGGGTGAGTCTCGACACGTTGACCATTCAATACTGCAAGGCCTCTGCACAAATGGCCGCGGATGACGCACACTGTGTGGAGCGGGGGCAGCAGGGGGAATTCATCCTTTTGCGGCCACGCGCCTCAGCTTCCTCATTGAGGTGTCGCCTGCTCGTCGTGGGGAGACGGCGAGCTGGCTCAACTTGGTGCAGGGAGATCGCTGCGGCGGGTGATCGTGGTCACACGGCATACCCGCCGCAGCGTCATTCTTCCCCCAAGGGTGGGCCTTTCGGGGCATCCGGTCGACGGCCCTAGGCTGGGCCGGTGCACCCACCCCGCGCGCCCCGCGAGCCAGTCGTCAGGGAGTTGCACGGGCACCGTCGCGTCGACGACTTCGCCTGGATGGCCGACCGCGAGGACCCCCGGCTGCTGGCCTATCTGCAGGCCGAGAACTCCTATGCCGACGCGCGCACCCGCTCGCTCGAGCCGCTCGCCGAGGCGCTGGTCGCCGAGATCAAGGCGCGCACCGTCGAGACCGACCTCAGCGTGCCGGTGCGGCACGACAGGTGGTGGTACTACGCCCGCACGGTCGCCGGCCAGGAGTATGCCGTGCACGCACGGGTCCCGCTCGCCCGCAGCCCGCAGCGACCGCAGCTCGACGGGGACGGCCCACCGGCCGGCGAGCAGGTGCTGCTCGACGAGAACGCCGAGGCGGCCGAGAGCGACTTCTTCGCCCTCGGCGGGCTGCAGACGAGCGCCGACGGAGGCCGCCTCGCCTGGTCGGTCGATCGCATGGGCGAGGAGCGCTATGACCTGTTCGTGCGCGATCTCGACTCGGGGGTGCTGCTCGACGAGGGGGTGCGAGGGATCGGCGAGGGGCTGGCCCTCTCACTCGACGGTCGGCAGGTGTTCTACTCGCGGGTCGACGAGGCCTGGCGTCCGCACCAGATCTGGCGACACGAGATCGGCGCCGACCCGCAGCATGACGTCCTCGTCCTCGACGAGCCCGACGAGCGCTTCTTCGTCGGGGTCGACGCGACACGCGACGACCGGTGGGTGGTGCTGTCGTCGAGCAGCAAGACGACCTCGCAGGTGTGGCTCGTCGACGGCGCGGCACCGCTCGGTGAACCCGTCTCTGTCGTCGACCGACGCCAGGGAGTGCTCGTCGATGCCGAGCCGTGCGGGTCGGGAATTCTGCTCGTGCACAACGGTTCTCGCGCAAACTTCGAGGTCGCCTGGCTGCCGCGTGCCGGAGCGCCGCGCGCGGAATGGGTCTCGCTGCCGTGGTCGACACCGGACGAATTCGTCACCGGGCTCGAGGTCTTCGATCGCTTTGTCGCGCTGTCGGTCCGAGTCGACGGGCAGGCGAGTGTGCGCGTCGTGCCGCGACTCGTCGAGGGGGCGGCGGGCCGACCGGGCGACGGGGCGCCCGCTTTCGGTATGCCGCGTGAGCCGGCCTTCCCGGGAGAGCTGCGCACCGTCTCGCTCGGCTCGACGCCCGACCCCGCGTCGATGACCCTGCAGGTCCTCCACGAGTCGCTGGCGACCCCGCCGTCGGTCTACGACTACGACGTCGAGTCGGGCACCCTGACCCTGCTCAAACGCAAGCAGGTGCCGGCCTACGACCTCGGGGAGTTGCGCGAGACGCGCACGTGGGCGCAGGCGCCCGACGGGGTGCGGGTGCCGATCTCGCTGGTCCACCGGGCCGACGTGAGCCCGGACGGCACAGCCGCGGGGCTGCTCTATGGCTACGGCGCCTATGGGATGAGCTCCGATCCGTGGTTCTCTGTGCCGCGGCTGTCACTGCTCGACCGCGGTCTGGTCTTCGCCGTCGCCCACGTGCGCGGTGGCACGGAGCTGGGCTGGGACTGGTATGAGCAAGGCCGCCTGACCGCCAAGGGCAACTCGTTCACCGACTTCGTGGCGTGCGGGCGCCACCTCGTCGAGACCGGGTGGGTGGCAGCGGATCTGCTTGCGGCAGAGGGGGCTTCGGCTGGTGGATGGCTCGTCGCAGCCGCAGCCGCCCAGGCGCCCGGGCTCTTCCGGGTCGTCGCGGCCGAGGTCCCTTTCGTCGACCCGGTGACGACGATGCTCGACCCGGCGCTCCCGCTCACGGTGACCGAGCAGGAGGAATGGGGCGACCCGATCGCCGACCCCGCGGCATACGAGCGGCTGGTCGCCTGGTCGCCCTACGAGCAGGCGGCCACCGGCCCGGCCCTGCCGGCCCTCGTCGTCACCGCGAGCGTGCACGACACGCGCGTGTTGGTCACCGAGCCGGCCAAGTGGGTCGCCCGGCTGCGCGAGCGGCCGGACGCCGACGAGGTATGCCGTCCGGTCCTCTTCCGCACCCAGCTGCGCGCCGGTCACGCGGGCGTCTCGGGCCGCTACCAGCTGTGGGCGGAGATCGCCTGGGAGTGGGCGGCGTTGCTCGGCCAGCTCGGGCGAGGGGACCCCGGTGGTGAGGGCGAGGCCTCCGGCATAGATTGACCGGGACAGTGCAGTCAGGCTTGGCCAGGAGGCCGTCATGCTCGTTCCGTTCACCGTCAACGACTTCATCCGTCGCGCGTCGCTGGTCTACGGCGAGCGGGTGGGTGTCATCGACGAGCCCGATCAGCCGGCGGCGAGCCTCGGCGACCTCACCTACGCCCAGGTGGCCGAGCGAGCTCGCGCCATGGCGGTGGCCATGGAGCGGCTCGGCATCCGCGAGGGCGACCGGGTGGCGATGGTGTCGCACAACTCGGCGCGCCTGCTGACGGCCTTCTTCGGGATCTGCGGTTTCGGGCGCATCCTCGTGCCGGTCAACTTCCGCCTCTCGCGCGACGAGGTGGCCTATATCGTCGAGCACTCGGGAGCGCGGGTGCTCTTCGTCGACCCCGAGCTGCGCGAGGCGCTCGAGGGGATCGAGTGCGAGCACACCTTCGTCATCGGCGAGGACGAGCATCTCTTCGCGGCCGACGGCGAGCCGACCCCGTGGTCGGCGCCGGACGAAAACGCCACGGCCACCATCAATTACACGTCCGGCACGACCGCCCGGCCCAAGGGTGTGCAGCTCACCCACCGCAACCTCTGGGCCAATGCGCTGACCCTCGGCCTGCACATGGGGGTCACCGACCGCGACGTCTATCTGCACACGCTGCCGATGTTCCACTGCAACGGCTGGGGTATGCCGTTCGTCTGCGCCGGGCTCGGCGTGCCGCAGGTCGTGCTGCGCAAGGTGGACGGGGCCGAGATCCTGCGGCGCATCGAGAGGCACGGGGTGACGCTGCTCTGCGGCGCGCCGGCCGTGGTCGCCTCCGTGCTCGATGCGGCGGCGACGTGGGACGGGCCGGTGCCCGGGCGCGACCGGGTGCGGATCATCGTCGCCGGTGCACCGCCGCCGACCAAGACCATCGTGCGGGTCCAGCAGGAGCTCGGCTGGGAGTTCATCCAGATCTACGGTCTCACCGAGACCGCGCCGCTGCTCACGGTCAACCGCACCCGCGCCGAGTGGGACGACCTCGCGCCGGAGGAGCGGGCCGGCCGCCTGGTGCGGGCTGGCAGCCCGGCGATCGGTGTCGAGCTGTCGATCGACGCCGAGGGCGAGGTCCTCGCCCGGTCCAATGTCGTGCTCGCCGGCTATTGGGACAATCCCGAGGAGTCGGATCGCTGCCTTGCCGGGGGCTGGTTCCACACCGGCGACGGCGGGGGGCTCGACGCCGAGGGCTATCTGACGATCTCCGACCGGCGCAAGGACGTCATCATCACCGGCGGCGAGAACGTCTCGTCGATCGAGGTCGAGGACGCCCTTTTCTCCCACCCCGACGTCTCCGAGGTCGCGGTCATCGGTGTCCCCGACCCCAAGTGGGGCGAGACGATCAAGGCCCTGGTCGTCCGCCGCCCCGGCGGCACGGTCAGCGAGGCCGAGCTCATCGACTACTGCAAGTCGCGGGTGGCGCGCTACAAGGCGCCCTCGTCGATCGAGTTCCGCGAGGCGCTCGCCCGCACGGCCACCGGCAAGCTGCAGAAGTTCAAGCTCCGCGCGCCCTATTGGGAGGGCCGCGACCGCCAGGTCAACTGACGCTGGGGGCTGGCTTTCGGCGCAGGAGTCGGTCGGCGACGGCCGGCAGGTGACGCATGGCCAGGGCGAGGGCTTGGTTGTCGCGCCCGGGGACGACGAGGAAGCCGCCGCGCCGATGCAGCGCGCGCAGCAGCGCCTCGGCGACCTCGTCGGCCGTGAGGGTGCTCGCCTTCTCCTCGGCGGCGAGCACCTCGGCGGGCTTGTGGCGGCTCTCCTCTTCGAAGCCCGGGGTGCGGGTGTTGGGCGGGCAGAGCACGAGCACGCGTATGCCGTCACGCCGCACCTCCCGCGAGAGCGCCTCGGAGAAGCCGATCACGCCGAACTTCGTTGCGCAGTAGACCGATTGGCCGAAGATCCCGGTGAGTCCGGCCATCGACGAGGTCGTGACGATGGTGCCGCGGCCGGCCGCGACGAGGTGGGGGAGGACGGCACGGCATACGTGGATGGTGCCCAGCAGGTTGACCTCGACCATGCCACGGACGTGCTCGTCCGGCAGCTCGGCGAGCCAGCCGGGGCGGGAGTAGCCGGCCGTGTCGACGACGAGGTCGGGAGTGCCCAGCTCGGCGACGAGCGCGTCGATCGTCTGTCGGGTCGCGGCGCCGTCGGTGATGTCGAGCGGGCGGGTGAGGATGCGTTGGGCGGGGGTGCGTCGGTGGCCCTCCAGGTGGGCGGCCGCGGCGGAGAGCTTGTCGGCCGAGCGGGACAGCGCGACGACGTCGGCCCCCTCGGCGACGAGGTGGGCGGCGAGGGCCGCGCCGATGCCTTCCGACCCGCCGACAAGGAAGGCGAGGCGGGTGGGCCGGGAGGTGGCAGAGAGGGGGAGCGACGGCATACCCGGACTCTGCCAGAGGGCAGCGCGATGCCGCTCAGGCGCCGCGGGTCGGCGCACCCATGCGGCCGCGGGCGACGAGCTCCATGGTGATGACCGTGGCGACGACCGCGACGAGCAAGAGGGCAATGAGCACGACGAGCTGGACGGCCGCGGCCTGCAGCGGGGTGGCGCCGCCGAGGAGCATCCCGACGAATGCGCCTGGGAGAGTGACCAATCCGACGGTGCGGGTCTGGTCGAGGCCGGGCACGAGTGCGAGACCGGCGTCCTCCCGGGCGACGAGCAGCCGGGCGTCGCGGTCGAGCAGGCCGATCGACAGGGCGGCCTCGACCTCGCCGTGGCGCTCGGCGAGGGCTGTCCGCACGCGCTTGCCGGCCAGGCTCGTCGCGGTCATCGCGCCGCCGACGAGGATGCCGACGACGGGGACCACCGAGATCTCCTTGAGCGGCACGAGGCCGGTGCCGAGCAGGACCGCGGCCACCGGGAGCGCTCCGGCGCACACCGGCAGGAAGGCCCACCACCAGGCGCCGTCGCCAGCCACTCGGCGCCCTGCCGTCACCGAGGCGACGGTGACCATGACCGCGGTGAAGGCGAGGGTCAGCCACCACGAGGCCAGGACGCTGGCGATGATGGCGCCGACGATCGCCAGCTGCAGGGTGGCGCGTGCGGCCGCCGTGATCTGCGCCCGCGAATAGCCGAGCTCGCCGATGCGACTCACGAGGGCGGCCAGCCCGGTGAGAGCGGCGAGCACGATGGCCAGGCGGATGTAGTCGGCGGTGGTGTCGACGGAGACGAGGGCGTCGGACGGCATACGGCTCAGCATCGGGCGGCTCGCTGGGGCATGGGTCAAGCATGTCCGATCGCGGCGGCCATCCGCTCGACCAGCAGACGGAGCGGCTCCGGCGCCTCGGCGGGTTCGAGGGCGGCCGTGAGGGCCGCAGCGAGCTGCTCCTTGCGGCCGGACGCCACGCCGCAGAAGCGATGAAGCTGCTCGGTCAGCGGCCGGTCGATCCCAGGCCGGCTGCTGTTGGAGGGCCGCGAACTTGGGACCCAGCCCCAGCGCGCGGATCGTTTCGACGGCGCGGGTCGCTCCGAGGGCGCGGATCAGCTCCTCCTCGAGGTCGGCGTGGCAGACGAAGAAGCCGTATGCCGGCAGGTCGGTCGCGTCGCGCACCGGTGATCCGGTGCGCGTGAGGGCGCGCTCGACGAAGCGCACCTCGCCGGCGTCGCAGAGCCCGAGGACCTGGGCGTCCGGGCTGCCGTCGTGCAGCTCGGCGAGGGCGCGGCCGATGTTGGTCACGCCGCCGAGGTCGACGAGCGCGACCCGGGTGAGGTCCACGTGGGCTGCCTGCGCGAGGACGCGCACGGCGGCGATATCGCTGACCCCCTCGAGCAGCACGACCGCCTGCTGGTCAGTCGGCATACCCGAGTCGGCGTGCGCGCGGTCCATGGGGGCATTCTCGCTGCCCGAGCTCGCCGAGGGTGGGTGCTGTCAGGGTGCGAGGCCGCGGATCAGGGAGGCGGCGGCAGCGGGATAGAGGGGGAGGGGCTCGTCGTCATCGCTGATGGGGCGCCACACGACAGGCAAGATGCTGCCGTCGGCCTCGGTGAGTGTGGCGCCCCGTGCAGCCGGAGGCGGGTCGAGCCGGCCGGTGTAGAGGAAGACGATCTCGTGCCCGGGTCGCCCGTCCTCGCGGAAGATGCTCTCGACCGGGCCCAGCAGGGTCAGCTCGTGGATGTTCGCGTCGAGCTCTTCGCGGAGCTCGCGGATGATCGCGTCGCGGTGGGTCTCGCCGAACTCCACACTGCCACCGATGAGGCGGTGAAAGCCGGCCGGATTTTCGGCGGTGGCGGCAAAGGCCACGACGGCGTGTGCTGTGCCGTCGTCGTTGGGCGCGATCAGCATGGCCTTGACGCGGATCGTGGGTCGGTCGTTGGGCATGCTCACCTTGTCATCCTCCCGCACGGTCGGCCAGGCCTCGGCGCGAGTGCGGGGTGCCGTGCGTCCGGCTGACCTCGGTGGTCCGCTCAGCCGGTCGTCGGCCGATCCGGCGAAGGATCCGGCGGCGGATCGCCATCGCGATAGTCGCGTGGTTCGGTGACGTAGCGGCGCCCGGCCAACGAGGTCCAGGTCAGCGTGTCGTCGTCGGCGTGCTCGCAGCGCCAGAGCCCGGCGGTCTTGAGCTGGTGATGTCGGCGATGTTTGGCGCTGAGGTTGACCGCTGTGGTGGGGCCGTGTGGCCAGGGCTGGTCGTGATCGAGGTCGCACCCTGAGGCGACGACGGTGCAGCCAGGGAAACGGCATACGCCATCGCGGGCGACCACGTGATCGCGAAGGCTGCTCGACGGGACATAGCGTGTGGGGGAGAGCTCGATGAGCGCACCGGTCGTCGGGTCGGTGACGAGGCGCTCCCAGACACTGCCGGGGGCGAACGCCAGCTCGCGGGCGCGCACACCGTCGATCCAGCCATAGCCGGGCAGCTCGGCCAGGCCCGGCTCGCCGAGCAGCACCGGCAGCGGCACGACGACCCGCACCCGGGCCGGCGGCAACTCGCCGACGAGCGACCAGTCGATCGCGGGGGCGTCGCTTAGGTCGACATCGGGGTTGACGGTGGAGTCTGGGGCGCATCCAAATCCGGTTGAGCCGAGCCCGGCAGCCCCCTCGGGGGAGCCGCCGCCGGCTGCCCCGGGGTCTCCGCGCAAGAGCAGGTCGAGCGCCACGTCGGAACGCAGCTGCGCGAGGGTGCGCTCGGGGAAGGCGCCGCTGGCCTTGATGCCGCGCGCGAGCCGGTCGACGCGCGCGTCGGCAGCCGTGACCCGCGCCTGGTCGCCGGTGATCCAGAAGCTGCCTGTGCCGTCCGGCACCATCCGCCCGCCTGCGTCATGACGGCACCGGCCTGGGC
>CAZLGB010000065.1:0-16328 GCA_964558825.1 uncultured Intrasporangiaceae bacterium
CGTGGCGCCGGCGCGGCCCAGCGGGCTGGGCGCGGGGTTGCGTGTGGCGCGCGGCCGCCGCGCACCTGGGCGGTCAGCGCGGACCGAAGGACCGGCATACCTCCACAAAACGGGAATTCGCTTCCGGCTCACCGATGGTGACCCGCACGCCGTCGTCGCCGTAACGCCGGACCATGAGCCCGGCCGCCTCGCACGCCGCCGCGAAATCTGCCGAGTGAGCCCCCAACGGGAACCACACGAAGTTGGCCTCCGAGGGCGCCAGAGCCCACCCGGCGGCCGCCAATCCCGCCTGCACCCGGCCCCGCTCGCCCACGAGCGCGTCGACCCGGGCCATGAGCTCGTCACGCGCCTCGAGCGAGGCGACCGCCGCCACCTGGGCGAGGGTGTTGACGCCGAAAGGCACCGCGCACTTGCGCAGGGCGGCCGCCACCGCGTCGTGGGCCACGGCATACCCGACGCGCAAGCCGGCCAAGCCGTAGGCCTTGGAGAAGGTGCGCAGGACCATGACGTTGGGGTGCCGGCGCCACACGTCGATCGCGTCGGGCGCCTCGGGGTCGCGGACGAATTCCAGATAGGCCTCGTCGAGCACGACGAGCACATCGCGTGGCACCCGGTCGAGGAAGGCCTCGAGCTCGTCGCGGTGCACGACCGTGCCGGTCGGGTTGTTGGGCGAGCAGACGATGACGACGCGGGTGCGCTCGGTGACCGCGTCGGCCATGAGGTCGAGCTGGTGGCGCTGGTCGGCATCGACCGGCACCATTACCGAGCGCGCCCCGGCGAGCGCCGCGACGATCGGATAGGCCTCGAAGGAGCGCCACGCGAAGACGATCTCGTCGCCCGGGTCGCAGGTCGCCTGGACGATCTGCCCGAGGATGCCGACCGAGCCGGTGCCGACGGCGATATTGCCGGTCTCGCACCCGACGAAGGCGGCGATGGCGGCGATGAGGTCGACGCAGGCCATGTCGGGATAGCGGTTGACGACGTCGAGGGCCTTGTCGAGCACGACCCGCACCGAGTCGAGCGGCGGATAGGGGTTTTCGTTGGACGACAGTTTGTATGCCGTCACCCCCTCGGGCGCGACCGCCGGCTTGCCGGGGACATAGGCAGGCACGGAGTCCAGGGCCGTGCGCAAACGGGGCTGGCTCGGGCGCTCGCTGCTCATGCGCTCAATGTATGCCGCCCACAGGGAGCGCACACCGGCGCGTGTCAGGATGGGGGCATGCGCACGATCGTCGACCTGATCCTTCGGATCGCCGTCAACGGCGTCGCCCTGTGGCTGGCGGGGCTGTTGGTGGTGGGTGTTCACTTCGGGCGCGGCGTCGACACGGCGGCGACGCTGACGACCGTCGTGCTGGTGGCTGTCGTCTTCGGGCTGATCAACGCGGTCATCAAGCCGATCGTCAAGCTGCTGGCCACCCCGTTGATCTGGCTCACGCTGGGGTTGTTCAGCGTCGTGGTCAACGCCGCGATGCTCGCCGCCACCTCGTGGGCCGCCGGCAAGCTCGGGCTGGCCTTCCACGTCGATGCCTTCTGGTGGGATGCCGTGCTCGGCGCGGTCGTCGTCACGCTCGTGCAGATGGTGCTGCACGCCGTCCTGCCCGACCCCAAGCGCTGAGGGGTCAGCTCCCGCGCAGTCGAGCGATCTGCTCGAGCAGGCTCCCCGCCTCGGGGTATGCCGTGACCCGCAGGTCCTCGATGACGGTGCCGTCGGCGAGGCGGACTACTCGGTGGCACCGCGCGGCGACGGCGTGATCGTGGGTCGCCAAGATGACCGTCGTGCCGCGCTCGCGCTGCAAGGCGAGCAGCACGTCTCTCGGCCAGTGACCACGATGGCCGCCCTCGGGGCCAATTCCCCGGAGGCCGCTTGGCTCCCTGAAGACCGCCGTGACGCCCTCGCCGCTGTGGCGATCACCTCACCGAGCCGTGCTTCAGCGCGTGCGGTCACGGGAGCCGCCCCCCTCGCGTGTTGGCCTGCGAGCCCTCAGATGTGGCGGCGGCTGGTGATCACCCGGAATCGGTTGGCGACGAAGGCGGCGTCGGTGTAGGCCGCATTGGCCGCCGGGTTGGCGCCGGTGCCGTGGTAGTCGGAGAAGGCCGCCGTCTGGTTGACGAAGACTGCGCCGGTGAGGTTCTCCGACAACGCGACACCCGCCGCGGCAGCGGCCTCGCGCGCCGACTCCAAGACCGCCTCGTCGGTCGAGTAGACCGACGCTGTCATGGCCCCGTGCTCGCGCACCGTCGTGACGAGCCGCTCCAGCGACGCCTCGGTCGAGGCCGTCTTGATGAGGAAGGCGACCGGCCCGAACCACTCCTTCGTATAGAGCGCCTCGGCCGCCGCGTCGACCGCGACGAGACCTGGCGCACGGCATACCGCATCGGGGTATGCCGGGTGCTCGACTTCGCGCGACGGCAGCACGACCCGCCCGCCCGCCTCCGCGGCGATCGAGGCATGCGAGCCGGCGTTGGCGCGGACCTGCGGGTTGACCGTGGCCCCGAGCAGTTCGACCGCGCGAGCGTCGTCGCCGGTGAAGCGCGCGACCGCGGCCCCCAGCCGGTCGGCGAACTCGTCGAAGCTCAGCACGCCCTCGTTGGTCGGGATCTCGGCCTGGATGTAGACGTTCTGCGGGGTCGTGCACATCTGGCCGGAATAGAGCGTGAAGGAGAAGGCGAGATTGCCGAGCACGCCCTTGAGGTCGTCGGTGGAGTCGACGACGATCGCGTTGACGCCGGCCTTCTCGGTGTAGACCGACTGCCCGGACAGCGCCCCGTGTTGCTCGAGCCACGCGCCGAAGGTCGGCCCGCCGGTGTAGTCGATGATGGCGATCTCGGGCCGCTCGGCCAGCGTCTTGGCCAAGCCCTCGCCGTCGCCCTCAGGGGCGAGCTGCACGAGCGCCGGGTCGAAGCCCTGCTCACGCAGGACGTCGCGGGCGATCTCGACGGTGATGGCCAGCGGCAGCACGGCCCGCGGGTGCGGCTTGATGACGACCGGGTTGCCGCAGACCAGCGAGGCGAAGAGCCCCGGATAGCCGTTCCACGTCGGGAAGGTGTTGCACCCGATGACCAGGGCCACGCCGCGCGGCACGACCTGATAGTCCTTGCGCATCCGCAGCGGGGCGTCGCGGCCCGGCTTCTCCCAGATCGCCGACGCGGGGACGCGCTCCATCTCGACCAGGCCCGCAATGACCGCCTCCAGCGCGCGGTCCTGCGCGTGCGGCCCACCCGCCTGGAAGCTCATGACGAAGGGCTGCCCCGACGTGTGCATGACCGCGTTGGCCATTTCGAAGGAGCGCGCGTTGATCCGCTCGATGATCTCGACACAGACCGCCGCGCGGACGCGGGCGCCCGCATCCCGCCAGGCGGGGATCGCCGCGCGCGCCGCCGCCATCGCCGCGTCGAGGTCGAGCCGCGGATAGCGCACCCCGAGCACCGGGCCGTAGGGCGAGACCTCGCTGCCCACCTCGGTGCCGTCGCTCGGCTGGCTCGCGAGACCGGCATACGTCGCGTCGAGATGCGCGTGGTATGCCGCGAGCCCGTCGGCCGCGGCCGTCTCGCCGTAGACCTTGGGCGAGGGGGACTCGGGGTAGCGGGAGTAGTAGCTGCGGGTCGCCAGGGCCGCGGAGGCCTCCTCGAGGACCGACTGGTACTTCTCGACGAGGGGGTGGGCCGGGCTCGTTGCCAAAGTCGTCACAATCTTGATGATATGCGCGAGCGGCGTGAAAGGGTCCCCTGGTGTGACTCAGTCGGGGCGCTGAGGCGGTCGTGCTCGCGAGTCGCCTCGCGCCGCCCCGCCGCTCGTTTTCGGACAGGATGGGTGCCATGGACGCACGGCCAGTCGGCGTGATCGGCGCAGGAGCGATGGGCTCGGGCATCGCCCAGGTGGCGGCGACGGCGGGGCATCCGGTCTATCTCGTCGACGCGATGGAGGGGGCCGCGGCGCGGGCCTGCGAGCGGATCGGCGCCTCGCTGCGCCAGCGCGCGGCGGCCGGAAAGCTCGACCCCGCTGACGCCGAGTCGATCGCCGGTCGGTTGCACCCGGTGGCCGTCGTCGGTGACCTGCCGGCCTGCGTCGTCGTCATCGAGGCGATCGTCGAGGACCTCGACGTCAAGGGCGAGCTCTTCGCCGAGCTGGGCCGCACCCAGCCCGCCGACACCATCCTCGCGACCAACACCTCGAGCCTGTCGATCGACGCCATCGCCCCGGCCGCGGCACACCCCGGGCGGGTGCTCGGGCTGCACTTCTTCAACCCGCCGCCCGCGATGAAGCTCGTCGAGGTTATCCGCGGTCAGGTCACCCACCCCGACCTGCTCGATGCGGCGGCCCGCCTGGTCACCGCGTGGGGCAAGGTGCCGGTGCGGTGCGCCTCGACGCCCGGTTTCATCGTCAACCGGGTGGCGCGGCCCTTCTATGGCGAGGCCCAGCGGATGCTGCAGGAGGGGCTGGCCGCGGCGGCCGACCTCGACGCCGCCCTGCGCTCGGCCGGCTTCCGGATGGGCCCGCTCGAGCTCACCGACCTCATCGGACAGGACGTCAACCTCGCCGTCGGCACCTCGGTGTGGCAGCAGACCGGCCGCGACCCGCGTTATGCCCCCACGGCATATCAACAAGGGCTCGTCGCCGCAGGTCACCTCGGGCGCAAGTCCGGTCGCGGGGTCTACACGTATGCCGCAGACGGCACCGCCACCGACAACGCGCCGGACGCCGAGCGGGTCGCTGCCCTCCTGGCCGCCGACACGGTTGGCAATCCGGTCACCCGGACCCTCGCCATGCTCGTTAACGAGGCCGTCGACCTCGTCGACCGCGGTGAGGCCGGCTCGGCCGACGTCGACCTCGCGATGACCCTCGGCACGGGCTATCCCAAGGGGCCGATCGCCTGGGGTCGGGAGATCGGCTTCACCCGGGTGCGCGACCAGTTGCTCGAGCTCGACACGGCATACCCGGGCGGGCGCTATCGCCCGAGCCCCGCGCTCGACCAGATCGCCTGACCGGCGGGGCAAGGCGGGTAACGGTCTCGCGACAGCTGCGATTTGAGGAGCGTCGAGCGTAGCCAGACGCCCGCACGAGTGGCAGGATTCGCCAAATGCGACGGCATCCGTATGCCGTGCGCAGCGCACGTCCACCGGAAGGAAACCTCATGGCTCGTCGCTCTACCTTCGGCTTCGTCGCCGGCATCGCGATCGCGGGACTCGCGCTGTCCGCTTGCGGCTCCAACTCCCTGTCCAGCGGCAGCACCTCCTCGGCGGCCGCGGCCGCCACCTCGGCGGCCGCCTCCGCCGTCGACGCCGCGCTGGCCGCGGCGCTGCCGGCCAAGATCAAGTCGGCCGGCAAGATCGTCGTCGGCACCGACGCGACCTATGCCCCCAACGAGTTCCTCGACACCGACGGCAAGACCGTCGTCGGCATGGACGTCGACATCTTCAACGCGGTCGCGGCGAAGTTCGGGGTCAAGGTCGAGTATGTGCCGGCCAACTTCGACTCGATCATCCTCGGCGTGACGAGCGGCAAGTACGACATCGGCCTGTCGAGCTTCACCATCAACCCCGACCGCAAGCAGCAGGTCAACATGGTGAGCTACTTCAACGCCGGCACCCAGTGGGTCGTCGCCAAGGGCAACCCCAAGAAGGTCGACCCCGCCAACGCCTGCGGCCTCAACATCGGTGTCCAGAAGGGCACCGTCCAGGTCGACGACATCACCGCCCGCAGCAAGGCCTGCACCGACGCCGGCAAGCCGGCCATCAACCAGATCATCGACGCCGACCAGGGCAAGGTGACGACCTCGGTCGTCTCCGGCAAGGCCGACGCGATGCTCGCCGACTCCCCCGTCGGGCTGTATGCCGTCAAGCAGACCGGCGGTCAGCTCGAGGCGCTGGGCGACATCTACGACGCGGCTCCTTACGGCATCGTCGTCGCCAAGGACCAGACCGCCTTCGCCACCGCCATCGCGGGCGCGCTCAAGGCCATGGCGACCGACGGCAGCTACAAGGCCGCGCTGGAGAAGTGGGGTAACGCCAGCGGCGGCATCACGACCTTCGCCGTCAACCCCTGAGCGGCACTCGCGTCATGACTGACATGACCACCGACCGGCCGGGCGTGATCCACGCCCGGCCGGTCCGGCATCCATGGCGTTGGGTGGCGATCGGCGTCATCGCCGTGCTCGTGGCGATGATGATCAGCTCGTTCGTCACCAACGCCCGGTGGGACTTCCCTTACGCCTTCCAGATCATGCAGCAGACCCCGGTCATCGAGGGTCTGTGGAAGGGCACGATCTTCGGCACCATCGCCTCGATGATCCTCGGTGTCGGGCTCGGCATCGTCCTCGCGGTGATGCGTCTGTCCGACAACCCGGTGCTGCGCGGAGTGGCCTTCGTCTACACGTGGTTCTTCCGGGCCATGCCGCGCTATGTGCTCCTGGTCATCCTCGGCACGGGCGTCGGATTCCTCTACTCGACGATCCACCTCGGCGTGCCGTTTGGTCAGCAGATCGCCGGCGCCCTCGGGATGTCCAGCGACCTGACCTTTGCCGCCCTGGACTGGAATGCCATCTCCAACACAATCTGGGTCGGTGTGCTCGGCCTGGGACTGTCCGAGGCGGCATACATGGCCGAAATCGCGCGCGCGGGCATCCTGTCGGTCGACAAGGGGCAGGACGAGGCCGCGAAGGCGCTCGGGATGAGCAGCGGCATGCGGATGCGCCGCATCGTGCTGCCGCAGGCGATGCGCGTCATCGTGCCGCCGACCGGCAACGAGACGATCGCCATGGTCAAGGACACGTCGCTGCTCATCGCCGTGCCCGTCATCGTCGAGCTCTACTACCAGGCCTACCAATTCGGCGCGCGGACCTTCAAGATCATGCCTGGCCTGGTCGCCGCGACGATCTGGTATCTCGTCGTCTGCTCGATCCTCATGGTCGGGCAGTCCTATCTCGAGCGCTACTTCGGCCGCGGCTTCGGTGCCGTGCCGAAGAAGACCCAGCAGAAGCTCATGAAGATCGAGGCGGACCACTGATGCCGGCCACCGACACGACGGAGGCGCCACTCGTCCGCGCCGTCAATGTCATGAAGTCCTTCCACGGCAATGACGTGCTCAAGGGCATCGACATGGACGTGCACCGCGGCGAGGTCGTCTGCCTGCTCGGGCCGTCGGGCTCGGGCAAGACGACCTTCCTGCGCTGCATCAACCAGCTCGAGACCATCGACGGCGGCCGGATCTGGGTCGACGGCGAGCTCATGGGCTACGAGGACCGGGGCGGGGTGCTGCACCGGCTCAACGACAAGCGGATCGCTGCGCAGCGCCGCGACATCGGGATGTGCTTCCAGCGCTTCAACCTCTTCCCGCACAAGACCGTGCTGGAAAACGTCATGGAGGCACCCGTCCAGGTCAAGCGGGAGAACAAGGCCGAGGTCGAGCAACGGTCGCTGGACCTGCTCGCCAAGGTCGGGCTGGCCGACAAGCCATCGGCCTATCCGGGGCAGCTGTCCGGTGGGCAGCAGCAGCGGGTCGCCATCGCGCGCGCGCTGTGCATGCGGCCCAAGCTCATGCTCTTCGACGAGCCGACCTCGGCCCTGGACCCCGAGCTCGTCGGCGAGGTGCTCACGACGATGCGTGAGCTCGCCGAGACCGGCATGACGATGATCGTCGTCACCCACGAGATGGGCTTTGCCCGCGACGTGGCCGACCGGGTGGTCTTCATGGACGGCGGCGTCGTCGTCGAGTCCGGCCCGCCCAAGGACGTCATCAACAACCCGCAGCACCCGCGCACGCAGTCCTTCCTGCGCCGCATGGCGGCCGAGCACGCCGCGGCACGCGAGTCGGCGATCACACCGCCGTCGGCGCCGATCGACGGCACGGCAGCCGACGTGCTCTGAGGCTGTCTCGAAGGGCCGGGGGCGTGCACAGCACGCCCCCGGCCCTTCGTCATGGAGGGGCTCCTGTGCCGTCCGCAGACAGCCTGGCCACCGACTTGGCCGCCATGGCGGCGAAACTCCTGGGCGGTCGTGCGGGGGATCGAGGCGCAAGGTGACATCCCGCGGTCGGGGCGGAGCTAAAGCCACCTCGGAGGTGGGTTTCGCTCCGCAGCGGCGAACGTGAGGCTCTTGTAGGAGGGAAATGCACCGCTGCGGTGCATTTCCCTCCTGTGAGAGCCCGTTGGTCTGCGGCGCTGCGCTGGTCAGCGTTGCTCGGGCTGCTCGCCGGGCACAGGAGGCTCGGATCCAGGTTGGGGATCGAGCTCGGGCACGGGCGCGGAAGCTGCCCCTGTGACGGCAGTGGTGCGCAGCCAGGGCAGGCTGGTGTCGCGATGCCGTAGCGCGATCCGCCAGGGCGCGGTCGCCGTGCGGCCGAGCAACTCGGCCATGACGACGATCCCCCGGCCCGTCGCGGTGGCCGGCTCCGCGCTCGCGGCGGCGAGGCGCTCGGCCTCGACGAGGTCGATGCGCACCTCGAGCACCCCATTGCCGATCGCGTCCACCCGGCTGGGGCCGAGGCGTTTGAGCATGGCAAGCGAGGCGATGTTATCGACCAGCACGGCGGTGACGATGCGCTCGACCCCATCGGGCCGCCGGGCGACGAGGACAGGCAGCAACGCCGTCGCGACGCCGCGCCCCTGCCACGAATCGTCGACGGTGACAGCCAGATCCGCTGTCGAGGGCCACTCCGGGTCGCGCTTGATCCGCCCCACGGCAATGGGGAGCACCGAGACCACCGGATCTGGATGGTCGGCGAAGACGTAGTAGGCGACATGGTCGACACCGTCGACATCGTCGACGAGCTGGGTGAGCAACTCCGGTGAGAGCTGGTGCATCGGGGTGAGGAAGCGGCGATACTTCGACTCCGCCGACAGGTGGGCGTAACTCGCCGTGTGCAGCTCGCGGTCGCTGGGCAGCACCGGCCGGATCCACACCGTGCTGCCGTCACGCAGCCGCAGCTCCTCCGGCGGCGGCACCGTCTCGTGCGAGTCGGCAGGCCACCACCACCACAGCCAGGCGCGCACGACGCCCAAGGGGTTGGTGACATCGGGCACGACAGGTATGCCGTGCCCGCCGCCGTTCCCTCCCGCTCGGGACCGATGCCGCATCACGCCAGACGGAAAGCCTCAGAGGCTTCCGATCTCCCCTCTCGGAATTGTCAGTGAGCTGACCTGAGCGTACCCGAGCCTCGAACAGCGACGGATGACTGACCCCGAACGAGTGGGACCTTCGTCACCAAGTGGCCGCAACCTGGATGCCACCTGTTGTGCACGGCATACGTGCTCGACACAATCGCAGCCATGACCACCGACCTCAGGGACGAGGGCGAGCGCTGGTCGCTCGACGAGCTGCGAGCCCGCCAGTTGGAGCGCCTCCAGGACACCGTGCGCCGTTGCTATGCCAACGTGCCGCACTACAAGAAGAGCTGGGACGAGGCGGGGGTCCATCCCGACGACATCCGTCAGCTGTCCGACCTCGCCAAGCTGCCCTTCACCGACAAGCTGACGCTGCGCGACAACTACCCCTTCGGGCTCTTCGCGGTGCCGCGCGAGCAGGTGGTGCGCATCCACGCGAGCTCGGGCACGACCGGCAAGCCGACGGTCGTCGGCTACACCAAGGACGACATCGAGATGTGGGCCGGCGTCATGGCCCGCTCGATCCGTGCCGCCGGTGGGCGACCCGGTGACGTCGTCCATGTCGCCTATGGCTATGGCCTCTTCACCGGCGGGCTCGGCGCGCACTATGGCGCGGAGAAGCTCGGCTGCACGGTGGTGCCGATCTCCGGCGGGATGACCGAGCGGCAGGTCCAGCTCATCCAGGACTTCGGCTGCAAGATCATGATGGTCACGCCGAGCTACTTCCTCTCGGTGCTCGACGAGTTCGAGCGGCAGGGGATCAACCCGGCCGACACGACCCTGCGGATCGGCATCTTCGGCGCCGAGCCGTGGACGCCGGCCATGCGCACCGAGATCGAATCCCGTTGCAACATGGACGCGGTCGACATCTACGGGCTCTCCGAGGTGGTCGGCCCCGGCGTCTCGTGCGAGGCCGCCGAGACCAAGGACGGGCTGCACATCTGGGAGGACCACTTCTACCCGGAGATCATCGACCCGGTCACCCACGAGGTGCTCCCCGACGCCGAGCAGGGCGAGCTGGTCTTCACCTCGTTGACCAAGCAGGCGTTCCCGGTCATCCGCTATCGCACCAAGGACCTGACCCGGCTGCTGCCGGGCACGGCATACCCGACGATGCGGCGCATGGAGAAGGTGACCGGCCGCACCGACGACATGATGATCATCCGCGGCGTCAACGTCTTCCCGACCCAGATCGAGGAGATCATCCTCGGCGAGAGCGGCCTGGCGCCCTACTTCCAGTGCGTGCTGAGCCAGCCGGGCAACATGCTCGAGCTCACCGTGCTCGCCGAGAGCAACACGACCCTCAGCGACACCGAGCGACTCGAGATGGAGCGGCGCGTCGGCAAGCGGATCAAGGACACCATCGGCACGACGGCCAAGATCGAGGTGCGTGCGCCGGGCGGCATCGAGCGCTCGGTCGGCAAGGCTCGGCGGATCGTCGACCTGCGCAAGGCCTGATCGTCCCGCTTCACCCCGTCGGTATGCCGCGCCGCCTTCTGGGCGCGCGGCATACCCTCGCGTTGGGAGAGGAAATCCCTTGGGCAGCAACATGATTGGCCCGACCTATACGCCTGAGGCGGACGCGGGTTTGCGCTGGTCACTCGACGAGCTGCGCGCTCGCCAACTCGCGCGGCTGCAAGACACCGTGCGCCGGGTGTATGCCGCCGTGCCCCACTATCGGGCGGCCTTCGACGAGGCCGGTGTGCATCCGGATGACATCCGCTCGCTGTCCGATGTGGCCAAGCTGCCGTTCACCGACAAGCTGACCCTGCGCGACAACTATCCCTTTGGGCTCTTCGCCGTGCCGCGCGAGCAGGTCGTGCGGGTCCACGCGAGCTCGGGCACGACGGGCAAGCCGACGGTCGTCGGCTACACGGCCGAAGACATCGACATGTGGAGCGAGCTCATGGCTCGGTGTCTGTATGCCGCGGGCGTGCGGACCGGCGATGTCGTGCACAACTCCTATGGCTATGGGCTCTTCACGGGTGGGCTGGGCTATCACTACGGCGCCGAACGGCTGGGCTGCACGACCGTGCCCATCGGTGGCGGGATGACCGAGCGGCAGGTGCAGCTCATCCGCGACTTTGCCCCGGTGGCCTCGCTGGTCACGCCGTCGTATTTCCTGTCGATCCTCGACGAGATGGAGCGTCAGGGTCTCGACCCGCGCGAATCCAGTTTGCGCATAGGCGTTTTCGGCGCTGAGCCGTGGACGCCGGCGATGCGCGCGGCGGTCGAGGCCCGGAGCCGGATCTCGGCGATCGACGAATATGGGCTGTCGGAGGTCATCGGGCCTGGCGTGGCCGGCGAGTCGGCCGACACCAAGGACGGGCTCAACATCTGGGAGGACCACTTCTATCCGGAGATCATCGACCCGGTCACCCACGAGGTGCTGCCCGACGGATCCGAGGGCGAGCTGGTCTTCACGTCGTTGACCAAGGCGGCGTTCCCCGTGATCCGCTATCGCACCAAGGACCTGTCCCGGCTCATGCCGGGCACGGCATACCCGACGATGCGGCGAATGGCCAAGGTGACTGGCCGCACCGACGACATGATGATCATCCGGGGGGTCAACGTCTTTCCGACCCAGATCGAGGAGATCATCCTGCGCCAGCCTGGCTTGGCGCCCTACTTCCAGTGCGTGCTCACCCAGCCGGGCAACATGGTCAACCTCACCGTCGTCGTCGAGACGCAGGTGCACGAGGAGCACGAGCGGGCCAACTCGATCGCCGCTGACATCCGCCACGAGATCAAGGCGCGCATCGGCACCTCGGCCGAGGTCGAGGTGCGCGACCCGGGTGGCATCGAGCGCTCGGTCGGCAAGGCGCGCCGGATCGTCGACCTGCGTCAGAAGGGCTGAGCTGGACCTCCTGTGATGGTGATATCGTGATATCACCATCCCAGGAGGTGCGCGGTGGTTGACGTGTTGATCCGGGGTTTGTCGCCCGAGGCGGTCGCTCGCCTCGACGAGGCGGCCGCTGCGCAGGGGCTGTCCCGGAGTGAGTATCTGCGTCGCCGATTCGAACAGGAGGCGCCGCTCGATCCGTCAGTGGTCGTCACCATGGCCGATCTCCGTCGGGCGGCGGCGGCGGCGAGCGACCTGCTCGATGACGACGTGATGCGCCAGGCTTGGAGCTAGGTGTGGCGGCGTCGGCCTGGCTGATCGACAAGTCCGCCTACGCTCGGCTGGCGGATTCCCCCGACGCCGAGCAATGGGTGGCGCGCATTCGGCGTGGGCTCGTCCGGATCAGCACGGTGACGCGACTAGAGATCGGCTTCTCGTTCCGCTCGGGTGCCGAGGCCCGCCGGGAGGTTGCCTCAGCGCCGCTCACGCTGCTCCCCGTCGAGCACCTCACGCCCGCCATCGAGGATCGTGCCGTCGAAGTCCAACTGCTGTTGGCCGACCGCGGCCAGCACCGGGGCCCGTCGATCCCGGATCTCTTGATAGCCGCCACGGCCGAGAAGGCCGGGCTCACGGTGCTGCACGTCGACAAGGACTTCGAGCTCATCGCCGAGCTCACCGGCCAACCGACCGAGCGGCTCCAGCTCGCCTGATGGGCGCCAAAGGCAGCGCCTTGGAGATCTCACCACTTCAAGCAGCCATGACGGCGCGCCCGAGCCCTTTGGAGTCCTGATCCGGCGGTCACCGGCCGCCACGCCTAGCTCGTCGCTCGCCGAAACACCAACGTCTTGCCAACCAGGCTCAGCGAAGTCACCTTCCAACCTGCAGCCAGCACTGCTCGCGCCAACGGATTGGGAAGCCCCTGCCAATATGGCTGGTAGTTGTAGGCCGACTCCGGGAGCGGAAAGCCGAGGATCTTCTCGACGTCCTGGAAGGTCGCGTTGATTGCCCTGCGAGAGCGTTGATTCGGCTGCTGCAGCCAGTCGGTGAGAACGGCGTACTTACCGGATGGACGGGCAGGCAGGCGCTTCTCGCTGTTGGTAGGCGCCAGCTCCGGGGGAGCCAGAGGCTCTGCCCCGCCAGCCTCTAAAGCGGCAACGCGTGCCGCCAGTCCGCCGAGGGCCAGATGGGCGGTCGCCAGGGCGGCCTCAAGGGCCGTGACTCGCGACCCGAGTGTGGTCGACATGATGATCTCCTTGCAGTTGTAGTTGTTACTACATTTCTCATGTAGTCGTCCCACATGGCACACGTCAAGACCGACCCCGCACGTCCGCCCCGACCGTCGGGTCAGCCGTGCTGCGGGCTCGACCTTCGGCCACCCGAACCACCTTCGAGCCGGGGACAGCCAGTCCTCGCGAGATCCATGGGTGGCCGACGGCAGGTGCATGCCCCTCACCCAGGCGCGCGGCATACGGTTGGGGTCATGCGCGTCTTGGTCAGCGGCGGAGCCGGCTACATCGGGTCACACACGGTCGTCCAGCTCGTCGCGGCGGGGCATGACGTCGTCGTCGTCGACTCCTTCGCCAACGCCAAGCCGAGCGTGGTCGGGCGACTCGAGGCGCTGACCGGGCAGCCGCTGCCGGTGCACGCCTTCGACCTCACCGACCGCGACAAGACCGAGCAGCTCTTCGCTAACCAGCCGATCGACGCGGTCGTGCACTTCGCCGGGCTCAAGGCGGTCGGCGAGAGCGTCGAGCGGCCGCTCGACTACTACGAGAACAACCTCGAGTCGACCTTCTCGCTGCTGCGCGCGATGCGCCGGCACGGCTGCGGGATGCTCGTCTTCTCTTCTTCCGCAACCGTTTACGGCGACCAGGCCCCTGTCCCCTATCAGGAGGACTACGAGCCGCTCGTTGCGAGCAGCCCCTATGGGCGCACCAAGGTGATGATCGAGCAGGTGCTGCGCGATGTCGCCCACATCGACGAGGGCCTGCGGATCGCGCTGCTGCGCTACTTCAACCCGGTCGGCGCGCACCCCTCGGGGACGATCGGTGAGGACCCGCTCGGCATTCCCCTCAACCTCATGCCCTATGTCGCTCAAGTCGCCGTCGGGCGCCGCGACAAGCTCTCGGTCTTCGGCGCCGACTACCCGACCGCCGACGGCACCTGCGAGCGGGATTACATCCACGTCGAGGACCTGGCCGCCGGACACGTCGCGGCGCTCAACTGGATCGCCCGCCACGACCGGCGTATCAGCACGTGGAATCTCGGCAGCGGCACGGGGACATCGGTCCTCGAGCTCGTCGCCGCGTTCGAGCGCGCGTCCGGGCGCACCGTCCCCTACGAGATCGTCGGTCGGCGTGCCGGAGATCTGCCGGCCTTCTGGGCGGACCCCAGCCGGGCCCGTGACGAACTCGGCTGGGAGACAAAGCGATCCGTCGATGACATGTGCGCCGACACCTGGCGCTGGCAGTCGCTCAACCCGCAGGGCTATCCCGACGCCTGACCCCCGCGCCCGCGCGCGACGGCATACCTCTGGGGTATGCCGTGGCACTGGCGCGAATGTACCCCCAGGGGTATATCTGTCTCCTTCATCACACCTCGTGCTGACACGCGCGTCGACACCCTGCCAACAGGCGTAGCGTCAAGGGTGCGGGTAGTACCTCACACTGAGCAAGATTTCACCGGGAGCAACACCCATGGATGCACTGGACCTTGCGCGCTGGCAATTCGCCATCACGACGGTGTACCACTTCCTCTTCGTCCCCATCACCATCGGTCTCACGGCGCTGTTGGCGATGATGCAGACCATCTGGCACCGCGGTGGCGACGAGCGGTGGCTTCGCCTTACCAAGTTCTTCGGCAAGCTCTTCATGATCAACTTCGCCCTCGGGCTCGTCACCGGCATCGTCCAGGAGTTCCAGTTCGGCATGAACTGGAGCCTCTACAGCCGCTTCGTCGGTGACATCTTCGGGGCGCCCCTGGCCTTCGAGGCCCTGCTGGCCTTCTTCCTCGAGTCGACCTTCCTCGGCTTGTGGATCTTCGGCTGGGACCGGCTGCCGAAAAGGCTGCACCTGGCCACCATCTGGCTGGTGCACCTCGGCACGGTCTTCTCGGCCTTCTTCATCCTCGCGGCAAATTCGTTCATGCAGAACCCGGTTGGCTACACCTTCAACGCACAGACCAACCGCGCCGAGCTCGACGACTTCGCGGCCGTGCTCTTCAACAAGGTCCAGCTCGCGACCTTCCCCCACGTCGTCCTCGGCGCCTACATGACCGCCGGCGCCTTCGTCATGGGCATCGCGCTCTATCACCTGCGTAAGCAGGCCCTCGACCGCGGCACCGATGTCGCCATGTATCGCAAGGCCGTTCGCTTCGGCGCGTGGATCGCGCTTGCAGCGAGCCTGGGCGTGCTCATCTCGGGTGACGTCCAAGGCAAGGTCATGACCGAGGTCCAGCCCATGAAAATGGCTGCAGCAGAGGGCCTTTACGAGACCCGCTCCAACGCGCCCTTCTCGATCCTCACCATCGGCGCCCTCGACGGCACGTCGGCCAAGCCGATCCTCGAGGTGCCCGGCCTGCTGTCCTTCCTCGGCACCGGATCCTTCGGCGGCGAGATCAAGGGCATCAACGACGTCGCCGCCGCGGAGAAGGCGCAGTATGCCGCCAACCCCACGACCGCCTCGAGTTCCTATGTCCCGGTCATCTGGATGACCTACTGGAACTTCCGCCTGATGATGGGCGCCGGCTTCCTCACCATGCTCTTCGCCGCCATGGCGCTCTGGAAGACCCGCGGTGAGGGCGTCGTCACGAGCGGCATGTGGAAGCACATCGCCATCTGGACGCCGCTGCTGCCCGTGCTGGCCAACTCCTTCGGCTGGATCTTCACCGAGGTCGGTCGTCAGCCGTGGCTGGTCAACGGCCTGATGACGACCGAGTCGGGCGTCTCCAGCTCCGTGTCGGCTGCCAGCGTCTGGATCTCGATGATCATCTACACGCTGCTCTATGGCGTCCTCGCAGTGGTCGAGATCGGCCTGCTGCTCAAGTACATCAAGCCGGGAGCGGTGGCCGTCGAGGCCCCCAAGGACCCGGCCGATCGAGCTGACGACGAGCCCTTCGTCTTCGCCTACTGATCGCACGGCATACCGAAAATCTAGGACTGACAATGGAACTCACCACTCTCCAGATCGTCTGGTTCGTGCTGATCGCCGTCCTGTGGACCGGCTATCTCACCCTCGAAGGCTTTGACTTCGGCGTCGGCATGCTGCTGCCCATCCTCGGCAAGGGTCGCGATGCGGCCGACACCGAGGCCCGCAAGCGGGTCATGCTCAACACCATCGGCCCCGTCTGGGACGGCAACGAGGTGTGGGTGCTCACCGCCGGCGGCGCGA
>CAZLGB010000066.1:0-1812 GCA_964558825.1 uncultured Intrasporangiaceae bacterium
CTGGCATGGCTCTCCTTATAGCCGATGCCTCCACGGTCCGGGGGGAACCTCAGGGTTCCTCGCCAGCCTCGCTGCTAACCCCGGTCTTTCATGAGGTCGTCGACGGTGGTGTCGGTGCGTGGGGTGGGCCGATGACCGTCCGCGGGTATGAGGGTTTGCCGGCTGGCGCTGCCGGGCTGCGGTTCTCCGGGTGGTGATGTCGTGGGTGGATGGGTCGGGTCAGGCTGGTTGGGGGATGGCGGCGATGTTCGCGAAGACCGCGACGATCGCGGCTGCCCAGGGCCACGATTCGGGGATCCGAAGCCGTCGTCGGCGGGCGCCGTGGGTGAGCCGGGCGGGCACGTGCAGGAAGCGGTAGCGCAGCGCCTTGGGCTCACAGCTGGCGAGTACCTTGGCGTCGCCGCTGCAGCCCAGCAGTCGGGTCCAATCGAGGAGGTCGGCCGCGATCATCGTCAAGGTGAGCCAGGTCTGGTTGATGTGGAACTCGCGTGATGGGAACCGGCCCAGGCCAGTGTCTTTGGCGTGCCGGATCCGGTCCTCGACCCTGGCGTGGGCGCGGTGACGTGCTTCGAGGAAGGCCAGTTGGCCGGCCTGGGTGTTGGTGACGAAGGCCTGGTAGCGCCAGCCGTCGCGCTCCTCGAACAACGACAGCTGCGCGCCCGGATGCGGGCGTTCGCGGCGCACGATGACCCGCATCTCCTGCGGCCACGTGCTCAGCACGGCCGGGTCGATGAGGCCGGTCAGCTCGGCCACGTCGCCACCCTCACGGATGCCGCCGTCGGCGTCGATCGCCGAGGTCCAGACCTTCTTCGGGACCAGGTCGATCGCGTCGCGGAGCTTGTCGTTGATGGGGAATCCCACGGAGTACTCGACGCTGCGACCGCGGACCGTACCTTGCTCGGTGAGCCAGTCCAGCAGTCCGTGCGAGGCGCCTGCGCCGTCGGAGCGGATCAACAACCTCCGGCGGTGAGCGCCAGGGATTTGGGCGATCGCGTCGGTGAGGACCTCGATGTGGTCGGCTGTGGTGTTCGAGCCGGCGTTCCCCGCCCGCAGCTTGCCGGCGAGGAACTCGGTGGTGTTGTCGCACCACACTCCGATCGGGTGGTAGCCGAAGGTCCGCTTGAACGTCGCGGCCGCGTTCTCCTTCTCACTGTGGGCGACCACGATCGTGGCATCGATGTCGAGCACGATCAGGTCCTCGCCAAGGTCCGTCCCGGCGACCCGGCTGGCCGGGACACCGTCAGGCAACTGCGCCCACACTCGGCGCCGGGCGCGTGCTCGTGCACCGGCGATCCTCGTCAACCGCCCTGGCGTGACCTCGTCCAGGGTGCGCCACACCGTGGGCGGCGATGCGACGGGACCGAGCACACCACACTGGTGGCGCAGCACGTCAATGTCGGCGATCGCCTCACCACCATCAGCGAGCATCACGGCCACGTCCGCCAGCACCCGACCACGGTCATGACCAGGCACGAAGTTGCGGCGCGCCATCGCCGTGGACAGCTCACCGGTCAGACCGCTCCGGTCGGCCAGCAGCCGGGTCGCGACGCTGCCCGCATGCGCCACCACACCGACACCGTCACTGGTCACGGACAGACCCGTCGACCACGAAGTACGCTTCACCTACGGAGTGCCTTCCTCTGGGACCTTCTTGAACCGTCGCAAGTCCAAGAATCCCAACCAGGACAGGCACTTCCGTGCCTCTACACGCCGATCACGCCCCGGCGCCGTGAACGATCCGGGCTAAGCTCGCCAACCGATCCATCACCCGCGCCCTCGAAGAAGCAAGCGTCCCGGTCGCTGCAGAAACCG
>CAZLGB010000066.1:1912-16094 GCA_964558825.1 uncultured Intrasporangiaceae bacterium
CGGCAGAAACCGCGGCAGAAACCGCGGCAGAAACCGCGGCAGAAACCGCGGCAGAAACCGCGGCAGATCTGGTTGCTGCTGCTCGTGCGCGTGGGGGTATCGGTGCTAGTCGGAACGTAGCCGGAATGACAATTGATCTTGATGGGTTGGAACTGTCGGCGACGGCGGTGAGCGGCGCAGCTGCTCGCCCGGGGACGGTTCTCAATGTTCGAGCCTCTGGCAATGTGCAGCGGTTCGTTCCTACCGCTACAGAGGCCAATAGTAGGTTCTTCGACGCCGAGTTCAAGTTGCTCAACTACGCAGCAAACATTCTTGGTCCTTCGTCTGAAGTTTCGGGCGTCATCCGTTTGCACACAGAGTTGCCAGTCTGCACTTCATGTGGATCCGTAATCGATCAATTCCGGAGCGCATATCCAAACATCCAACTAATTGTTACGACGGGGTGAGTGTTGTGGACGCTTTCGAAGCGGTTGAGTTGGGCGACATGGAGGCCTTGCGGGCAGCCCTTGACTCCGGGTTCGACGTGAACGCTACAAGGGAGGGCATGTCGCTTCTTCAGTGTGCGGTCGACGCTGAAGTGGATGCGCATGTCCAGACTGGGGCCGCCTTGCATGTTGATGCCACGGCACTATTGGTGGCGCGGGGCGCGGACCCGAGGATCGTTCCGACCGGAGGTATTTCGGCTGAGCACTTTGCCTTCCAAACTGGGCATTGGTTGGCTTTGGAACTCTTTCGGCGGGTTGTTCACTAGAGCAGACGAGGAATGACTGGGCTCCCATGCGTTGCCGCCACTGTTCCACGGGACGGCGCAGCTATCGCGCCTCGGTGCTGGCACCCTGGGCATCTGGCGCAGCGGTTCGGGTGCTCAACCCGGACCGGTTACTGTCGGCCCCTTGGGTAAACGGAGGAGTTGACAGGGTCGTCCTTCCCGTCTGCTCGGACGTCGCCCCGGCCGCTGCTCTCTTCGTCAGGCCGCCGCCGTTGGGCCTGGTCCGCGTGCCTCCCTACGAAGATCAACTGGGCACGCCCCCCATGTGGTACCCCTCCACGTGAGGATTTGAGTTTGGCCATGACGACAGCTCCGGGCCGACCACCTTCGAGCAGGCTCCGCGTGAGTGGATTCAGCAGGGGTGTCCCTGGTTCGATCGCGGAAGGTGGGCCGCCGACTGGAGAGTTGACGCCCCACTTCGGTGAGGTTCGCTGCACTTCGGTGACCCTGCAACCTCACCGAAGTGCAGGCAACCTCACCGAAGTCGCGGAGCCTCGCGGCGAACGTCACCGAGGTGCCGCATACCTCACCGAAGTGCAGGCAACCTCAGCGAAGTCGCGCAGTCCTCGCGAGGAGGGTCGCCGAGGTGCGGCATACCTCGCCGAAGTGCAGGAAGGGTCACCGAAGTCGGGGCGCACAGCGAAGGGGTCTGCACCACATTGGGAGGCGGCGGGCAACCATCGGGCGTGACTAGAGTGGCCGAGCATGACAGGTTTGCCGGAGAACGTCGAGGACTACTACGCGCGGATCCTCGCGGCGACCGACACGGGTGAGGTCGGTGGGCGGCTGCCGGTCGCCATGGAGGAGATGCCCGGCTGGGACATCTACCCCTACGAGCTGGAGTCGCTGCGGCTCAAGCCGATGCAGCCGCTCCTCGACGCCGAGCCGCCCCGAAGCGGTGAGGACCCCGCGACCTGTCGGTGCGGTGACGGTCCGCCCCGCGAGGATGTCGTGTGGAGCAACGAGCGGTGGTCCCTCACCGCCGAGCGCTCGGGGCTGCCCTTCCTCGGGGTGCTCGTGCCGCATGCGCACCACGACCTGGGCGACCTGCCCGACGACCTTGCCACGGACTTCGGCCGGCTCATCGTCGCGATCAGCGCGGCGGTCGAGGCGCTGCCGTCGGTCGGCCGCACCCACCTCGCGCGCTATGGCGACGGCGGCGCACACCTGCACCTGTTCTTCTTCGGCCGTCCGGCCCGGGTCGGTCAGCTGCGCGGCTCGCCGCTCATCGACTGGGAGGAGAACCTCCCCAAGGTGCCGCAGGACGTCGCCGACGCCAATGCGTATGCCGTGGCGACGCATCTCGCAGCGGCATACGGCGGCACGGCTCACATCCCGGTCAGGGAGCCGGACGCGGACCGATAGACTGCGGAGGATGACAGCGACATCGTCGCTGCTCGAGCGGACGGCGGAGGTCAACGTGGGTGCACTGAAGGTGGAAGTCGTCGCGGCCGACCGGCGGGTCTGGGTCGGCGAGGCCTCGATGGTCCGCTGCCGCACCACCTCCGGCGAGCTGGGTGTCATGCCCGGCCACACGCCGCTGCTCGGCGTGCTCGTCCCGGGTGAGCTCACCATCCATGAGTCCGGCGGCGCCAAGCACGTCGCCCGCCTCGACAACGGCTTCCTGTCGGTCGAGCACGACCGGGTGACCATCGTCGCCGACCACGTCGACGTCACGTCCAGCGTCGGCTGACCGGGGTCGCCCGTGTCCGACCTGATCTTCTCCATCGAGGTCGCGGTCGGGCTGCTGGTTGCCCTCGCTGGGGGCTATCTCGTCGCCGTCGTCCTGCGCCGACGGATCATCTCCCGAGGCGGACTCACGACGATGTGCGCCTATCGGCGCGCCGGCGGGCATGCCTGGAGACAGGGCTTCATCCGCTTCGGTGAGGGCGACCTCGAGTGGTTCCCGCTCGGCGGAGTGTCGACCAAGCCCCGCTATGTCCGGTCGCGCCGCGGGCTGGACCTCGGCAATCCGCAACGGCTCGACAGCGGTCAGACGGAGGCGGTCGGCGGCATGGTCAACGCCATCTGGGTCGAGTGCACCTGCCGTGATACCCGGTTCGCGCTCGCGCTCGCCGAGCCGGCATACACGGCCCTGCGGTCGTGGGTCGAGTCGGCGCCGCCCGAGTCGGCCTCAGCCGTCAACTGACCCGCGCTGGGGCGCCTGCTGGCGCCCGCCACCCGGCTGCCACAGCACGTCTCCGGTCGGGAGATTGGCGACCCGCGCGAGGACGAAGAGCAGATCCGAGAGCCGGTTGAGATAGGTCGCCGTCAGCGGGTTGACTCCACCCGCTCCGCGCTCGGTGCCCGGCTCGCTGCCGTAGGCCTGCAGCGCCGCCCACGTGGTGCGCTCGGCCCGGCGCACGACCGTCGTCGCGACGTGGAGGTATGCCGCGCCGGCGCTGCCACCGGGGAGGATGAACGAGCGCAGCGGCTCGAGCTCGGCCAGATAGCGGTCGCAGTCGGCCTCGAGGTCGTCGATCCACGGCTGCTGCACCCGCAGCGGGGGATAGGCGTAGGTCTCGGCGAGCGGCATACAGAGGTCGGCGCCGACGTCGAAGAGCTCGTTCTGCACCCGCAGCAACGTGTCGCGCAGGTCGGCGCGCAACCCCCCGGCGGCGATCGCGACCCCGATGGAGGCGTTCGCCTCGTTGGCGTCGGCGTATGCCGCAAGGCGCGGATCGGTCTTGGCGGTGCGACTGAAGTCGCCGAGGGCGGTGCTGCCGTCGTCGCCGGTGCGGGTGTAGATCCGGGTGAGGTTGACCATGGCTCAAGCCTGACAGATGCGCACCCGTAGGCTGGACCGGTGCGCGAGCGGTTTCGGGTGGTGGGGGGCGCGCGCCTCCTCGGGGAGGTGCCCGTCGTCGGGGCCAAGAACAGCGCGCTCAAGCTCATGGCTGTCGCCCTGCTGGCGACCGGGCGCACGACGCTCACCAATGTGCCGGCGATCAAGGACGTCGAGATCATGGCCGAGTTGCTGCGTCGGCTCGGGGCGAGCGTCGACTACGACCCGGAGGCCGGCGTCGTCGTCGTCGACGTGCCCGATGCCATCGGGCATCGAGCCGACTACGACCTCGTCCGGGCCCTGCGCGCCTCCATCTCGGTGCTCGGGCCTCTCGTCGCGCGCTGCGGCCAGGCCGATGTGGCGATCCCCGGAGGGGACGCAATCGGCTCGCGGGGCCTGGATCTGCACGCCGCCGGGCTCGAGGCCCTGGGGGCGAGCGTGCGGGTCGAGCGCGGCTATCTGCTCGCCTCGGCGACCGGCGGGCTGACCGGCGCCGACATCGAGCTGGAGTTCCCCAGCGTCGGGGCCACCGAGAACATCCTCACGGCCGCGGTGACCGCCCGCGGGGTCACCCGCCTGGACAACGCGGCGCGCGAGCCGGAGATCGTCGACATCGCCGAGTTGCTCGTGCAGATGGGGGCCCATATCGAGGGGGCGGGCAGCTCGACCATCACCATCGAGGGTGTCGACGCGCTGCACCCGGTCACCCATCAGGTCGTGCCCGACCGGATCGCCGCCGGCACGTGGGCGTTCGCGGCCGCGACGACACGCGGCGACGTGGAGATCGTCGGCGGCATACCCGAGCATCTGCCGGTCGCGCTCGACCTGCTCGCCGAGGCCGGGACGCAGATCCGCTCGACGCCGCGGGGCTTTCGAGTGGTCGGCGACCCCGATCGACGGCCGCTGTCGATCACCGTCGCGACCTTGCCCTATCCGGGCTTTCCCACCGATCTGCAACCCCTCGCGCTCGCCTACAACGCGGTCGCCGACGGCAGCGCAATGATCACCGAGAACCTCTTCGAGGCCCGCTTTCGCACGGTGCAGGAGCTGGCTCGCCTTGGCATGGAGGCCCGCATCGACGGCCACCACGTCATGGTCCACGGGCGCGAGCGTCTCTCGGGTGCCCCCGTGGAGGCGAGTGACATTCGGGCCGGAGCGGCGTTGGTCATCGCCGGGTTGGTCTCCGACGGGGTGACCACGGTGAGCGGCGCGCACCACGTCGATCGGGGGTATGCCGGTTTCGAGCTGGCGCTGCAAGCCCTCGGCGCGCAGGTCAGCCGCGAGGCCGATCCGGACCTGCTGGCGGAGTCCTGATCGGCCTCGCACGCCCCTTCTGCACCACTAGTCACAGGCGTCACGGCATACAACTTGTTTCCCTTTCGTAACATCTGTCCCAGCGTGTCTCAGGGAGCCCGTTCGGCGCTCTTGGTTAGCGTGACGCAACCGTTGGCGCTTCTCCCGCGTCTAGACCATCGACAGCAGGCCCACCACAGGGGATGGCTGATGAGCACACGGCGGATCCACACCGGTCGCACGGGCGATGCCCGCTGCGCCGTCGAGGTCTGTGCGACCAGCGGTGTCACCCTCGTGCGGGTCGGCGGCCGGCTGGACGCCCGCTCCGTGGCCGAGGTCCGTGACACCCTCCACCAGGCCATCGACGCCGGATGCGGGCGGGTGGTCGTCGAGTTGCCCGATGCCGAGATCGGTGACGCGACCGCGCTCGGGCTGCTCGTCGGGGCCCACCATCGGGCCCGGCGGATCGGGCGCGAGCTCGTCGTCGGCGAGGTGTCCGAGCGCACGGCTCGGCTGCTGCGGATGTCCCACCTCGACCGGGTCCTCGGGCAGCCACCCGCTGCTGGGCGCTCCCGGCGGGCTGTGGCCGCACTCACGGCCTGAGCCGCCACGGAGCCGCCCGCGGCACCGGTAGCGTCGGTCCATGGCCGAGTCACCCGTTGCTGCCCCCACACCCCAGCGCGACCGCCCGTGGGTGATGCGCACGTATGCCGGTCACTCCAGCGCCGCGGCGAGCAACGAGCTCTACCGGCGCAATCTCGCCAAGGGCCAGACCGGGCTGTCGGTGGCCTTCGACCTGCCGACCCAGACCGGCTATGACCCCGACCACGTGCTGGCCCGCGGCGAGGTCGGAAAGGTCGGTGTGCCGATCTCGCACATCGGCGACATGGCGGCGCTCTTCGAGGGCATCCCGCTCAAGGACATGAACACGTCGATGACGATCAACGCGACGGCGATGTGGCTGCTCGCGATGTATCAGGTCACCGCCGAGGCCCAGGCGCAGGCCGCAGGGGAGGACCCGGTGGCCTGGGTGCACGCCCTGGCCGGGACGACCCAGAACGACATCATCAAGGAATACCTCTCGCGCGGGACCTATGCCTTCCCGCCCGGGCCCTCGCTGCGGCTCATCACCGACATGATCGCCTACACGGTGAGCGAGATCCCCAAGTGGAATCCCATCAACATCTGCTCCTACCACCTGCAGGAGGCCGGGGCGACGCCGGTGCAGGAGATCGCCTATGCGATGTGCACGGCCATCGCCGTGCTCGACGCCGTGCGTGACTCGGGCCAGGTGCCGCCGGAGCGCTTCGGCGAGGTCGTCGCGCGCATCTCCTTCTTCGTCAACGCCGGCGTGCGCTTCGTCGAGGAGATGTGCAAGATGCGCGCCTTCGTCCAGCTCTGGGACGAGCTCACCCAGGAGCGGTATGCCGTGACCGACCCGGTCGCGCGGCGCTTCCGCTATGGCGTGCAGGTCAACTCGCTCGGGTTGACCGAGGCCCAGCCGGAGAACAACGTCCAGCGCATCGTCCTGGAGATGCTCGCGGTCACCCTGTCCAAGGACGCCCGGGCGCGCGCGGTGCAGCTGCCGGCCTGGAACGAGGCGCTCGGCCTGCCGCGGCCGTGGGACCAGCAATGGTCGCTGCGCATCCAGCAGGTGCTCGCCTACGAGTCCGACCTGCTCGAGTATGACGACCTGTTCACCGGGTCGGTCGTCGTCGAGGCCAAGGTCCGCGAGCTCGTCGAGGGCGCCCGGGCCGAGATCCAGCGCGTCCAGGATCTCGGTGGCGCGGTCGCGGCCGTCGAGTCGGGCTATATGAAATCCGCACTGGTCGCCTCGCATGCGCTGCGGCGGCAGCGGATCGAGGCCGGCGAGGACGTCGTCGTCGGGCTCAACCAGTTCACCAGCACCGAGCCCAACCCGCTGACATCCGACCTCGACTCGGCCATCCAGACGGTCGACCCGGCCGTCGAGAGGGCCGCCGTCGAGGCGATCCGGGCGTGGCGGCATACCCGCGACTCCGACCCCGAGGCCAAGGCGCGTGCGGTCGCCGCCCTCGCACGCCTGCGCGCCGACGCGGCCGCAGGCGTCAACCTCATGGCTGCCACGCTCGAGTGCGCTCGCGCCAAGGTGACCACGGGGGAGTGGGCCCAGGCCTTGCGTGACCAGTTCGGCGAATACCGTGCTCCCACGGGCGTGTCCGGGTCGGTCGGGGTCGCGGGTGCCGCGGCCTCCGGCGACCTCGCGCGGGTGCGGGCCGACGTGGCGCGCACGGGCGAGGAGCTCGGCGAGAAGCTGCGCGTGCTCGTCGGCAAGCCCGGTCTCGACGGGCACTCCAATGGAGCCGAGCAGATCGCCGTGCGGGCGCGCGACGCGGGCTTCGAGGTGATCTACCAGGGCATCCGGCTCACCCCCGAGCAGATCGTCGCGGCGGCGGTCGCCGAGGACGTCCACCTCGTCGGGCTCTCGATCCTCTCCGGCTCGCACCTCGAGCTCGTCCCCGACGTGCTGCGGGGCCTGCGTGACGCCGGGATCGGTGACGTGCCGGTCGTCGTCGGCGGGATCATCCCCGAGTCCGACGGCGCGGCGCTCAAGGCGCAGGGCGTGGCGGCGGTCTTCACACCCAAGGACTTCGGGCTCAACGACATCATGGGCCGCTTCGTCGAGATCATCCGCGCAGCGCGGGGGCTGGCTCCGCTCGTCGCCGAGCCGGTCTGAGGCGGCCGCGACGTAGGCTGGCCGGGTGTCCCTCGAGCCGGTCAGCCTCGCCGATCAGTTCCGGGGGCACTTCGGCCATCGCGACCACCTCTACGGCGTGCTGCTCGCCCAGCTTGCCGATGACCTCGAGGCCGGCGGGCCGACGGCATACATCTGCCGTGATCAGGCGTATGCCGTGCGCGCGGACGCCATCCAGCTGCGGCTGCTCGCGGGCCTTTTCCGCATCGTCCTGCGCGGGGACGCGCCCGAGCTGCAGCCCTTCTACCCCTCGCTCGGTGGCACCGCCGACCCCGACGATGCCTGGCCATTCGTCCGTCCGGTGCTCGCGCAGCACACCGAGGAGCTGCGCGCGGCGCTGACCCAGCCGCCGCAGACCAACGAGCCGGGCCGCGCGGCGTGCCTCGCGGTGGGGCTCTTCGAGGCGGTGCGGCGCACCGGGCTGCGTCGGGTGCGGCTGCTCGAGCCGGGCGCGGCGGCCGGGCTCAACCTCAACGTCGACCGCTATCGCCTCCTCGGCCCCGGCTGGTCGTGGGGGCCGAGCGACAGCCCCCTCGTCCTGGACACCGAGGCACCGGGAGTGCACCCGGAGGACCTGCAGATCGTCGCCCGCCGCGGCTGTGACCTGGAGCCGGTCGATGCGACCAGTGCGGAGGGGGCGGCCTACCTGCGCTCGTGGGTCTGGCCCTTCACTCTCGAGCGACACGAGCGGCTGGCCGCGGCCCTGGCGGTCGCAGCGCGGCATCCCGTCACCGTGGATCGGGCGCCGGCGGCTCGTTGGCTCGGCGAGCAGCTCGCCCAACCGGTCGGGCCCGACGTGGTGACGGTGGTGTGGCAGTCGATCACCCAGCAGTATTGGCCGGCCGCCGAGACGTCCGCCGTCGAGCAGGTGTTGGCCGACGGCAGGAGCCGGATGCCGCTCGTGCACGTGAGCATGGAGGGCGTGCCCCCGCCGCAGGGCACCGACGGCTACACCGTCGCCGAGCACGGGCCGGCGCTGCGGGTCGACGGCGAGCTCGTCGCCCGTTCGCACCATCATGGTCCGCCGATCGTCCTGACCTACGGGGAACCCCGGACAGCGGGCAGGCTCGACCGGCATACTCGGGGGACATGAGCGACCTGCAGTGCCCCGCCCGGATCTTCGTCGTGCGGCACGGCGAGGCGGCCTACACCACCCCCGATGTCATGAGCGACGAGGGCGGCACGCTGACCCGGCGCGGCCGGGAGCAGGCGCTGATCACGGCGACCCGGATGCGCGAGGAACGCATCGCGGCGGTCTACAGCTCGCCCCTGCAACGGGCGCTGGAGACCGCCGAGATCTTCGGCCAGGTGCTGAGCGTGCCGGTCACCGCGCTGCCGGGGGTCGAGGAGTTTCGCGTCGGGCAGCTGGCCGGGCAGGGCTTCGAGCTGGGCCACCGCGTCTTCGGGGCCTGGCTGTCCGGGCAGCTCGGGCAGCAGTGGCCCGGGGCCGAGACCGGCAACGAGGTCATCACCCGGATGGTCAACGCCCTCGACTATCTCTCGCTGCGCCACCGCGGCGAGGCGGTCGTCGTCGTCAGCCACGGCGGGATCATGTCGCTGACGCTCCCGCGCATCGCCGAGGGTGGGGGAGCGCCGATGCACGCACCGCCCCCGTTGCCCAACTGCGCGGTGCTCAGCCTCGAGGTCGACGGTGACGGGTGGCGCTTCACACGCCCCTGGCCGGGCGGGACCCAGCAGGCGGGGTGATCGCAGGGCCGAGAGCCACGCGCAGCCACCCCTCGGGTATGCCGTCGGGCTGGGTCGACGGGGTGCCGTCGACGACGAGGTCCGCTCGCTCCCACGGCCGATCGGCGGCGAGGAAGGGCTCCTCGGAGCTCATCCACTCGTCCCAGAACGTCTCTGCCGCAACGGCATCGCGGCCGAGCTCGATGTCCCGGGCGATGCCCCGCGCCCGAGCGAGCGAGCGGTCGGTCTGCACCCAGATGACGAGGTCTGCGCTCGGTGCATGCGCGGCTCGGCCGGCTCCGACGCCTTCGACGACGAGCTGTGGGCGCCCTGCCGGCACGGACACCTGCCCGGGTCGCCCGAGCCGCTCCCAGGCCGGCGGACGCAAGCTCACCGCGTCGCCCGAGCGCCAGGGCGCGAGGACGCCGTCGAGCAGCAGGCTTGACCACTCCATGGGGTCGTGGTGCCAGGCCAGGTCGTCGGTGTGGACGATGCTCGCGCCCAGGGTGTCGGCCAATCGCCTTGCGAGCGTGGTCTTTCCGCTGCCGCTGCGCCCGTCGACGAGGATCAGGCCGCCGCTGGAGGGCAGAGCGCGCCGCAGCCACCCCGCCATGTCCGCTGGCGCCCAGGCCTGCCAGCCGCTCGCTCCCGGCTCCACGGCATACCCGGTGGCGGGGGTCACGATGGGACCTACTTCAGCAGCTCGACGATGGTCGTCGCCGTACCGGTGGCCTGGCCCAGCCTGAGCAACTCGGCAGAAGCCATGGGAGCGAGCGGCGATTGCTCCGGCCGGCCGACGAACGCCGCCTGGCTGCGCAGCGCGGTGATCGTTTCGGCCTTCCCCGGCACGCCCTCCGGGATCCACTGGGCGATGAGGTCGGCGAGCAGCGTGAGCCGCGCCGGGTCGAGGGACTTCTTGACATCGTCCGTGACGTGCAGGACCGGGATGTAGAGCCTCCCGAGCTGGGCGGTCTTGAAGCCCAGCAGCACGGCACCGGCCCGGTTGCCGGCAACGGCGACCTTGACGACCTGGTCGAGTGCGACGACGCGCGTGAAGACGTGCATCCTGCGGGCGACGATCGTGCCGCGTTGGGGATAGACCGTCACCGAGGTCCAGATCATCGCGATGAAGACCAGCCAGATCGCGGGCAGGCTGATGATGGCGGTCTTCAGATACTCGGGGTCAGTGAGGGCGACATAGCCAGCCGCAGCGAGAGTCGCGAGAAATGGCAGCGCACCGATGACGTAGGACACGCGGGTGGTGAGCTTGGGAATCAACACCCCGGCCTCAGACATCTGTCAATCCTTCCCCCGTGCGGACCCGACTCGTCGGTGTCGATGGTAACCCGGCCCCTCGAGGTCGAAACATCCACCGCTAGAAGAGTCGGGACTCGGTGTCGTCGATGCCGCGCAGGGCGTCGTAATCGAGCACCACACAACGGATCCCGCGGTCCTCGGCGAGGGTGCGGGCCTGGGGCTTGATCTCTTGGGCGGCGAAGATGCCGCGCACGGGCGCCAGCAGGGGATCGCGGTTCATCAGCTCGAGATAGCGCGTCAGCTGCTCGACCCCGTCGATCTCACCGCGGCGCTTGATCTCGATGGCGACGTGCAGGCGGTCGGCATCGCGGGCGAGGATGTCGACCGGCCCGATGGCCGTCATGTGCTCGCGCCGCACCAGCGACCACCCCTCGCCGAGGGTGTGGATGTGCTCGGCGAGCAGCGCCTGCAGGTGCGCCTCCACGCCCTCCTTGACCAGGCCTGGGTCGACGCCGAGCTCGTGAGCCGAGTCGTGGTGCACCTCGTGGATGCGCACTCGCAGGGCGTCGCCCGACTTGGTATGCCGCACGACCCAGACGCTCGTCACGCCCTCGGCGGTCTCCTCGTCCGACGGGGCGGCCTCGGCGAGCGTGCACGGCGGTGACATCCAGTTGAGCGGCTTGTAGGAGCCGCCGTCGCTGTGAACCAAGACCGAGCCGTCGGCCTTGACGAGCAGCAGGCGGGTCGCGAGGGGGAGGTGGGCCTGCAGTCGACCCTCGTAGTCCACCGAACAGCGGGCGATGACCAGACGCACCCGGTCAGCCTAGTGTGCAGGGCCGGTGACCAGCGTCCCATCCGCACGAAGGGCGGTGCTCACGATACTTGCAGTCACGGGTCCAATGGTGAACCCGTTGTCTCCCAAGGAGCGTCGAGATGGTGGCGCCATCGTGAACACCGTCCTCATCCTCGCCACTGTCGCCGTGGTGCTCATCGTCCTCTTCGACTACACCAACGGCTTCCACGACGCCTCCAACATCATCGCGACGGTCATCGCGTCGCGGGCCATGACCCCGGTGCAGGCGGTCATCGTCGTCGCGACCTTCGAATTCCTCGGCCCGATCCTCGGCGGCACCGCGGTCGCCAACACCATCGGCAAGTTCATCGACGTGAGTCCGCTGCCGCAGCAGAAGGCGATGATCATCGTCCTCTGCGGCATCGTCGGTGCCATCGCATGGAACCTCGGCACCTGGTGGATCGGTATCCCCTCGTCGTCGTCGCACGCGCTCGTGGGTGGGCTCGTCGGCGCGACGCTGCTCGCCGCCGGCTCGGGCTACGTCAAGTGGGGCTTCACCGAGATCTTCACCGACCACCATCTCGACGGCGTGGCCAAGATCCTCGTCGGGCTGCTCATCTCACCGGTCATCGGCTTCGGCGTCGGATGGCTGCTGCACAAGACGATGATGTTCCTGTTCCGCGCTGCCAACCCGTCGGTCAACCGCTGGTTCCGCCGCTCGCAGTTCCTTACCTCGGCCTTCCTCGCCTTCTCGCACGGCGCCAACGACGCTCAGAAGAGCATGGGCATCATCACGCTGGTTCTCGTGTTGTCCGGTCAGCTCAGCGAGTTCAGCGTGCCCTTCTGGGTCATCCTCACCTGCGCGACCGCCATCACCGCCGGCATCCTCTCCGGCGGGTGGCGCATCGTGCGCACCGTCGGCTTCGGCATCTACAAGGTCAGACCGCTGCACGCCTTGGACACGCAACTCACCTCTGCCGCAGTCATCTACGGCGCCTCGATCCTCGGCGCCCCGGTCTCGACGACTCACGTCGTCAGCTCGTCGATCATGGGCATCGGCACGGCCGACCGCGCCAAGGCGGTCCGGTGGGCCAAGGCCCAGGAGATCCTCAGCACCTGGCTCATCACCATCCCCGGCGCCGGCATCATCGGCGTCCTCTGCTACCTCGTCAGCATGATCTTCACCCGCTGAGCCCCGCTCGGCACCACCCGCCGCCGGACCCACCGGCATACCCAGGAGGACGTCACCATGAGCGGCAACGCGAACAACCCCCTCACCAAGGTGGTCGGGCGCATCTTCCCCAAGGTCCCGGACTTCTTCGGGATGCTCGCCGAGCAGTCGGCGCACGCGGTGAAGACGGGGGAGGCGCTGGTCGCCTACACGGTGACCGGCGACGACGAGCACGCCGAGCGGGTGCGTGCGCTCGAGCACGAGGGCGACCAGATCAAGGAGCACAACCTCACCGCGCTCAACGAGGCCTTCTCGACGCCGATCGACCGCGAGGACATCTACCGGGCCATCCAGACCATCGACCACGTCATCAACTACGCGAAGACGACCGTCCGCGAGATGCAGGTGCTCGGCGTCGACTCCGACGACGCCATCCGCGAGATGGCCGCCATCCTCAAGGACGGCATCGAGAGCCTCGACGCGGGCTATCGCGCCCTGTCGACCAACCCGGGTGCCGCGGAGCCGCACGCCGCGGCCGCGCGCAAGGCCGAGCGCAATATCGAGAAGGCCTATCGCCGCGGCCTGTCCCAGCTCTTCGACGTCGAGAAGCAGGTGGCCGACATGGAGGCCTCCGGCCAGCCGACCGGCCACCTCGCGCTCTCCCGAGTGCTGGACATCTTCAAGCGGCGCGAGGTCTATCGACACCTGTCCAACGCCGCCGACCGGCTCGCCCACGCCGGCGAGGCGTTGCGCGACATCGTCGTCAAGCTTGTCTGACCCCCAGGTCCAGCAACCGGATCGCCGCGGGATCCCTGCGTTGCTGCCGTGCACACCCGCGCCGGCCAGGTGGCCGGCGCGGGTGTGACCACTCTCGCGCGGTCGCAAGTGGCCCCACCCGGTCCGCCCCTGCGAGACTCGCACAATGGCACGCGAATTCACGACAGTTGGGGTCATCGGGCTGGGCACCATGGGTGCCGGCATCGCCGAGACGTTCGCCCGTAACGGCATCGACGTCATCGCCGTCGAGGTCGACGAGCAGGCGCTCGAGCGCGGCAAGGGGGTGCTCGCAAAGTCGACGGCCCGTGCGGTCAGCCGGGGCAAGCTCGCCCAGGAGGATGCCGACGCGCTGCACGCGCGGGTCACCTATGCGACCGACATGGCGGCTCTCGCCGACTGCCAGCTGGTCGTCGAAGCGGTCCCGGAAAAGCTCGAGCTGAAGAAGAAGATCTTCGACGCCCTCGACGCGATCGTCGGTGCCGACGCCGTGCTGGCGACCAACACGTCCTCGCTGTCCGTCACCGAGATCGCCGTCGCCACCGGTCACCCCGCCCGAGTGGTCGGCATGCACTTCTTCAACCCCGCCACGGTCATGCAGTTCGTCGAGGTCATCCGCACGGTGGTCACCTCCGATGACGTCTTCAACGACGTCAAGGCCCTCGCCGAGCGCCTGGACAAGAAGCCGGTCGTCGTCGGTGACAAGGCCGGCTTCATCGCCAACGCCCTGCTCTTCGGCTACCTCAACCACGCCGTCTCGATGTACGAGCACCGCTACGCCACCCGCGAGGACCTCGACGCCGCAATGAAATTCGGCTGTGGTCTGCCGATGGGGCCGCTCGCGCTCATGGATCTCATCGGGCTCGACACGGCATACGAGATCCTCGACACGATGTATCACCAGGGCCGCGACCGGCTGC
>CAZLGB010000067.1:0-16094 GCA_964558825.1 uncultured Intrasporangiaceae bacterium
GCACCCCGGCGCCGGTCGCGATGGCGAGCGCGCCGAGGCCGACCGGCAGCGTCCAGGACCAGCCGGCGAGCCCGACCGCCAGCCCGGCAGCAACGAGCAGGCCCTGGCTGATCGGCGCTGCAGCCAGCACTGCTGTGCGAGCGTCGAAGCCCGCCGCGCGCAGCACGAGGACCCCGGGCCCGAGCAGGAGCAGCACCGCGAGCAGGATCGCGGGTGCCAGTCCCAGCCAGGTCGTCTCCACGCCAGGGGGTATGCCGGTCAGCGCGCCCGGATCGCCGCGTGCAACCGGCGGGCCGCCTCGCCGATCGAGCCGGTCATCGAGGGATAGACGGTGACGGCGTCGGAGACGTCGTCGACGGTGAGACCGTTTTGGACGGCGATGGTCAGCGGATAGATGAGCTCGGAGGCCCGTGGGGCGACGACGACGCCGCCGAGCACGGTGCCCTGCCCTGGGCGGGCGAAGATCTTGACGAAGCCGTCGTGGAAGCTGTCCATCTTGGCTCGGGCGTTGGTCGACAGCGGGAGGGTGAAGGACAGCGCCTCGACGGTGCCGGCGTCGACATCCTTCTGCGAGACCCCGACGGTGGCGATCTCGGGGTCGGTGAAGACGTTGGCCGAGACGACGTCGAGGCGCAGCGGGGTGACCGCGTCGCCGAGGGTGTGCCACATGGCGATGCGGCCCTGTTGGGCGGCGACCGAGGCCAGCGGCAGCACCCCGGTGCAGTCGCCGGCGGCATACACGCCGCGGACAGAGGTGCGCGAGACGCCGTCGACGAGGATGTGACCGCCCGGGCCGAGCTCGACCCCGATGTCTTCCAGGCCGATGCCACTCGTCGCCGGGATCGAGCCGACGGCCAGCAGCGCGTGGCTGCCCTCGACCGTGCGGCCGTCCTCCAGGCGCACGAGCACGCCGTCGGCGGTGCGCTCGACCGCGCTCATCCGTGAGCGCCCGAGCACGGTCATGCCCTCGCGCTGGAAGACCTCCTCGATCACCGCGGCCGCGTCGGCGTCCTCGCCGGGCAGCACCTGGTGGCGCGAGGAGACGAGGGTGACCTCGCTGCCGAGCCCGAGATAGCCCTGCGCCAGCTCGGCGCCGGTCACGCCGGAGCCGACGACGATGAGCCGCTCGGGCACCTGCTCGAGGCCGTAGATCTGCGCCCAGGTGAGGATGCGTTCGCCGTCGGGGCGGGCACTGTCCATGATCCGCGGGCGGGCGCCGGTGGCGACGAGGACGACATCCGCGGCGAGCGTCTCGGTCGACCCGTCCTCGTGGGTGACCTCGACCCGGTCGGCGGCGAGCAGGCGGCCGATGCCACGGCATACGCGCACGCCGTCGGCCACCAGGCGCGCACGAATGTCTTCGCTTTGGGCGGCCGCGAGAGCGCGGATGCGGGCGTTGACCGAGCGCAGGTCGGTGCCGACCCAGCGGCCCGGTGCATCGAGCAGGCCGATGCCGTGCTCGACCGCAGCGCCCATGCGCCGCACGACGTGGGCGGTCGAGATGAGGCTCTTGCTGGGGACACAGTCGGTCAGCACACACGCCCCGCCGACCCCATCGCGGTCGACCACCGTGACCGAGGCGCCGGCGCGGGTGGCAACCAGCGCTGCCTCATAGCCTCCCGGGCCTCCGCCGACGATGACGACCGACGTGCTGCGTGCAATCACCTGCCCATCCAACCACCCCATCCGTGACCCAATCGCAATGCCGACCTCTGCCGCCGAAGCCGGAAAAGGTCCAATATTGACCCGTCATCGAGTCGGCCGGGTTTTCCGGCCCCAACCGTGAGAAGGACACTTGTGACAAGGAACAGCCTGAGGTACGCCTCTGTCGCCGCCGCGCTCGTCGCCTCGGCCGGTCTGGTGGCCTGCTCGCCACCGTCTTCGAGCACGTCGTCGTCAACGTCCGGTGCCGGTGGGGGCGCCGCGAAGGCCACTTCCGCCGCCGACATGGGCGGGATGGACAAGCTCGTCGCCGCGGCCAAGGCCGAGGGCGGGCTCAACGTCATCGCCCTGCCGCCGGACTGGGCCAACTACGGCGAGGTCATCAAGGGCTTCACCGCCAAGTACGGCATCCCGATCACCTCCGACCAGCCCGACGGCTCGAGCGCCGACGAGATCTCCACCGCCCAGCGGCTCAAGGGCCAGTCCAAGGCGCCCGACGTCTTCGACCTCAGCGTGAGCGTCGCCCTGGCCAACACCTCGATGTATGCCCCCTACCAGGTCTCCACCTGGAAGGACATCCCGGACAACGCCAAGGACCCCAAGGGCGCCTGGGTCTACGACTACGCCGGCTACATGTCGGTCGGCTACGACTCGGCCAAGGTGCCGGCGCCCACGTCGATCAACGACCTGCTCAAGCCGGAGTATGCCGGCAAGGTCGCCCTCAACGGTGACCCGACCAAGGCCGGCGCGGCCTTCGGTGGCGTCCAGATGGTCTCCATCGCCCAGGGCGGTTCGGCGGGCGACATCTCCAAGGGTGTCGACTTCTTCAAGGCGCTCAAGGCCGCCGGCAACTTCCTGCCGGTCGACCCCAACGAGGCCAGCGTGCTGTCCGGCCAGACCCCCGTGGTCTTCGACTGGGCCTACAACAACGTGCCGCTGACCAAGAAGCTGTCGACGTGGAAGACGTGGATCCCGGACAACGCCGTGCTCGCCGGCTACTACGTGCAGGCGATCAACGCCGACGCCCCGCACCCGGCGGCGGCCCGGCTGTGGCAGGAGTACCTCTACTCCGACGAGGGCCAGAACCTCTGGCTCAAGGGCGCGGCCTTCCCGGTGCGCTATGACGCGATGAAGAAGGCCGGGACGATCGATTCGGCCGCCCAGGCCTCGCTGCCGACCGTCACCGGCACGGTCGTCATCCCGACCCAAGCCGACACCGACGCCGCCAAGAAGTACCTCACCGACAACTGGACGAAGGCAGTTGGCTGACCAGCCGGCTCGCCGGGGTTCCGGTAGGGCGCTCGGCGGCCGTCGGCCGTCGGGCGCCCTGCTCGGGGTCGTCCCGTTCTTCGCCTATACGGCGATCTTCCTGCTCGTCCCCACGCTCATCGTCGTCGTGGGGGCGTTCTTCGGCGGCTCAGGCCCGACCCTGGACAATCTCGCGGCACTCTTCCGCGAGAACTCCCGCTTCTTGCCGGCCCTGCGCAACTCCATCGTCCTGTCGCTGGTCACCGCGCTGCTCGGTGCTGTCCTCGGCGCCCTGCTGGCGTATGCCGTGAGCACGGCCAAGCCCGACGGCATACTCAAGCGGCTGGTCACGTCGCTGTGTGGCGTGCTGGCCCAATTCGGTGGTGTCGCACTGGCTTTCGCGTTCATGGCGACGGTCGGGGCCGAGGGTTACCTCGCCAAGTGGCTGGTCTCGCGGGGTGTCGACACCGGCTCGAGCCTCTGGCTCTACCAGTGGGACAAGGGCCTCATGCTCGTCTATCTCTACTTCCAGATCCCGCTCATGCTCATCGTCTTCCTCCCCGCCGTCGAGGGGCTGCGCCCGCAGTGGCGCGAGGCGACCGAGACGCTCGGCGGCACGACCTGGACCTATTGGCGGCGGGTCGCCGGACCGATCCTCTTCCCGTCGTTCATCGGCGCGACACTGCTGCTCTTCACCAACGCCTTCAGCGCCTATGCGACGGCCCAGGCCCTCATCTCGCAGGCCTCGCCCCTGGTCCCCCAGCAGATCGGTGACACCTTCACCTCGGAGGTCATCCTCGGCCAGGAGAACGTCGGCAAGGCCATGGCCTTTGTCATGGTGCTCGTGGTCGCGGTGATCATGGCCCTCTATGCGTGGCTGGACAAGCGAGCCAGCCGCTGGTTGGAGCGCTGATATGGCCACTCGCGCGACCGAACGCCGCCAGCGCAGCATCCTGCGCTGGGTGGTCATCGGCCTCACCTTGATCTTCTTCGGTATGCCGCTCTACGGCATGCTCGAATTCACCACCCGCGACACGCAAACGGGCGCGCGGACGCTCAAGACGTGGACGACGCTCATGGACGTCGGCACGATCACGTCGAGCTATCCGGCGCTGTCCGAAGGCTTCATCTCCTCGATCGGCCTGGCGGTCCTCACCGTCGTCGTCATGCTCGCCCTGCTGGTGCCGACGATGACCTGGGTGCGGCTGCGGCTGCCCCGGCTCAGCCGCACGGTCGAGTTCATCTGCCTGCTGCCGCTCACCGTGCCCGCCATCGTGCTCGTCGTCGGGCTCACCCCGATCTATTCGTGGCTGAGCCTGTGGTTGCGCTACTTCTTCGGTCCCACGGTCGGCGAGTCGACGATCTGGCTGGGGTTGGCCTATGTCGTGCTCGTCCTCCCCTATGCCTATCGCTCGCTGGACGCCGGGCTGCGCGCCATCGACGTCAAGACGCTCTCCGAGGCCGGCCGCTCGCTGGGCGCGTCGTGGATGACCGTCATGCTGCGCATCGTGCTGCCCAACCTGCGCACCGCCGTGCTCTCGGCGTCCTTCCTCTCGGTGGCGCTGGTGCTCGGCGAGTTCACCATCGCCTATCTGTTCAGCCGCAAGAACCTGCAGGTCGCGATGTACGAGCTGGGCAAGTCCAGCTCGCAGATCTCCATCGCGGTCGGCTTGCTGTCCCTCGTCTTCGCCTTCCTCGTCCTGTTCGGGATGTCCTTCGTCGGTCGCAAGGAGCGCTCATGACCGCCACCGCCTCGTCCCCCGCCGCGCGGGGCACGGAGGTCCGCCTCACCGACCTGCAGCGGGTGTATGCCGGTGGCGTCCGCGCACTCGACGGCTTCACCCTGCACATAGCTCCCGGCGAGTTCATCGCGCTGCTCGGGCCGTCCGGCTGTGGCAAGACGACGGCGCTGCGGCTGTTGGCGGGGCTCGAGGACGCCGACGGCGGGACCATCGAGGTCGGGGGGCGTGATCTCACCGACGTGCCGACCAACAAGCGCGACATGGGGATGGTCTTCCAGGCCTACAGCCTCTTCCCGCACATGACGGCGCGCCAGAACGTCGAGTTCGGGCTCGAGTTACGCAAGCAGGACAAGGCCACCCGCCGGGCGCGGGCGGCCGACATGCTCGACCTCGTCGGACTGTCCAAGCAGGCCGACCGCTTCGCCCACCAGATGTCCGGTGGCCAGCAGCAGCGGGTCGCGCTCGCGCGCGCGCTGGCCATCGAGCCGCAGGTGCTGCTGCTCGACGAGCCGCTCTCGGCGCTCGACGCCAAGGTGCGCACCCAGCTGCGCGACGAGATCCGCCGCATCCAGCTCGAGGTCGGCACGACCGCGCTCTTCGTCACCCACGACCAGGAGGAGGCCCTCGCAGTGGCCGACCGGGTCGGCGTGATGAACGCGGGCCGACTCGAGCAGTTGGCGACCCCCTCCGAGCTCTACCGGCAGCCGGCGACACCATTTGTCGCCGACTTCGTCGGGCTGGCCAACCGGCTGCGCTGCCGGGTCGAGGGCAAGACGGCCCACGTGCTCGGCGGCACCGTGCCGCTGCTCGACGGGTCGGCCGGCAACGGTCCGGCGATCGTGCTCGTGCGGCCCGAGGGCGTCACCATCGCCGCGGCCGGTGGAGCGGACAGCCAGCAGGCCAACGCGACAGTGGTCAGCTCGAGCTTCCTCGGGGCGTCCGGCAAGGTTGCGGCACGGCTCGATTCGGCCGATGGCGCGGGCGAGCTGGTCTCCGTACAGGTCGACAACGCGGCCGTCACGGCATACGCCCCGGGCGACCGGGTGCGGATCTCCACGCGCGGAGACGCGGCACTGGCCATCGCGCCCTGAAGCCGTGGGGGCCACCCCCTGATGGGGCCAGGCGCGACTGACTAGAGTCGGGCAATGGGCAAATCCATCGACCTCGCCGCCCCGTCCACCGACCCCTTTGCCGTCGCCGGGGCTGCCGCCGCGGCCATCGCTGACCGCACCGGATCGCCGACGCACGATGTCGCGCTCGTGCTCGGCTCGGGGTGGGGTCGCACCGCTGGACTGATCGGCGAAACCCTTGCGACGGTGGAGAATTCAGATGTCCCCGGGTTCCGCAAGGCTGCCGTCGAGGGCCACACGGGGGCGATGCGGTCGATCGCCATCGGGTCGACCGGCAAGCGCGCGCTCGTCTTCGGGACGCGCACGCACTTCTACGAGGGTCACGGGGTGCGTGCGGTCGTCCATGCGGTGCGCACCGCGCGTGCCGCGGGGTGCACGACGATCGTCCTCACCAATGGCTGCGGGGGACTCAACCCCGACTGGGGGCCCGGCACACCGGTGCTCATCAGCGACCACATCAACCTCACGGCGGCCTCGCCGATCGAGGGGGCGAATTTCGTCGACCTCACCGACCTCTACTCGGCGCGGCTGCGGGCCATCGCCAAGCGCGTCGATCCCGGGCTCAGCGAGGGCGTCTATGTGCAGTTCCGCGGGCCGCAATACGAGACCCCGGCCGAGGTGCGTATGGCCCGCACCCTCGGTGGCGACCTCGTCGGCATGTCGACGACGCTCGAGGCGATCGCTGCTCGCCAGGCCGGCATGGAGGTGCTCGGCATCTCGCTCGTCACCAATCTCGCCGCGGGGATCTCCCCCGTGCCCTTGTCGCACGAGGAGGTCCTCGATGCGGGGCGGGCGGCTGCCGGGCGCTGCGGGTCGCTGCTCGCGGCGGTGGTCACGCGGATTGCCGAGGGCACGAAATGACCGACACGTATGCCGCGCAACCGGATTCGTCCGACGCGCTGCTCGCCGCTGCCCGCACCTGGCTGACCGACGACCCTGACCCCGTGACCCGGGCCGAGCTGGCCGAGGTCGTGGCCCGTGTCGAGGCCGGCGACGAGGCCGCCCGAGCAGACCTCGCCGACCGTTTCTCCGGGATGCTCGAATTCGGCACCGCGGGCCTGCGCGGGCGCCTCGGCGCCGGACCCAACCGGATGTGCCGCTCGGTCGTCATCCGCGCGGCGGCGGGGCTCACGGCATACCTCCAGCACGACGCCGACCACCCGCGTCCCGAACCCTTCGTCGTCATCGGTTATGACGCGCGCTACAACTCCGATGTCTTCGCCCGCGACACCGCGGCAGTCGTCACGGCAGCCGGTGGGCGCGCCGCAGTCTTGCCGCACGTGTTGCCAACTCCGGTGCTGGCGTTTGCGATTCGCCACCTCGGCGCCGACGCGGGCGTCATGGTCACGGCGAGCCACAACCCGCCGCAGGACAACGGCTACAAGGTCTATCTCGGCGACGGCTCGCAGATCGTGCCGCCCGCCGACGCACTCATCGCCGCGCGCATCGCAGCGGTGACGTCCGTGGCGTCGGTGCCATTGACCGACGACGGCTGGGAGACCCTCGGCGACGACTTGCTGCAGGACTATCTCGACGCGGTCGCCGGCCTGGTCGACCCCGCGTCTGCTCGCGAGCTCTCGGTGGTCCACACGTCCCTGCACGGCGTCGGCAATGACACGCTCGTCGCCGCCTTCGCCCGCGCGGGGTATGCCGTGCCGGCGACGGTCGCGAGCCAGGCGCAGCCCGACCCGGACTTCCCCACCGTCGCCTTCCCCAACCCGGAGGAGGCCGGAGCCATCGACGCGGCGCTGGCGCTCGCCGCGCAGGTCGGGCCCGATGTCGTCATCGCCAACGATCCCGACGCCGACCGGTGCGCCGTGGCCGTCCCCGATCCGGCGCGCGGGTCGGCCGACTCCCCCGCCGGCTGGCGGATGCTGCGTGGCGACGAGGTCGGTGCCCTGCTCGGCGCGCACCTGCTGGCGCGCGGCATACCCACCGGCGGGGTGCTCGCCAACTCGATCGTCTCGTCACGGCTGCTCGCCGCGATGGCGGCGGCCGCAGGGGTGCCGCACGAGGAGACGCTGACGGGTTTCAAGTGGATCGCCCGCGTGCCGGGGCTCGCCTTCGGCTATGAGGAGGCGCTCGGCTATTGCGTGGCGCCGCACGTCGTCCGTGACAAGGACGGGGTGTCGGCGGCGCTCATGGTCGCCGAGTTGGCGGCCGGGCTCAAGGCCAGGGGCCGCACCCTGCTCGACCTGCTCGACGAGCTGGCCGTGCGCCACGGGGTCTATGCCACCGATGCCTTCTCGGTGCGGGTCTCGGATCTCGCGCTGATGCCCGAGCTCATGGGGCGGCTGCGCTCCGCACCGCCGAGCAACGTCGCCGGCGTGGCCGTCGAGCGCCTTGACGACCTCGCGCGCGGCGACGGCGGCCTCCCGCCCACCGACGGGCTGCGCTATCTGCTGGCCGACAAATCGCGCGCCATCGTGCGGCCGTCGGGCACCGAGCCCAAGGTCAAGGTCTATCTCGAGGCCATCGAGCCGGTCGCCGCGCCAGGTGGCGCCGGCGAGCTCGGTGCCGCTCGGGCCCGGGCCGCTGCCCGGCTGGCCGCGATCCGCGCCGACTTCGAGGCCATGACCCGACTCTGAAGGGGCGACGGGGCCCCTGGCACCGCCCTGCTCGTCGGACCATCTGCCCACATGGGGACTTGTTCGGTCGGCGACCCGTCGAAGCCGTCCGAAGAAGTCCCCACGTGGGGACTTCTTCGGCAAGAACAGGCCCTTTCACGCCCGCCAACTCCCCACGTGAGCAGTTGTTCCAAGGGGGAACTCGGCAACGCGACCCAACAAACCCCCCACGTGAGGACTTCTTCGGCACGAACAGGCCGTTCACGCCCGCCAACTCCCCACGTGGGGACTTGTTCGGCACGAACAGGCCCTTCACGCCCGCCAACTCCCCACGTGAGCAGTTGTTCCAGGGGGACCGGCAACGCGACCCAACAACTCCCCACGTGAGGACTTCTTCGGCACGAACAGGCCGTTCACGCCCGCCAACTCCCCACGTGAGGACTTGTTCCAAGGGGAACTCGGCAACGGGCCCCGACAACTCCCCACGTGAGCAGTTGCTCCGCCCGCCGGGCCAGCCGCGCGACGCTTTCCTCAGCTATGGTTTGAGCAATTGCTCAAACCATAGCTGACGAGCCACGAGGGGAGGCGTCATGACCATCACGGGGCCACGCCAGGCCACCCGGGCCACCCGGGCCACCTGGGCCGCCTGGTCAAGTTGGGCGCTCACTGGAGCCATCGGCGCCCTGAGCATCGTCGGCATGTGGACCATCGGGACGTTCATCGCCCCCATAGCCGCAGCGCTCTTGGTCATCATGGTGGTGCGCCACGCCGATGCGTCGGTCTGGGGAGTGTTGGCCGGGCCAGGCGCGATGAGCCTCTGGCTCGGGTGGGCCAACCGGCTCGGACCTGGCGAGCACTGCACGGAGATCCCCAACGGCATCCGCTGCGAGCAGACCCTCTGGGAGCCGGTGCCCTTCGTCGTCGTCGCGCTGGTGCTCATCGGCGCAGCGATCGCCGGCTTCCTGCTCGCCCGCCGCAGCCGTTCGTCGCCGCGCGGGACCTGAGCCGAGAGGCTCAGCGGATGACGACGGCCACGAGCACGGCGGCCAGCGGGATGCCCACGGCGACGAGGTCGACGGTCTCCCAGCGGCGCACGACCGAGGGAGCTGCGGGCTCGACGATGACACCGTCGGCGACCGCCTCCTCCCACTCGGCCTTGGCCGCCTCGATGAGCCGCTTGGCGCGCTGGGCGGTCATCGCGCCCTTCATGCCCCCGGGCGCATCAGGGTCGTTCGCGGGCCGCTCAGCCCCGCCCGAGCTGCCCGAGGGGCCCGAGCGTCCCCTGCGGCCGCTGTCGAAACCCCCCGTGCCATCGGGCACCGGCAGCCGACCGAAGACCGAGCCCAGCCCAAAGGGACTGTCGGCCTTGGGCCGCTCGAGATGCGCGGAGATCGCCCACGCGGAGATCCGGCGCTCGGCGGCATACACCTCGAGATTCCAGCGCGAGACGACGTCTTCGACGAGCCGCCACGGGACGAAGGTCGTCCGGAAGGGGTTGTGCACGGCCACCCCCTCGACCGACACCCGCACGCACGGGCGCACGAGCAGCACATAGCCGAGAGCTCCGACGAGGGCCACCCCCGCGAGATAACCGAGCTCACTGCCCCAGCCGAAGGCGAGCAGCCCGATGGCGGCGACGAGCAGCACGACCCCGATGACGACGGACCCTCGTGACCGCAGGGTGTGGACGTGGGTCGCGACCGGGTCGGGCGCCTGCTGGTGCTCGCTCATCGCCGTCATCATGGCATGGCTGGCGACCCGCTCCGAGCCCTAGACTCGCTCGGTGACCACCTCGCTCACGACCCCCTCCAGCCAGCCGACCCGCGAGGTGACAACGCGGGCACGTGAGCTGCTCGGCGTCTCGCGACTCACCGAGACCGCGCTCACCCGCTGGCTGCACGGCCTGCCCGGCGTCGACCAGGTCGGGGCCGAGGCCCGCGCCGCGGCACTGCGCACCCGCTCGATCAAGGCGACCTCCAAGGCCTGGGCCATCGACACGGCGATCTCGATGATCGACCTCACCACCCTCGAGGGCTCCGACACCCCCGGCAAGGTCCGCTCGCTCTGTGCCAAGGCGCTGACGCCCGACCCGTCCGACCCGACGACGCCCCGCCCTGCCGCGGTCTGCGTCTACGGCGACATGGTCGCGACCGCCAAGGAGGCGTTGGGAGACAGCGGGATTCACGTCGCCGCCGTCGCCACGGCCTTCCCCTCCGGCCGCGCGAGTATGCCGGTCAAGCTCGCCGACACGCGCGACGCCGTCGCGGCCGGGGCCGACGAGATCGACATGGTCATCGACCGCGGGGCCTTCCTGTCCGGCCGCTATCTGCAGGTCTTCGAGGAGATCGCCGCGGTCAAGGACGCGTGCCGCCGAGCCGACGGCAGCAGCGCCCATCTCAAGGTCATCATGGAGACCGGCGAGCTCGTCACCTATGACAACGTCCGCCGCGCCTCGTGGCTGTCGATGCTTGCCGGTGGCGATTTCATCAAGACGAGCACCGGCAAGATCGCGCCCGCCGCCACGCTCCCGGTCACCCTCATCATGCTCGAGGCGGTGCGCGACTGGCGTGAGTTGACCGGCGAGCAGATCGGGGTCAAGCCGGCCGGCGGCATCCGCACGACCAAGGAGGCGCTCGGCTATCTCGTCACCGTCGCCGAGATCGCCGGCGAGGACTGGCTCACCCCCGAGTGGTTCCGCTTCGGCGCCTCGAGCCTGCTCGGTGACCTGCTGCTGCAACGCCAGCGCCTGGCCACCGGCGCCTACTCCGGCCCCGACTACGTCACGCTCGACTAGAAGGACTGTGATGCCCCGCTTCGACTATGCCCCGGCGCCCGAATCGCGCGCCGTCGTCGACATCCGCCCGTCCTATGGCCTGTTCATCGGCGGCGACTTCGTCGAGGGCACCGGGTCGTCCTTCGCGACGATCGACCCGGCCACCGAGACCACCCTCGCCGAGGTGTCCGAGGCCAGTGCGGCCGACGTCGATCGCGCGGTGAAGGCGGCGCGCACGGCATACACCCGGGTGTGGAGCCGGATGTCGGGAGCCGACCGCGGCAAATATCTCTTCCGCATCGCCCGCCTGCTGCAGGAGCGCGCCCGCGAGTTCGCGGTGCTCGAGACCCTCGACAACGGCAAGCCGATCAAGGAGAGCCGCGACGTCGACGTGCCGCTCGCGGCGGCGCACTTCTTCTACCACGCGGGCTGGGCCGACAAGCTGGAGTATGCCGGGCTCGGCACCCCCGGCACGCCGCCGCGGCCCATCGGGGTCGTCGGCCAGGTCATCCCGTGGAACTTCCCGCTGCTCATGCTCGCCTGGAAGATCGCCCCGGCGCTCGCCTGCGGCAACACCGTCGTGCTCAAGCCGGCCGAGACCACACCCCTCACGGCCCTGCTCTTCGCCGAGGTCTGCCAGCAGGCCGAGCTGCCGGCGGGCGTCGTCAACATCGTCACCGGCGCCGGCGCGACCGGCCAGGCCCTCGTCGAGCACCCTGGCGTCGACAAGATCGCCTTCACCGGCTCGACCGAGGTCGGCAAGCTCATCGCCCGCACCGTCGCCGGCACCCGCAAGCGGGTGACCCTCGAGCTCGGCGGCAAGGCGGCCAATATCGTCTTCGACGACGCCCCGATCGACCAGGCCGTCGAGGGCATCGTCAACGGCATCTTCTTCAACCAGGGCCACGTCTGCTGCGCGGGGTCGCGCCTGCTCGTCCAGGAGTCGATCCACGACGAGTTCGTCCGCCGGCTCAAGCGCCGCCTGCAGACCATCCGGGTCGGCGACCCGATGGACAAGAACACCGACCTCGGCGCGATCAACTCGGCCGTGCAGCTCGCTCGCGTCCGCGAGATGGCCGCGGTCGGCGAGGCCGAGGGCGCCGACCGCTGGGCGCCCGCGTGCGAGCTGCCGAGCCGCGGATTCTGGTTCCCCCCAACGGTTTTCACCGGTGTGAGCCAGGCGCACCGCATCGCTCAGGAGGAGATCTTCGGGCCGGTGCTCTCGGTGCTGACCTTCCGCACCCCCGCCGAGGCGGTCGCCAAGGCCAACAACACCCCCTACGGCCTGTCCGCCGGGGTGTGGACCGAGAAGGGCTCGCGCATCCTCTGGATGGCCGACCAGCTGCGCGCCGGGGTGATCTGGGCCAACACCTTCAACCAGTTCGACCCGACGAGCCCCTTCGGGGGCTACAAGGAGTCGGGCTATGGCCGCGAGGGCGGGCGCCACGGGCTCGCGGCATACGTCCGGACCGAGACCAAGGGTGGTGCGGCATGAGCCCGGCTCGCGTCGACGTGCGCAAGACCTACAAGCTTTACGTCGCAGGCAAATTCCCGCGCAGCGAGTCCGGCCGGGTGTATGCCGTGCACGCCGCCCCCGCGCGCAGCGGCCGCCCGGGCGCCTTCCTCGCCAACGCCGCGCAGGGCTCGCGCAAGGACGCCCGCGAGGCGGTCGTCGCGGCCCGCGCGGCCTTCCCCGGGTGGAGCGGCGCCACGGCATACAACCGCGGGCAGGTGCTCTATCGGGTCGCCGAGGTCATGCAGGGCCGGGCCGCACAATTCGTCGAGGAGGTCGCGGCGAGCGAGGGGCTCACCCCCGCGCGCGCCCGGGCCGTCGTCGAGGCCGCCATCGACCGCTGGGTCTGGTATGCCGGGTGGTCCGACAAGCTCCCCCAGGTGCTGGGCGCGCTCAACCCGGTCGCCGGTCCCTTCTTCGACATCTCGGTCCCCGAGCCGACCGGCGTGGTGGCCGTCCTTGCGCCGCAACGGAGCTCGCTGCTGGGCCTGGTCTCGGTCATCGCCCCGGTCATCGTCTCGGGCAACACGTGCGTCGTGCTCGCGAGCGAGGAGCGCCCGATCCCGGCCGTCACCCTGGCCGAGTGCCTGGCGACCTCCGACGTGCCCGGCGGGGTCGTCAACCTCATCACCGCCCGCACCGCCGAGGTCGCGCCGTGGCTGGCGTCGCACCGTGACGTCAATGCCATCGACCTCAGCGGCGCCGCTGACGCCCCAGACGTCGACTGGGGCGAGCTCGAGCGGGCCGCAGCCGGCAACCTCAAGCGGGTGCTGCGCCCTGGCGGCGAGGGCTCCGCGGCGGTCGAGCCCGACTGGGCCCCGACCCCGGGCATCGAGCGGATGACCGCCGTCCTGGAGACCAAGACCGTCTGGCACCCCAAGGGTCGATAGGCTCCATGCTCCGTGGGGCAGTCAGCACCTGGGCGGCACGACGAGAGCACCCCGGCACAGCCGAGCGGCCCTCGTCGTCCCCGCGTCATCCTCCTCACCGGCCCCTCGGGTGCCGGCAAATCCCGTCTCGCCGAGCGGCTGCACACGGCATACGGCTGGCCGGTCGTGCGCCTCGATGACTTCTATCGCGACGGCGACGACCCGGCGCTGCCGATGGTGACCCTCGGCGGCCACCCGATCCCCGACTGGGACCACCCCGGATCGTGGAATGCCGACGCCGCCCTCGCCGCGCTCACCGCCCTGGTCGAGACCGGCGCCGCGCAGACCCCGACCTATGACATCTCGACGAGCCGGGCGATCGGCTCGAGCACGGTCAGCGCCGACCCCGACCAGCCCATCCTCGCCGAGGGGATCTTCGCCGCCGAGATCGCCGGCGCGCTGCGCGCCGGCGGACTGCTGGCCGGCGCCTACTGCGTGAGCCAGGGACGCTGGCGGACCTTCGCCCGCCGGCTCGTCCGCGACCTGCGCGAGCGGCGCAAGCCGCCCCTCGTGCTGGTGCGCCGCGGCTGGGAGCTGACCCGGCGCGAGCCGGCGATCATCCAGCGGGCCGCCATGCTCGGCGCCCCCTGCGTGCGCCCGGGCGAAGCCGAGCGGTCGATCACCGACCGCCTGATAGCGTCGACCCCAGCCTGACCGATCAGTGCCTCAGGGGGACTCGCCGATGTCCGGACCGACCGGTTTCGGGCCCGCCCCGGGCTCGGCCGAGCCCGAGACGCGGGTGCGCCGCGCCTCCTACCTGCCTCCGGGCGGGTTGGGTGGCCCAGGCAGCGGCCTGGTCACCGACCCTCGTCGGTATGCCGTGACCCGCTCGGCCAAGCCCGGCATCATCCCCCTGCATCCGCTCGGCCTCAGCGACGTCCTCGACGGAGCCGTCAAGCTCGTGCGCCGCAACCCGGGCGCCGTGCTCGGGACCTCGGCCGTCGTCAACGTCCTGGCCAACATCCCGGCGATCATCCTCACCCTGCTCTCCGCCGCCGGCTCGTGGATGCGGGCCAGCGGCGTCGCCACCGTCGTCGACGCCCGCTCCTGGGCGTCGCTCATCGGGCTGGCCGGCACGGCATACGCCGTGCTGCTGCTCGGCGGGGTGCTCGGGTATGCCGGTGCCGAGGCGGCGCTGGGGCATCGACCCGACCGAGCCACCATCTGGGCGGCCGTGCGCCCCCGCGCCTGGACCCTGCTCGGCTCGCAGGCGCTCGTGCTGGGCGTCGCCGTCGTCCCCTGGCTGCTGCTCATCGGAGCCGTCGCGCTGCTCTCCAAGGCCTCCGTGCCGATCATCCTGCTCACCGGGCTCACCCTCACCCTCGTCGCGGTCGGGGTCGACCTGCTCGTCGCCCCGCGGCTGCTGCTCGCCGCTCCGGCGGTCGTCCTCGAGGGCCTCGGCGTGCGCGCCTCCTTCCGCCGCTCGTGGGCCCTGGTGCGCGGGCGGTGGTGGAGCGTCGCCGGCACCTTCCTGCTGACCCTCGCCGTCACCGTCCTCGTCTTCTGGGTGCTGCAACTGCCTCAATGGGCGGCCTACACCCTGCTCGTGGGTCTGTTCGAGCCGAGCCGGGCCGTCGCCGACGTCGCCTCGAATGTCGGCTTCAGCCTCGCCACCCTCGGCGCGGCCGTGCTCGTCACGCCGATGCTCGCCGGCACGACGGTGCTGCGCTATCTCGACGCCCGGATGCGCGCCGAGGGCTTCGACCTCGTGCTGTTGCGCGCGGTCGCCGCCGAGGGCCGGGTGGGCTCGTGAGCGGCCTCACCGCGCTCTGGGCAGGCGGCGTCCCCAGCGAGCTCGACCCGAGTGGTCCGCAGGCCCGCGAGTGGTTCGCCCAAGAGCTGGCCAAGGACGACTACGCCGACGGCCGCTCGCTCTTCCAACGGATCATGGCGTGGATCGCCGATCAGCTCGCTCGTCTCATGTCCACCCAGGGCACCCCCGGCGAGGGGTATGCCGTCTCCCCCGTCCTCACCGCCCTCGTCGTCGCGCTGCTCCTCGGATTCCTCGGCCTCGCGCTGACCCGGATCCGGGCCAACCGGCATGCCCTCGAGCAGGCGGGCGCCGTGCTCGGCGACCTCGACCTCACCCCCGTGCAGTTCCGCGACCGGGGCGCCGCCGCACTGCGTGACGGACGCTGGGACGACGCGGTCCTCGACTACACCCGGGCCATCGCCCGCGAGGCCGCCGATCGCACCCTGCTCACCGAGGCCCCCTCACTCACGGCCCACGAGGTCGGCACCCAGCTCACGCCGGCCTTCCCCGCCCACGCCGGCTGGATCGCGTCGGCGATGGATCTCTTCGACGCCGTCCGCTATGGCAGGTATGCCGCCCTCGAGACCGATGCGCGCTCGGTCGCCGAGCTCGACGGAGTGCTCGTCAAGACCCGGCCGGTCCTCGTCGACGAGGTCGCCGTCGAGGCCGGCAGCAGCATGGCGGCGCCGTGAGCACCGACCTCTGGCCCGGAGCCGCCACCACCGAGCCGGCCGACGCCCCCGACGCGGCCGGCACGCCACCGGACGCCGCGCTCGG
>CAZLGB010000068.1:0-15799 GCA_964558825.1 uncultured Intrasporangiaceae bacterium
TCCATCCCGCTGGCCTGCCCATCAACACCTCCACGAAGAGGGTGTTGCGACGACCGATTGAATCCGCCTAACCCGGATCGTTCACGACTCCGTGGCCTGATCGGCGCGTAGATGTACGGAAGTGCCTGCCCAGCAAGGGAAACTTGGGGTTGCGACGTCTCAAGATTCTCGAGCTGGAAGGCACTCCGTAGGTGAAGCGTACTTCGTGGTCTGCTGGCTTGTCTGTGTCCGCCGATGGTGTCGGCGTGGTTGCCCACGCCGGCAGCGTCGCGACCCGGCTGCTGGTCGATCGGACGGGCCTGACGGGCGAGCTGTCCACGGCGATGAGCCGCCGCAACTTCGTGCCTGGTCATGATCGTGGCCGCGTCCTTGCCGACGTGGCGGTGATGCTGGCCGATGGCGGTGAGGCGATCGCTGATATCGACGTGCTGCGTCACCAGGCCGGGGTTCTCGGCCCGGTCGCATCGCCACCGACGGTGTGGCGCACGTTGAAGGCGGTGACGCCTGGCCGGTTGAAGAAGATGGCGACCGCTCGAGCTCGGGTCCGGCGCCACGTGTGGGCACAGTTGCCCGACGGTGTCCCGGCATCCACGGTGGCGGGCACCGGCCTCGATGACGTGATCGTGCTCGACATCGACGCCACGATCGTGGTGGCGCACAGCGAGAAGGAGAACGCTGCCGCCACGTTCAAGCGGACCTTCGGCTATCACCCGATCGGAGTGTGGTGCGACAACACGCAGGAGTTCCTCGCCGGCAAGCTCCGCTCGGGCAACGCCGGGTCGAACACCGCGAGCGATCACATCGAGGTCCTCACCGACGCGATCGCGCAGGTCCCCGGCACTCACCGCCGCAAGCTGCTGGTCCGCTCCGATGGTGCCGGTGCATCCCACGGCCTGCTCGACTGGCTCACCCGAGAAGGCAACATCCGCGGCAGAAGCGTCGAATACTCGGTGGGGTTCGCGATCACCGAGAAGCTGCGCGATGCCATCGACCTGGTACCGAACAAGGTCTGGACCCCGGCGATCAACGCCGTCGGCGGGATCCGTGAGGGCAGCGATGTCGCCGAGCTCACCGGGCTCATCGACCCGGCAATGATGAAGAAGTGGCCAACCGGGATGCGCGTCATCGTCAGGCGTGAGCGGCCGCATCCCGGTGCCCAACTGTCGCTGTTCGAGGAACGCGACGGCTGGCGCTACCAAGCGTTCGTCACCAACACGACCCGTGGCCAGCTCGCGTTCCTCGAAGCCCGGCATCGTGCCCACGCCCGCGTCGAGGACCGGATCCGGCACGCCAAAGACACTGGCCTGGGCCGGTTCCCGTCGCGGGAGTTCACGATCAACCAGACCTGGCTGACGCTGGTCCAGATCGCCGCCGATCTGACCGCCTGGACCCGGCTGCTGGGCTGCGTCGGCGACGCAGCCGTGCTCGCTCCGTGCGAGCCGAAGGCCCTGCGCTACCGATTCCTCCACGTACCCGCCCGACTCACCCACGGGCAACGTCGACGCCGCCTGAAGATCCCCGAGTCCTGGCCATGGGCCGCCGCCGTCGTCGCGGTCTTCGCGAACATCGGCGCGATCCCACAACCCGCCTGACCCGCCCTGCCCGCCCACGACACCACCCGGAGAACCGCAGCCCGGCAGCGCCAGCCGGCCCGCCGTCATACCCGCAAGAACTCCGAACAAGACGACACTCGATCACCCAGCCCCGACAAGGTCGCGGCCGTCGTCATGAAAGACCGGGGCTAATCTGCGCGGTTCAACGTGGATGCGCTGGCTCGCGACGACCTGGTTCGTCACGCTCCCGGCTCGGTGGACCGCCTTCGAAGTCCGACCGGTGGTCGGCTTTCGGTGGGGCTACGAAGAAACGACGGCTCCGGGTGGGGTGACAGTGCTCCCGATGAGCTATCTCTCCGCTCGCGACTGGACCGAAACGCTCGGTTGGCTCCGAGAGGCGTGCCCCGGGGTCTCCTTCGCGCGAGCGTGACAAGAGGCTCGCCTGGGTGTCGCGAGTTGGTATGCCGGTAGCGCCCGGCCGATTTAGGGGCTGTTTGTGGACCTGGTCTGAGCTCGGAGGGCGACGTCTAAGCGATTGCAGTGCAGTCGTTTTCGGGTCTGAGGGGTCTGTCGGTGGTCGGTTGTAGCGTGAGTGTCATGAGCAGCAGCCCCGCCCCGATGAGTGTCGCCGACCGGCGTGCACTCTGGGCTGCCGCGACGCAGGCGCTGACCGGGTTGCGGGAGCTGTTGTGGCAGGTGCCCAACGGCCAGCTGGGGGATGTGTTGGGTGAGCTGGACCAGCTGGCCGCGTTGGCGGCGGGGGCGCGGGTCGCGGTCGTTGCCGAGGCGGAGACCCGGGGGGAGATCGCCGCGTCGCAGGCCGGGTCGGTCACCGCGTGGGTCGCCGCCCACGCGCCCACGCTCGCCGCTGGTGGGGCCGGGCAAGTCGCTCGGGTGGTGCACGACACCCGCCCGGTCGAGCTGGCGCCCGTCCGGGACGCCGTCATCACCGGGACCGTGCCGGTCGGGGTCGCGCTGACCGTGGTGACCGAATACCGCAAGCTGCGACCCCGGCTGCACGACGCTGCCGCCCCGACCGTCCTTCACGGGTTGCTGACGATGGCCGCCAGTGACGGCAACCGCGGCGTCCGATCCCTGCGACCAGCACTGGTGGCGACCTACGGGGTGGACGGAGAGTTCCAACACGACCAAGACACCGCCGCCGGGCTCATCTCGCTGTCGAGGCCGGTCGGAGATGACCTGGCCGGTTACACCTACCAGCTGACGTTGGACCCGGTCGGCTCCGCCACCCTCGAAGCAGCGATCGGGCCGCTGTCCAAACCCGTCCCGGGCCCGGACGGCCATCGGGACACCCGCTCGGTCCAACAACGCCGCGGACAGGCGCTCGTCGAGATGCTCCACCGCGCCACCACCGCCGGTGACCAACCACCGACCGGGGTGAAGACCACCCTCATCGTGACCATGACCTACGACGACCTTGCGAACACGGTCGGTGCCGGCACTGTTCTCGGGTCAGCCGCCGGCGGCACCCTCATCGCCCCCGACACCATCCGCCGGCTCGCCTGCGACGCCGACCTGATCCCGGCCGTGCTCGGCACCAAGAGTCAACTGCTCAACCTCGGCGACACCACCCGCCTGGCCACCCCCGCCCAGCTGCTCGCGTTGTGGCTACGCGACCGGCACTGCACCTTCCCCGGATGCGCCACCCCCGCCCATTGGTGCGACGCCCACCACCTGACCCACTGGGCCGACAACGGACCGACGATCCTCACCAACCTCGCCCTACTGTGCGGGCGACACCACACCATCGTCCACCGAGACCAACTGCGCGGCCGCCACCACCCCGACACCAACACCATCCACTGGGACACCAGACCAGGCAGCTACCAAGCCGGCGCACCACCCGGCAGCAACTGCACCTCCGAGCCGCAAGTCAGTCTTCGCGCGACCGAGGCGCCCGGCAGAGTTTTCGGGACCGAGCGGCCTGGCAGAGTCCTTGGGACCGAACAACTCGGCATACCGACCTGCCGAGACATCCTCGCGGCAGACGATCCGCCGACCCGGCCGACAAGACCGGCTCAACCTCCCGACGGTTGGGCGACGGCGTCTCAACCACCCGAATGCAATCCGTGGCACGACCTGGCCGACGTGGGCGATGTCGCGAGCCTCACGCCTGTCCGTGACCCCGGGCCGCCGTCATCGCCCGAACACGATCCTTGGAGTGGGACCGCTGAGGGACTCCTCGCCGCCGACGCATGGTCGGACCGTGACCCGGGCGTCGCCTGACCGGGCCCGGCGCCCTGCCACGGACCGCTGGCCGGGGCGGCACAAAGTCGAAGGTGGGCGTCGGCGCGCGGCCGGCGATCGGGTCCTGGCGCTGCTCAACCCGAAGGTCGACGGCAGCTGCGCTCACCCCAGGCCAAATGCGCGCAGCCCGGCTGCAACCCCCGCGGCAACGACCACGACGACGATGAACGGCGCACGCAGCAGCAGCGCGATGACCGCCACGGCCACAGCCGCGATCCGGGCATCCGCGACGAAGCCGCCGCCACTCGCCTGCAGCGTCTGCACGACGACCAGCGAGGACAGCAGCGCGACCGGCAGCAGAGCCGTGACCCGTCGCATCCGCCGCCCCTCGAGGCGCGCAGCGGGCACCAGGTGGCCGGCCAGCTTGGTGAGAAAGGCCAGCAGGCACGCGCCGAGCACGGCGATCCAGAGCGTCATGGCTCGGCCTCCTCGTCTGGCTCGAGGTCGGCTCCCGCCTCGGCCACTCCCCGCCCGGGCCACAGCCCGACCACCAGGGCCCCGAGCGCAGCCACGAGGACGGGTATGCCGGCCGGCGCCCGGGGTGCGACCAGCAGGGTGAGCACCACGGCGAGAGCGGCCGTGGCAGCAGCATCGCGACTGTGCAGGCGCGGCCACAACAGCGCGACGAACGCCGCTGCTGCCGCGGCATCCAGGCCCCACCGCCGCGGATCGCCCAGCGCATTGCCGAGGACGGCCCCGACGAGCGTGGAGGCGTTCCAGAAGAGGAAGACGGCGATCCCGGTCTGCCAGAAGCCGAACCGTGAGGCGGCGATGGTGGGTTGAGCGACGGCGACGGCGGTCGACTCGTCGATGGTGAGGTGGCTGGCCAGCACCCGTCGCCATCCGCGGTCGTGGAGGAACTCCGACACCTGCAGGCCGTAGAGCCCGTTGCGCAGCCCGAGGAAGTTCGCCGTGGCGATGGCGGCAATGCCCGTCCCCCCGGCCCCGATCACCCCGACGAAGGCGAACTGCGAGCCGCCGGTGAACATCAGTGCCGACAGGGCCACCGTCTGCCAGAGGGTCAACCCCGAGGCGATGCTCAACGCCCCGAAGGACACGCCCGAAGCACCTACCGCCAGCCCGACCGACCAGGCTTGGCGCAGGGTGGCGCGGCGCTGCACGGCGTCCAGTCCGGCTCCTTAGGGGTTGCTCCGCATCCTAAGGCGCGCCGCGATCAGCCCCGACAGGCTCGTGTGCTTCGCTGAGCACGTGAGCACCCAGATCGGCGAGGGGTCGTGGACCGGCGCCGCCGCGCGGCCGATCCGGCGCTTCCCGCGCCGTCGGCTCCCGCGCGCGACCGCCCTCGCAGGCGGTCTCGCGATCGTGGTGCTGGGCGGGCTGACCCTCGCGGCCTGCAGCTCCGACGGCGGCGGAACGACACCGGAGTCGACCGTCGAGGTCTTCCTCCACGCCCTGGGCAACAAGGACACTGCCGGCGCGTGCGCCGTCGTCGCCTACAACCGTCAGCCGCTCGCCGGCGACGACATCACCCTCTGCCGCTCCGGCTTCGACGCCGTCGTCTCCCAGGTCGCCACAGCCGACGAGCTCGCCCTGCTGCGCAAGGCCCAGGTGACCGGCTCGACGATCACCGGTGACGCCGCTGTGGTGACGGCCGACCAGCAGACCGGCGTGCCCGCGGCATACAAGAACGATGTGACGCTCGTGCGTGTCGATGGTCACTGGTACATCGACACCCCTCGGTGAGGCCGCGCGGACCATACTGGAGGGCATGTATGGCAACGACTTCGTCGCGCCCGACGACGCCCTGGACGCCAGCGCCGGTCCCCTCAACGCCGCCGAGGGAGGTGCCGTCGAGGCGGCCGCGCGACATGTCGACCGCAAGGCTGAGCTCGATCTCGCCGAGTTCGACGCGATCATCGCGGCCGACCAGCGCATCGAGCCACGCGACGCCATGCCGGAGGAATACCGCCAGACCCTGATCCGCCAGATTGCCCAGCACGCGCACTCGGAGATCATCGGGATGCAGCCGGAGGGCAACTGGATCACCCGGGCGCCGTCGCTGCGACGCAAGGCGATCCTCATCGCCAAGGTCCAGGACGAGGCCGGGCACGGGCTCTACCTCTACTCGGCCGCCGAGACCCTCGGCATCGACCGCGCCGAGTTGCTCGACCGGCTGCACACGGGCAAGCAGAAGTACTCGTCGATCTTCAACTACCCGACCCTCACCTGGGCCGACTGCGGCGCGATCGGCTGGCTCGTCGACGGCGCCGCAATCATGAACCAGGTGCCCCTGTGCCGATGCTCCTACGGCCCCTATGCCCGGGCGATGATCCGCACCTGCAAGGAGGAGTCCTTCCACCAGCGCCAGGGCTTCGAGCTGCTCTGGGAGCTCATGCGCGGCACACCCGAGCAGCAGGCCATGGCGCAGGACGCGACCAATCGGTGGTGGTGGCCGGCGCTGGCGATGTTCGGTCCGCGCGACTCGGGTGAGCACGCCGTCAAGGGCGGTCACACGGAGCAGTCGATGGCCTGGGGCATCAAGCGCTTCAGCAACGACGACCTGCGCCAGAAGTTCGTCGACATGACCGTCCCGCAGGCGGAGCGGCTCGGCGTCAAGCTCCCCGACCCCGACCTGCGCTGGAACGAGGAGCGCGGTCACTACGACTTCGGTGAGATCGACTGGGACGAATTCTGGCGGGTGCTCAAGGGCGACGGCCCCTGCAACGCCCAGCGGATGACCCGCCGGGTCACCTCTCACGAGCAAGGGGCCTGGGTGCGCGAGGCGGCGGCAGCGTATGCCGCGAAACAGGCTGCACGGCATACGGATTCGGACAAGGAAGGAAGTGCGGCATGAGCGAGGGCACCCTCCCGCTCTTCGAGGTCTTCGTGCGGGCCAAGCGAGGTCTGTCCCATGTCCACGTCGGGTCGGTGCACGCGCCCGACGCGACGATGGCGGTGCGCAATGCCCGTGACCTCTACACCCGCCGCCAAGAGGGCGTGTCGATCTGGGTCGTCGCGGCGAGTGACATCGTCGCCTCGAGTCCCGACGAGAAGGACTCCTTCTTCGACCCGGCCGGCGACAAGATCTATCGTCATCCGACCTTCTACGACGTCCCCGAGGATGTCGAATACCTGTGAGTGCCGACCAGCTCCACGGGGTCGCTGACGCCCAGCCCGCAGACACCCAAACCGCTTGCGCGGCATACGTCCTCGGGCTGGGCGACGACGCGCTCATCTACTCCCACCGGCTCGGCGAGTGGCTGACCTGGGCGCCGATGCTCGAGGAGGACATGGCCCTGGCCAATGTCTCGCTCGACCTGCTCGGCCAGGCCCGCTCGCTGCTCACCCTCGCCGGCCAGCTCGACGGCACCGGGCGCAGCGAGGACGAGCTCGCCTATCTGCGTGACGAGCGGCATTTCCGCAATGTCCACCTCGTCGAGCAGCCGCGGGGCGATTTCGCCGAGGAGATGGCCCGCATGCTCTGGTTCGCGGCCTACCAACGCGAGCTGTATGCCGCCCTGGGCGCGAGTGCCGACGAGCAGCTGCGAGCCATCGCCGCCAAGGCGCACAAGGAGGTGCGCTATCACGCCGACCACGCCGCCCAATGGGTCGTGCGCCTCGGTGACGGCACGGACGAGTCGCACGCGCGGATGCAGGCCGCGCTGACGTGGGTCGCGCCCTATGTCGACGAGCTCTTCGATGACGTGCCGGCCGACGTGGCCGCCGCGGAGGTGGGCGTGGGCGTGCTGCCCTCGACCCTGCGGCCGGCCGTCGACGCAGCCGTCGCCGGCGTGCTCGCCGAGGCGACCCTCGAGGCCGCCCCGGTGTCGCGGTGGCGGGCTCGCGGGGGCCGCGAGGGCGTCCACTCCGAGCCCATGGGCTATCTGCTCGCCGAGATGCAGCACCTGCCCCGGTCGGTCCCGGGGGCGACCTGGTGAGCACCATGACCGCCCCCTGGGTCGCGCTCACCGACGTCGCCGACGCCGTGCGCGCGATCCCCGACCCGGAGATCCCCGTCGTCACCATCGAGGGGCTCGGGATCCTGCGCTCGGTCGAGGTCGACCGCGCCGCCGGAGAGGTGCGGGTCGTCATCACGCCCACCTATTCGGGGTGCCCGGCCATGCGGGCGATCGCCGATGACATCGCTCGGGTATGCCGTGCCCACGGTCTGCGCGCCGTCGTCACCACAGCGCTGTCACCGGCCTGGTCGACCGACTGGATCACTCCTGAGGCCCGAGAGTCATTGCGGCGCTTCGGGATTGCCCCGCCCGGTGCGGCTCGCGACGGCGCGAGCACGACAGCCGGGCCGGTGCCCGTGACCTTGGGACACCGGCATACGCCTGCGGTGGCGTGTCCCCGGTGCGGCAGCGAGCGCACGTCGCTGCTGTCGGCCTTCGGGTCCACCGCCTGCAAGGCCCTGCGCCGCTGCGATGCCTGCGGCGATCCCTTCGACGAGTTCAAGGCGCTTTAGATGACCGGACTGCTGACCACCCCCGGCGCCACGGCGACCCGGAGGGCGACCTTCCACCCGCTGACCGTCGTCGACGTCGAGCGGCTCACCGACGAGGCGAGCGCGATCACCTTCGCCGTGCCCGAGGAGCTGGCCGAGCTCTATGCCTTCGCACCGGGGCAGCACCTCACCCTGCGCGCCGAGCTCGCCGGCGCCGAGGTGCGCAACTCCTACTCGATCTGCCAGTCCGCCCACGGCGGGCGGCCGGGCACGCTGCGCGTCGCCGCCGCCAAGGTGCCCGGCGGGCGGATGTCGCCGTGGCTCAACGACGTCGTCGCGGTCGGCGATGTCATCGACGTCATGACGCCGCTCGGCACCTTCACCTGCCCGGTGCAGCCGGATGCGGCGCGACACCACCTGGCCCTCGCCGCCGGGTCGGGGATCACACCGGTGCTGTCACTCGTGTCGACGGTGCTCGAGGAGGAGCCACGCTCGCGCGTGACGCTGCTCTTCGGCAACCGGCGCACGGCGACGGTGATGTTCCTCGAGGAGCTCGAGGACCTCAAGGACCGCTACGGCGCCCGGCTGCACCTCATGCACGTGCTCTCCCGAGAGGCCCCGGACGTCGAGCTCTTCCACGGGCGGCTCGACCGCGAGCGGCTCACCCGCATCTTCGACGCGCTGGTGCCGGTCGGCTCGGTCGACGAGGTCTATCTGTGCGGGCCTTTCGGGATGGTCCATGACGCCCAGGAGTTGCTCGGCGAGCTCGGGATGGATCCGCACCACGTCCACCACGAGATCTTCCACGTCGACGAGTCGGGCGCTCCGCTGCCGCCGCCCGTCGTCGTCGACACCTCGGCCCCGCCCGCGGCGGTCGTCACGGTCTCGCTCGACGGGCGCACGACGGTCATTCCCATGCCGACCCGTGAGGAGACCATCCTCAACGCCACGCTGCGGGCGCGCCCCGATGCGCCCTACTCGTGCACCGGCGGCGTCTGCGGCACGTGTCGCGCGCGAGTCGTCTCGGGCGAGGTGCGGATGGATCGCAACTACGCGCTCGAGCCCGAGGAGGTCGCCGCTGGCGTCGTGCTGGCGTGCCAGGCCCACCCGGTGAGCGACGAGGTCGAGCTCGACTACGACGCCTGACGAGTCGCTCAGGCCGTCTCGGAGACGGCCTTGAGCGCAGCGAGCCCCTTGTCGAAGTCGGCAGCGAGGCGCTTCTCCATGCCCATGAGGGCGAACATGAGCTTGCCGAAGACGTTCTGCTTGCCCGACATCGTCCACGCGACGTCGGTGCCGGCGGCGGTCGGGGTGAGGTCGATGCGCACGTGGTTCTTCGCCGGGAACGGCTTGGTGAACTCGAGGTCGATGTCCGCCCCGTCGGCGCTCGCAGCGGTCATGGTCATCGTCCCCGCGCCGGCCTTCTTGTTGCCCGACCAGGTGTATGCCGCCCCGGCTCCGCGCTCGGGACCGGCATACGTGCGGCGCAGGTCGGGGTCAAGGCCCTCCCACGGGGACCAGCGCACCCACTCCCGGAAGTCCTCAATGAGCGGGCGCACGCGTTCGGGCGAGGCCGCGATGGACGTGCGGCGGGTCATTGCAAATTCAGCCATCGGGCGAGGATAGCCGTCGCCTCACCGGATCGGCGGCATCCCTGGTGGAGGGCCCGGAGCCGCTCCGGGGGGCGGGTAGGAGATCGGCGACTGTCCGGGCGAGCCCCCGGTGGGCGGGGGCGGGTAGGAGATCGGCGACTATCCAGGCGAACCCCCGGTGGGCGGAGGCGGGTAGGAGATCGGCGATTGGCCGGGCGGGGCCGGATGGAACCTCGGCGGCCCGGTGGGCGGAGGCGGGTAGGAGATCGGCGACTGTCCGGGCGGGGCCGGATGGAACCTCGGCGGCCCGGCCTGCAGCAGCCGGGCCCGGCGGGCCGCAGTGGCCCGCAGAAACCCCGGCCGGAATGAGACGAGAGAGAACACCGCGCCGACCACGCAGAGCGCGATCAACCAGGGGATGAGGTAGGCGACCTGGAACCCGACGTCGGCCTTGCGCCGAGCGCTGTCCAACACACCACCGCTCGTGAGCTGAACGCTGCCCTCGGGGCCCTTCTGCAACACCTGCCCATCGATGAGGCTGATCTCGAAGGCGTAGTGCTGGGGGCAGCTTGGCGTCCTGCTTGCTCTTGAAGCCCCAATCGGTGGCCCCCTCCAGCGTGGCCGCGGCGGTCGTTCGCGTCACGCGCGTCCATGAACGAACGATCTCACGCTCTGACGTAGGTCACCCAGGCGAAACCCTCGTGGGGCTCGCGCGACTCTTCGGTCCACATCCGCGAGTCGATCGGTGGGAAGGTCACCGACCCCACCGCGTCGACGTCGACCTCGGTGATGACCAGCCGCCGGGCGAAGGGCATCGCCAGCCGATAGACCTCACCGCCCCCGGCGACCCACAACTCCGTGGGCCCGGCCAGGGCCAACCCCTCCTCGAAGGAGTGGGCGACCTCGACATCGGTGTGCTGCCAGGCGCGGTCTCGGGTCAGCACGACGGTGCGCCGCCCGGGCAGCACCCGACCGATCGAGTCGAAGGTGCGCCGGCCCATGAGCAGCGTGTGCCCCATGGTCGTGCGCTTGAAGAAGGCCAGGTCCGCGGGCAGGTGCCACGGCATACCCGCGCCGTCGCCGATCACGCCGTTGCGGGCCACCGCCGCGATCATCGCCACCGTCATGAGCTCATCCTCCCAAGCCCCGCCCCCTCAGACCGCGATCGGGGCCTTGATGCCCGGATGCGGGTCATAGCCGACGAGCTCGATGTCGGCCAGGTCGAACTCGTCGAGGGCCTTGTCGGGCGCCAACCGCAGCGTCGGTAACGGCCGCGGCTCGCGGGTGAGCTGCAGCCGGGCCTGGTCGAGGTGGTTGAGATAGAGGTGCGCATCGCCGAGCGTGTGGACGAAGTGCCCGGGCCGCATCCCGAGCACCTGCGCGACCATGGCCGTCAGCAGCGCATAGCTTGCGATATTGAACGGCACCCCGAGGAAGACATCCGCCGAGCGCTGATAGAGCTGGCAGTCGAGCAACGGGGGGTATGCCGTGTCGCCCGCGCCGCTGCCCCCCTCAGCCGCGCGCGGGTCGGGCCGGACGTAGAACTGAAAGAGCGCGTGGCACGGCGGCAGGGCCATCGAGCCGACGTCGGCGACATTCCACGCCGAGACGAGGTGCCGGCGGGAGTCGGGGGAGTGGCGCAAGGACTCGAGCACCTGCTGGATCTGGTCGATATGCCGCCCGTCGGGCGTCGGCCACGAGCGCCACTGATAACCGTAGACCGGCCCAAGGTCGCCCTGCTCGTCGGCCCATTCGTCCCAGATGGTGATGCCACGCTCCTGCAGCCAGCGGACGTTGGTGTCTCCCCGGAGGAACCACAAGAGCTCGCCGAAGATCGAGCGCAGGTGCACCCGTTTGGTCGTCATCACGGGAAAGCCCTCGGCCAGGTCGAAGCGCATCTGATAGCCGAACACGCTGCGCGTGCCGGTGCCGGTGCGGTCCGACTTGTCCACGCCGGTGTCGAGGATGTGCTCGAGCAGGTCGAGATATTGACGCATGACCAGACGCTAACAGCGCCCGCGGACAGGGCTTCGCCGCATCTCCATCGCCCCGCCCGAGGGGCTTGACGACGACCGAGCATCATGTGATCTAGATCACATTCAACGTGTTGAAGATTCCTGTAACAAACCCGGCAGCCACCACGATGGTGTGGTTGTCGAGACGCCACCCGGACCCCCGAGCGGGTGGCGTCTCGACCTTCTTGTTGCCCCTGTTGCCGTCCCCCACGGGGGAGGCCGGTCCGCCCGTGGTCACCTACGGGAGCGGCGTCGCGCGGCCCGCTAGCCTGGGTTCCATGACAACGTCCCCCTTCGGCCGGGTCCTCACCGCGATGGTCACCCCGATGACGCCCGACGGAGCGGTTGACGAAGACGGGGTGCTCGCCGTTGCCGACCACCTGCTCGCCCACAGCCACGACGGACTTGTCGTCAACGGCACGACCGGCGAGTCGGCGACGTTGTCGGCCGACGAAAGCATCCGCGTCATCGAGCTGGTCGCCCGCCACGTGGGCGACCGCGCGACGGTCGTGGCGGGGGTTGGCTCCAATGACACCGCCCACAGCATCGAGATGGCTCACCGCGCGGCAGCCGCCGGCGCGCGCGGCCTGCTCGTCGTCACCCCCTACTACAACAAGCCCACCCAGCCCGGCCTCGTCGCCCATTTCGGGGCCGTCGCCGACGCGACCGACCTGCCGGTCATCGTCTACGACATCCCCGGGCGCACCGGCATACCCATCCAGACCGAGACCCTGCTGCGCCTGGCCGAGCACCCACGGATCGTCGCCGTCAAGGACGCCAAGGGCGACCTCTGGGCGGCGACCCAGGTCATGGCCGCGACGGGCCTCGCCTGGTATTCCGGCGACGACGTGCTCAACCTCGCGCACCTCGCCCAGGGGGCGGTCGGCATCGTCTCGGTCGTCGGCCACGTCGCGGGCGATGAGTATGCCGCGATGATCCGGGCCGTCGACGCCGGAGACCTGGCCACCGCTCGCGAGATCCACCGGCGGCTCATCCCCGTCGTCGACGCCATCATGAACACCAGCCAGGGCGCGATCATGGCCAAGGCCGCTCTCGCCGAGCTCGGTGTCATCTCCAGTCCCCACGTGCGCCTGCCGCTCGTGCAGTCGCCCCCCGAGCACCTCGCCAAGCTGCGCGAGGGCCTCACCAAGTCAGGGATCAATTGAGCCACCCCCATCCGGAGCTGACCCTCCCACCCCCGCTCGCGGCTGACGCGCTGCGCTTCGTCGCGCTCGGCGGGCTGGGGGAGATCGGCCGAAATATGGCCGTCTTCGAGACCCGCGGCCGGCTGCTCGTCGTCGACTGCGGCGTGCTCTTCCCCGAGGACCATCACCCCGGCATCGACCTCATCCTCCCCGACTTCTCCTATCTCGACGGTCGTCTCGACCAGGTCGAGGCGATCGTGCTCACCCACGGGCACGAGGACCACATCGGGGCGGTGCCCTTCCTGCTGGCGCGCAAGCCCGACATCCCGCTCATCGGCTCCCGGCTGACCCTCGCCCTGGTCGAGGCCAAGCTCAAGGAGCACCGGATCAAGCCCTACACCCTCGAGGTGCGCGAGGGCACCCGCGAGCAGCTCGGGGTCTTCGACGTCGAGTTCGTCGCGGTCAACCACTCCATCCCCGACGCTCTCGCGGTGATGATCCGCACGGCCGCCGGCTCGGTGCTGCACACCGGCGACTTCAAGATGGACCAGCTGCCCCTCGACGGGCGGATCACCGATCTGCGGGCCTTCGCCCGGCTGGGCGAGGAGGGGGTCGACCTCTTCCTCACCGACTCGACCAATGCCGACGTGCCGGGCTTCACCGCGCCCGAGCGGGACATCTCCTCGGCCATCGACAAGGTCTTCCGCCACGCCGAGCGGCGGATCATCGTCGCCTGCTTCTCCTCGCACGTCCACCGCGTCCAGCAGGTGCTCGACGCGGCCGACAAGGCCGGACGCAAGGTCGCCTTCGTCGGGCGCTCCATGGTCCGCAACATGGGGATCGCCGCCGAGCTCGGTTATCTGCAGGTCCCCGACGGGGTGCTCGTCGACCTCAAGCGCATCGGCGATCTGCGCGAGGACCAGATCGTGCTCGTCTCCACCGGCAGTCAGGGCGAGCCGATGGCCGCGCTGGCCCGGATGGCCAACCGCGACCACAAGATCGACGTCGGTCCCGGCGACACGGTGCTGCTGGCCAGCTCGCTCATCCCCGGCAACGAAAACGCCGTCTATCGGGTCATCAACTCCCTCATGCGCCTCGGCGCGACGGTGGTCCACAAGGGCAATGCCAAGGTCCACGTCTCCGGGCACGCCGCCGCCGGCGAGCTCACCTACTGCTACAACATCGTCCGCCCGCGCAACGTCCTGCCGGTCCACGGTGAGTGGCGGCACATGTTCGCCAACGCCGAGCTCGCGGTGGCGACCGGCATACCTCGCGAGCGGGTGCTCATCGCCGAGGACGGCGTCGTTGTCGACCTCGTCGGGGGCGTCGCCTCGATCGTCGGCGCGGTGCCCTGTGGCTATATCTATGTCGACGGGTCCTCGGTCGGCGGCACCGACGAGGCGCTGCTCAAGGACCGGCGCATCCTGCGCGACGAGGGCTTCATCACGTGCATCGTCGTCATCGACGCGGCCACCGGCAAGATCGCCGCCGGCCCCGAGATCACTACGCGTGGTTTCGCCGAGAACGCGACGATCTTCGAGGCCGTGATCCCGCGGATCGAGGCGGCCATCATCGCGGCCACCGAGAGCGGCGTCACCGACGAGCACCAGCTCCAGCAGGTCATCCGGCGCACGGTCGGCAGCTGGGTCGGTGGCACCATCCGCCGTCGCCCGATGATCATCCCGATTGTCATCGAGGCCTGAGCATGCAGCGGCGGCCGGTCAGGGGTGGCCGCAGGCACCGGATCGTCGAGTGGGTCCTCGCCGTCCTGCTCGGGCTGGCGATCGCCGCGTATGCCGTGCGCTGGCTCGACGTCGCGCGGGAGTGGGTCGCGGTGCTCCAGTCCCTCGCCCCGGTGGCCGGAATCGCCGTCGTCGTGCTCACGCTGCTCGCGATGGCTTTGCGGCGCAAGCGGATTGCCCTCGTCGGAATGGCGGCCTCCGTGATCGTGCTCGTCATCGCCGTTGGCTTCGTCTGGCCGGGACGTGCCGCGCCTGAGCGCCCTGGGGATCTGGTCGTCATGTCGGCCAATCTCGAGTTCGGTGAGGCCGATGCCGCGTCGCTGGTCGCCGCGGCGACCAGCGTGCACGCCGACGTCCTCGTGCTCGTCGAGCTGACCCCCGAGGGCGCCGACCGCCTGCGCGCTGCCGGCCTCGATGCGCTGCTGCCCTATGCCGTGGGGACGCCACTGCCCGGTGCCGACGGGAGCGTCATCCGCAGCCGCCATCCGCTGACCGCCCGAGACGCCCCCAAGCTGCCGGGGGAGACTGCCTTCCTGCAGCCCGCCGCCGACCTGGCCCTCCCCGACGGACGCACGGTCATCGTCCGGGCCGTGCACCCCTTCCCGCCGACCGATCCCAATCTCGAGTTCTGGCGCTCCGGGCTGGCCGGCCTGCGCGCGTGGACACAACGCCAGCCGGACGGCATACCCCTCGTGCTGGCGGGTGACTTCAACGCCAGCGCCGACCATCCGGGCTTCCGCGCGCTCGCCGAGGGGATGGTCGACGCCCACGCGCAGACCGGCTCGGGCTGGGTGCGCACCTGGCCGCAGGGGCGGCGGATCATCCGGCCCTTCGTGCAGATCGACCACGTGCTGGCCCGCGGCCTGCAGGCGGTCGCCGCCGGCGTCGTCACTGTGCCCGGCACCGACCATGCCGCCGTGTGGGCGCGCTGGTCGCTCGGCTGATCAGCGGCCGCGCGAGACCTACCAGGGGCGGGGCAGGGTGACGTCGCGCGGGTCGGTGGCCGGCTCCCACCCACCCGGCCGGCGGGCTGGTGCGGACCACGGCCGGATCGAACGTGCAGACCCTGGTGG
>CAZLGB010000069.1:0-15590 GCA_964558825.1 uncultured Intrasporangiaceae bacterium
CTCGGCCGGCGATGCGGCCGCGGCAGCCGGGTCAGCGGGGACCGCGCGTGGCACTGGGGTCGGCGGCCCGGCGGGGCGGCCGGTGCTCGTGCATGCCTCGGGTTTCCGCCAGTCGCCCTATGCCGACACCCGCCCGCCCGGCGAAGACACCAAGAACGCCGCCCGCAACGCCCCCCGCAAGCTGTGGCACTCCAGCCCCGGAAGCTCGGGGCACTAGGGTGAGCAGGTGCCAGACGGACCGTCCCCTCGCGCTCGCCGGGCTGCCACCGGGGTGCGCACCGCAGCCCTGTGGGCCGCCGTCCGTGATCTGGTCAGCGAGCGCGCCGCCGCGCTGGGACGCCCGCTGCGGGTGCTCGATCTCGGGGGCGGCACTGGCGAGCTGGCGGTCCCGCTGGCCGAGCTCGGCCCGGCGCTGGTCGCCGAGGTCAGCGTCGTCGACCCCAGCCCCGACGCCCTCGCCGCCCTGCACCGCCGGGCCGCCGAGTCCGGCGTGGCCGACCGCGTCCACGGCAGCCAGGGCGATGCCGACACCCTCGCCGAGCTGCTGCCCGAGCGGGCCTTCGACCTGGTCTGCTGCCATGGGGTGCTCGAGGTCGTCGACGACCCTGCTGCCACCCTGCGGGTGCTCGCCGATGCCCTTGCCTCCGACGGTCACCTCTCCCTGCTCGTCGCCGGGCGGCTCGCCGCCGTCTGGTCGCGGGCGCTGGCCGGTGAGCTCGGCCAGGCCCACCATGCCCTCACCAGCCCCGACGGGCGGTGGGGTGGCACCGATCCGTTGCCGCGCCGCTTCGACCTGGCCCAGTTGCGCGCGCTCGTCGCCGGCGCCGGCCTGGTGCTCGAGCGCTGGCACGGCGTGCGGCTGCTCGGCGACCTCGTCCCCAGCCATGCCGTCGACACCGACGCCGACCGAGCCGCGCTGGTCGCCCTCGAGGAGGCGCTCGCCGGGCACCCGGCATACCCCTTCCTCGGCGAGCTCGGTGCCGCACTGCACCTGCTGGCCCGGCGGGGCTGAGCCCGCAAGGCCGGGAGGCTCCCGATGAGCCGCCGCCAGTTCCGACCGCCCCCGCGCGCCGGCGAGGGCCCACCCGATGACACCGGGTGCACCGTCCTGCACGTCGACATGGACGCCTTCTATGCCTCGGCGTCGCTCATCGACCGACCCGAGCTGCGCGGCACTCCGGTCATCATCGGCGGCGGTGGCCGCTCGGTCGTGCTGTCGGCGACCTACGAGGCCCGCGCCTTCGGGGTCACCTCGGCCATGCCGATGACCCGCGCGCGCCGGCTGTGCCCGCACGCGACGGTCGTCGCTCCCGACCATGATCGGTATGCCGCGATCTCCGCGGCGATCATGGCGACTTTCCATGCCGTGACCGACCGGGTCGAGCCGCTCTCGCTCGACGAGGCCTTCCTCGACGTGGCCGGAGCGGTGCGCCGGCTCGGAGCGCCCACCCAGATCGCCCAGTGGGTGCGCGACACCATCGCCGACGAGCAGGGCATCACTGCCTCGGTGGGGGTGGCCTCGACGAAGTTCGTCGCCAAGCTCGCCTCGGGGCTGGCCAAGCCCGACGGGCTGCTCGTCGTGCCCCAGGCCGAGGTCGTCACCTTCCTGCACCAGCTGCCTGTCGGCGCCCTCTGGGGGGTCGGCGACCGCACCGAGGAGGCGCTGCAGCGCCTCGGCCTGCACACCGTCGCCGATCTGGCCCACACGCCCGTCGACACCTTGCGCCGGGCGCTCGGCGATGCGACCGGCGCCCACCTGCACAACCTGGCCTGGGGCCGCGACGAGCGCACCGTCGTGCCGGTCCAGCGGGAGAAGAGCATCGGCTCTGACGAGACCTTCGCCGCCGACATCGACGACCCGGTGCTCATCCACCGCGAGCTGCTGCGGCTGGCCGACCGCACGGCCGCTCGGGTGCGGGCGGCGGGCCTGGTCGGGCGCACGGTGTCGATCAAGGTGCGCTTCGCCGACTTCACGACGATCACCCGCAGCCGCACCCTGCGCGACCCCACCGATGTCTCCCGCGAGATCTATGCCGCGGCCCGTGCCCTGTTCGATGCCCTCGGGCTGCAGCGGGCGCGCATCCGCCTCGTCGGGGTGCGCATGGAGGGGCTCGTCGAGGCCGAGCGGGCCGCCCTGCAGCCGCGGCTCGACGACCCCGATCACGGGTGGCGGGACGCCGACCTGGCCATCGACCGCGCCAGTGCTCGTTTCGGCGCCGGCGCCGTCCGCCCGGCCACCCTCGTGCCCGACCGCACCGTCGAGCCACCGGCTGGGCGGCGCGAGCGTCCTGCCCCGACGACGCGGGCGCTCCGCCCGGGCGATGGCGCTCAGCGCCGCGTGCCAGGCGAGCGCACCACGGGTGTCCCGCCCCCCGCGACGGGTGGGGCTGGTGGTGGACCAGGGGCTGCTGGGGCCGGTGAACAGCCGGCCTCGACCCGCCCGGGCCGCCCGGGCCGCGGATCTCGGATGGGTTCGGGTACCACCCGGTCGCTGGGGGACTTATCCTGATGTCCTGACCCGGAAACCACCGGGTCGACCCGGTCGTTAAGCCGACGGCGTCGTAGTTCGACGGCACGCGATGCGAGCCTCCAGGAGGGGGGTGGGCAGTGGCCCTGTCCGAGCGGGAGCAAAAGCTCCTCGAGCAGATGGAGCAGGCGCTCTATGCCGAGGACCCGCGGTTCGCCACGAGGATCCGCACCCATGGGGTCGGGCGGAGTCGACGACGCCTCCTGCTCGGGATCGTCGGTGTGCTCGCCGGTCTCGGGCTGGTCTTCCTCGGGGTGCTCAACCAACTGGTGTGGCTCGGTGCGCTGGGCTTCGCCCTCATGGTGGCTGGTGGGGTCTTCGCCTTCGCTCCGGCCCGAAACATCGAAGGTGGTCCGCTCGGCACGGTGACGCCCGAGGGCGGCGTCAGTCCCCGGTCGGGCAAGGCCAAGCGCGGCAGCGGCGGTTTCATGCAGCGCCTCGAGCAGCGGTGGGAGCGGCGCAGCCGCGATCAGTGGTAGGCCGCGGACGTCGAGGCTGCTAGCTCAGCAAGCTGCTCAGACCCGACGAGCGTCGGCGCCCATCGAGTGACGTGCTCCACCCGCCAGGGGCGAGGTGGCCGCCTCAGCGCCCCGGACCGAGCACGATGATCCCGACGATCCACGTCGTGAGGATCCCCAGGCCGGCGAGCAACTCGATCCCCATGGAGTGCAGCACCCCACGTAACGCGATCTTTGTCGACGCCCACGCGGCCGCCCCATCCGAGCGACGGGCCAGCTCGACGAGGAAGATCCCCAGCACGAAGCCGAGGAGCGCTCCGACGACCGGGACGACGAAGAAGCCGACGATGGCCAGCAGCATCCCCGAAACCATCGGAAGGGTGCCCACGCCCTCGCGGCGCATGCGCCGCCCGGGCACCAGATACTGGGCGACGACGCCCACGGCATACAGCGCTGCGGCGATGCCGAAGACCCACCAGGCGCTGCTGGACGGGTGATCGTAGGCCCACAAGGCCGTCGCACCAACGGTGATGAGCAGGCCTGGGACCACCGGCACGACAATGCCGACCAGGCCGACGAGGATGATCAGGCCGCAGATGACCGTCGTGGTCACCGCAGGTCGCTGCCCTCGGTGCTCGTCTGCTCCAGGAGCTCGGATTCGTCGTGGATCTCGCTGGCCGCGAGGGCCAGTTGGTGCATGTGCTGACGCCCGTGGTGGGCGCAGAAATACAGCTCGCCGCCGGAATTAAGGCGGGCGCGAATGTAGGCCCGTGCACCGCAGCGGTCGCAGCGGTCTGCGGCGCTCAAGCGGTGGGCCAATGTGGCGTTCACGTCTGCCTTCTCGTCTCGTGTCGGCCGGTCGCCTGGGGCTCCCGGGTGGTGCCTGATGTGCTGACTCGTTGGACGTGTCGCGCCAGGTTGCGGTTGCGTCCTGGGCGCTCGACCCCCCACATCGATGTTCAACAGTCAAGCACGTCGGTTCGTTCCCGGACGGGATTGATGCACATCTGAGACACGGGCGGCCCAGGGGAGCGGCGGTCGCACCGGCTGTCGCCGCCACCGGTTACCCTGCCGGATGGCGGGCGTCACGAGCGCGCCGCCGTCCGCGATGACCCACTGGAGAGAGGCCCTGCGTTGGTCGCCCGCACCCGCCCGACGACCGCGACCCGAGGCACGAGCGCCGCGGCCGGGGGCGCCGAGTCCTACACCGCCCGCCATCTGCAGGTCCTCGAAGGCCTCGAGGCGGTGCGCAAGCGACCTGGCATGTATATCGGCTCCACCGACTCCCGTGGGCTCATGCACTGCGTCTGGGAGATCATCGACAACGCCGTCGACGAGGCACTCAACGGCTCGTGCGACCGGATCGAGGTCATCCTCGGCTCCGATGGGTCGATCGAGGTGCGCGACACCGGGCGGGGCATCCCCGTCGACATCGAGCCGCGGTCGGGGCTCAGTGGGGTCGAGTTGGTCTTTACCAAGCTGCATGCGGGTGGCAAGTTCGGCGGCGGGTCGTATGCCGCCTCCGGTGGCCTGCACGGCGTGGGCGCCTCGGTCGTCAACGCGCTGTCCTCGCGGCTGGACGTCGAGGTCGACCGGGGCGGCAAGACCTATGCCATGAGCTTCCGCCGCGGCGAGCCGGGGGTGTTCGCCGACCCGCCCGGTCCGCACAGCCCGCAGGCGCCGTTCACGGCATACGAGACGGGGTCGGAGCTGCGGGTCATCGGCAAGACGGCCCGCGGGGCGACCGGCAGCCGCATCCGCTTCTGGCCCGACCGGCAGATCTTCCTCGCCGACGCCGAGCTCGACGACGAGCGGCTGGCCGCCCGCGCCCGCCAGACCTCCTTCCTCGTGCCGGGGCTGGCGATCGTCGCGCGCGACGAGCGACCTGGTCATGAGCACCGCGAGCAGACCTTCCAGCACCTGGGTGGCATCTCGGAGTTCGCTGAGTTCCTCGCCCCCGACCCGGCCGTCACGGCGGTCTGGCGGCTGCAGGGCACCGGCGAGTTCGCCGAGACGGTGCCGGTGCTCGACGACCGGGGTCACATGACCCCGACCGAGGTCACTCGCGAGTGCGTCGTCGACATCGCCCTGCGCTGGGGCACCGGCTATGACAGCAAGGTCGAGTCCTACGTCAACATCATCTCGACGCCCAAGGGCGGCACCCATCTGGCCGGCTTCGAGCAGGCGCTGCTCAAGGTCTTCCGCCGCCAGATCGAGCTCAACGCCCGGCGGCTCAAGGCCGGCCAGGACAAGGTCGACAAGGAAGACATCCTCGCCGGGCTGACCGCCGTCGTCACGGTGCGCCTGGCCGAGCCGCAGTTCGAGGGGCAGACCAAGGAGGTGCTCGGCACGGCGGCGGTCCGCGGCGTCGTCGCGCGCGTCGTCGAGCAGGAGCTCACCGCCCGGCTCACCTCGACCAAGCGCGAAGACAAGGCTCACGCCGCCCTCGTGCTCGACAAGGTCGTCTCCGAGATGAAGGCGCGCATCAGCGCCCGCCAGCACAAGGAGACTCAGCGCCGCAAGACGGCCCTCGAGTCCTCGACGCTGCCGGCCAAGCTCGCCGATTGCCGCACTCACGACATCGAGCGCTCCGAGCTGTTCATCGTCGAGGGTGACAGTGCCCTTGGCACCGCCAAGCTCGCCCGCTCGTCCGACTACCAGGCGCTGTTGCCGATCCGCGGCAAGATCCTCAACGTCCAAAAGGCGTCCGTGGCCGACATGCTCAAGAACGCCGAGTGTGCGGCGATCATCCAGGTCATCGGCGCCGGGTCCGGGCGGACTTTCGACCTCGAGGCCGCGCGCTACGGCAAGGTCATCATCATGAGCGACGCTGACGTCGACGGCGCTCACATCCGCACCCTGCTGCTCACCCTCTTCTTCAAATACATGCGCCCGCTCGTGGCCGCGGGCCGGGTGTACGCCGCGATGCCACCGCTGCACCGCCTCGAGGTCATCGTCGGGCCGGGCAAGAAGAACGAATACGTCTACACCTACAACGAGGCGCAGCTGCGTCAGATGCGGGCCTCGCTGGAGCGCAAGGGCCGGCGCATCAAGGAGCCCCCGCAGCGTTACAAGGGGCTCGGCGAGATGGATGCCGACCAGCTGGCCGACACGACGATGGACCCGCGTCACCGCACGTTGCGCCGGGTGACCCTCGGCGAGGCCGAGGAGGCGGCCCGGATGGCCGAGGGTGTCTTCGACCTGCTCATGGGCAACGACGTCGCGCCGCGCAAGGACTTCATCGTCGAGTCGGCCAAGCTGCTCGACCGCGAGCGCATCGACGCCTGAGCGTGCTTGCTCCCTATCTCGATCTCTACCGCCTCCCGGGGGTCCGTCCCTTCGTCCTCGGGGCGCTCGCGTCTCGGGTCGGCGGAGCGATGTTCGGTGTCGCCGTCATCGTCATGGTCAGCTCACGGCGCGGGTCCTATGGCCTCGCCGGAGCCGTCTCCGCCGTCGGGCTGCTCGTCCTCGCTGCCGCAGGGCCCTTCCTCGGCCGGCTCATCGACAAGCACGGCCAGCGTGCCGTCGGCCTGCCCTTCGTCGTGTCCTCGACGGTCGCCGGGCTGGTCATGGCGGTCTGCTCGGCCGCCGACGCTCCGACCTGGACGCTCTTCCTCGCGTATGCCGCCTCGGCGGTCATCCCCGAGATGGGGTCGCTGACCCGGGCGCGCTGGGCCCACCTCCTGCGCGAGGACACCTCACGGCTGCACACGGCACTGTCCTTCGAGCAGGTCGCCGACGAGTTCGGTTATGTCGTCGGGCCGGTGCTCGCCGTGCTGCTGTCGACTCTCGTCACCCCGGAGGCGGGGCTCGTCGGCGCCTACGTCTTGTATGCCGTCGGCAGCCTCACCGTGCTGGCCAACCGGCTGACCGAGCCGCCCGTCGTTCCCCACGAGGACCGCCCGGTGGGGATCGCCCTGCGACGCCCGGGACTAGGCATCCTCGCGGCGACCCTGATGATGACCGGAGTTCTCTTCGGCGGCAACGAAGTTGCCGCGGTCGCGATCGCCGACGCCGCAGGCGAGAAAGCTGCCTCGTCCATCATCCTGGCCCTCTTCGCGCTCGGCTCGATGATCGCCGGCCTGGCCTACGGCACGATGCATTTCCGGTCGACGCTGACCGGCCGACTGCTCGTGACGTCGGCGGCGATGTTCCTGCTCGAGTTGCCTGCGCTCGTCACGGGTCAGTGGCTGCCCGTCCTCGCCGGCGCGATGTTCGTCGCCGGGTCGGCGACCGCGCCGATGCTCATCACCGCGATGAACCTCACTCAGCGCATCCTCCCGCCGGCTCTGCTGACCGAGGGGTTGGCCGTGGTGGTCACCGGCATCCTCGTCGGGATCTCCGGCGGCACGGCGTTGGCAGGGTGGGCGGTCGAGCACCTGGGCCCACGCCAGGCGTATGCCGTGCCGGTCGCCGCCGGCGGGCTCGCGGTCGTCCTCGTCGTGCTCGGTGCGCGAGTGCTCGGCGCGGCCGAGCGGGCCACCGACAACTGACCCCGCAGCTGCCGGCTCGTCGATCAACGGATGCGCGGCGGCGCGGTGGAGGAGCGGGGGATGAGCTCGACCGGGAAGGCCCGGTCGCCGGCGAGGCTCGCATCGACCAGGCCGAGGCGGGCGAGCAGCGCGGTGGCCGCGGCGGCGCCCTGGGCGGCGACATCCTGGCGCACCGTCGTCAGTCCGAAGACGACGGCCAGGTCGTGGTCGTCGATCCCGATGACCGACAACTGGCTGGGCACGTCGATGCCGAGGTCGCGGGCCGCCCCCAGGACACCGAGTGCCATCTCGTCGGAGCCGGCCAGGAAGGCCGTGGGCAGCGCCCGCCTCGACAGCAGCGTCCGCGCCGTCGCATAGGCGTCGGCTGCGCTCCAGTCGGACTCGAGCACCCACTCCTCCCGCAGGGGTATGCCGTGCTCCTGCAGGGCGCTGCGATAGCCCTCGAGGCGCGCGTCGGGGGTCTTGCGGTGGGCGGCTCCCGGACGGGCCCGCCCGAGGAAGGCGATGTCGCGGTGGCCCAGCTCGATGAGGTGCTCGGCGGCCAGCCGGCCGCATCCGTGATCGTCGATGCCGATCCACGGAGCGCGCTCGAAACGATTGCCGACGGCGACGACCGGCAGCCCGAGCCGGCGCACGAGGTCGCGCTCGGCCTCGTGCATGTCGACATTGATGGCGATGATCCCGTCGACCCGTTTGAAGAGCATTCCTTGGGTGATCGACAGCCTGGCCACCGGGGACTGCGGCTCCTCGAGGTCCATGAGCAGGATGTGATGTTGATGCTCCCGGACCGTCTTTTCGATGGCGCTCATGATCTCGGTGAAGAACCAGCGCGCCATATAGGGCGTGATGACGCCGATGAGCCTGCTGCGCCCCGAGGCCAGCCCGGAGGCGGTGGGGGAGGTGATGTAGTCGAGATCGGTGGCCGCCTGCAACACGCGCTCGCGGGTCTGCGGGTGGACCTTGTCCAAACCCCGCAAGGCGCGCGACACCGTGGCCACCGACACGCCAGCGGCACGGGCCACGTCGGCGATCGTCGGCTGGCTCATCGGTGCTCCTGGGCGCGGTGGTGGCCGACGGTCGACCCCTGTGGGGCTGATGCTAGCTTCCGCGGCGCGGTCGCCCGTGGCGCTTTCCGAAGTCGCTGTGACCAGACGTCGACGCCGCCCGGATCGGGCACCCGCGCCACAGGCGCGTGGTGGCGATCCGGGCGGCGTCGCACGGGGTATGCCGAAATCTGCCGGTGACGCTGCTCAGCCCTTCGTGCCGCCGGCGAGCAGCCCGCGGACGAAGTAGCGCTGCAGGCTGAGGAAGACGACGACCGGCACGAACATCGCGATGAAGGCAGCTGCCGACAGCAGATACCACCGGTTACCGAGCGTGCCGGTGATCTGGTTGAGCTCCATGGTGATCGGTGCCCGCTCCGGCGAGCCGCCCAGCAGCGACATCGACACGAGCAGGTCGTTCCAGACCCACAGGAACTGGAAGATGCCGAATGACGCCATCGCCGGAGTGATGAGCGGCAGCAGGATGCGGAAGAAGATCCGCACGTGCCCGGCCCCGTCGACGCGAGCCGCTTCGAGCAGCGACGGCGGGATCTCCTTCATGAAGTTGTGCAACAGGTAGACCGCCAGGGGCAGGGCGAAGGCCGAGTGGGCCAGCCACAGCGCCCAGTAGCTGCCGCCGATGCCCCAGTCCTGGAAGCGCTGCATGAGCGGCAGCAGGGCGATCTGCAGGGGCACGATCTGCAGGGCGAAGACCGCGACGAACAGGGCATTGCGGAAGGGGAAGTCGATCCACGCGAAGGCGTATGCCGCGAGGCTGGCCAGCAGCAGCGGCAGCAGCACCGCGGGGATCGCGATGACGATGGAGTTGATGAAGAAGCCCGACAGCGGCGTCGAGTTGGCGCCTCCACCGTTGAAGGCCTCGGCGTAGTTGTCGAGGGTGAATCCGCCACTCCACAGCGCCGTCCACCACCCGGAGGTCTGGATGTTCTCCTGGCGCCGGAAGGAGGTGACGAACAGGCCGAAGGTCGGCGTGGTCCAGGCGAGCGCCATGAAGACGGCGAAGACCGAGGCCCACGGCGAGGTGACCGCGCGGGCGGCGTTGCCGGCCGCCGACTTGGTCTTCTTGACCTTGGCCGGTGCTGCCGGGGCCTCGACGCCCGCGGGGGCGACGGTGTCGGATGTGCTGGCCATCAGGCGTCCTTCCTGAACTGGACCACGTTGAAGACGATGATCGGGAGCACGAGGATGAAGATGACGATGGCGAGCACCGCACCGAGTCCAGGCTCCTGGGTGACGAACGACCGGGTGTAGAACTCGTTGGCGAGCACCGAATCGCCTAGCGTGCCACCGCTGTTGGCCTGGACGATGTCGAAGGCCTTGAGGGTCGCGATGGCGATCGTCGTCAGCACGACGATGACCGACGAGCGGATGCTCGGCAGGGTGACGAAGCGGAACATCTTCACGCCGCTCACGCCGTCGAGCTTGGCCGCCTCGATGATCTCGTCAGGGATGGCCTTGATCGCGGCCGACAGCACCGTCATGGCAAAACCGGCCTGGATCCAGATCATGATGACGATGAGGAAGAGTGTGTTGGGCGGCGTCTGGCCGGCTCCGAGGAAGTTGTGCGGCGACAGCCCGAGCTTGGCGCCGATGGCGTTGAGCAGGCCGACCTGGGTGGCGCCGGGGTCGCCGTTGAAGTCGTAGACGAACTTCCAGATGAGCGTCGCACCGACCATCGAGATGGCCATCGGCAAGAAGATCAGCGACTTGGCGAAGGCCTCGCCCTTGGCCCGGTCGATGAGGATCGCATAGAGCAGCCCCAGGCCGGTCGCGAAGATCGGCACGAGGATGACCCACGCGGCGGTGTTGGCGAACACCGTGTTGAGTCCCGAGGTGGTGAACAGGGCCGCGAAGTTGTCGAAGCCGACGAACTGGGCCTTGGACTTGCCGACCCCGAAGTCGGTGTCGAAGAACTTGCCGCTGTAGAACGCCCGCCGGATGGTGAGCACCGCGGGGTAGAGCAGACCGATCGCGATGAAGAGGATGGCCGGGCCGGCGAAGAAGTAGCCCTGCACCTTCTCTCCGCGACGACCCTTGAAGAGCGAGCCGATGAGCAGGATGCCCACGAAGACGGCCCCGAAGACGACGATGCCGAGCACAAGCGTCCCGAACTTGGCAGCCAACGACGCGTCGTCGGCCGTGACAAGGGTGATCACGCCAGATCCTTCCTTCCTGCTGCTGCGGGAGCGCGGTGGGCCGAGCCTGGGCTCGACCCACCGCGCCAGGTGGTGAGGAGAACTAGCCCGTCAGCTCTTGGGCCAGGACTTCTCGATGTTCGACAGGGTCGTGGCGTCGTCCTGACCGTTGATCCAGTTGGTCATTTCCTTCCAGAACGAACCGGCACCGACGGCGCTGGGCATCATGTCCGAGCCGTCGAAGCGGAAGACCGCTGCCGGGTCCTGCAGGATCTGGGCCGACTGCTGGTCGATGGGGCTGACCAGGTTCTTGACGTCCAGGCCCTTGTTGGCCGAGACCCAGCCGCCGCCCGTCGTGGCCTTGGCCTTGGCGTTGGCCCAGTCGGGGGAGGCGAGGAAGGTCTGGAAGGCCTTGACCTCAGGCGCGTCACGGAAGGCCGCGACGAACTCGCCGCCACCGAGGACCGGCTTGGTCGACGCGTCGACCGACGGCAGGTAGAACGCCCAGATGTCACCGTCAGCGGCGACCTTGGTGCCCTTGGGCCAGTTGCTGGCGTAGAAGGACGCCTGGCGGTGCATGTAGCACTTGCCCGTGAGGATCGGCTGGCCGCCGTCCTGGAAGGTCGTCGTCGCGATGGACTTGACGTCGCCGTAACCACCGTTGACGTATGCCGGGTTCTTGAGGATGGCGCCGGCCTTGGCCAGAGCGTCAGCGACCTTGGGGTCGTTGAAGGGGATCTTGTGGGCGACCCACTGGTCGTAGACGTCCTTGTTGGCGGTGCGCAGCATGAGGTCCTCGACCCAGTCGGTGCCCGGCCAGCCGGTGGCCGTGCCCGAGCCGAAGCCCGCACACCACGGCTTGGCAGCCGGGTCGTCGGCGGCGATCTTGGCCGTAAGGGTCATCAGCTCGTCCCACGTCTTCGGGACGGCATACCCCTTGGTCGTGAAGGTCTTGGGCGAGTACCACACGTAGGACTTGACGTTGGCGCCAAGCGGGGCGGCGTAGAAGGTGCCGTCGACGGTGCCGTAGCCCTTCCAGTCGGCGCCGAAGTACTTGTCGACCTCGTCCGAGACGCTCTTGGGGGCCGCGACGGCCTTGCCGGTCTCGACCATGGTCTGCAGCAGGCCGGGCTGGGGGATGAAGGCGATGTCGGGGAGGTTGCCGCTCTGCGCCCGCTGCGGCAGGTTCTTCTCGAAGTCCTTGTCACCCTCGTACTTGATGGTGATGCCGGTGCAGTCCTCGAACGCCTTGTACGACTCCTTGTGGGAGGCGTCCTCGGGCGTGACGATCGAGGTGTAGATCGTGACCTGCTTGCCCGAGAGCTGCGACTTGAGGTCGCACCACTTGCTGTAGTCAGTGGTGTCTGCGGCCTTCGAGGTGCTCGATGCCGTGGTCCCGCCGCTGCTGCACGCAGCGAGTGCCGCGACGGCTGCGACGCCGACAAAGGCGGCTGCCGTGCGACGGGTCTTGTGAGGGTGAGCCATGTGGTCTCCGTTTCGCGTTACACGACGGCCGATCACCGCCGTGGTGACTCCAAGCATGTCTATGTAAGCGCTTCCACCGGATCTCTGGCAAGAACTTCTTTGGCCGTTCCGGTAACGATGTGGCAAAGACCCCGTCGTCTCTGGCCAACCACCGCAAAACGGGCGCGTCATTCCCCTCACCGAGCGGGCGTCGTCACCCGTTCGCGCTGGACGAGTTCCCACCGTAGCTGCGTGACCGGATCTGCGCCACAGGAGTCTGGGCTCGATCCGGCCGACACCCGGCGGACCGTCACCTGCCAGGCCCCGTCGGCCGGCGTCGTCACCCGCAGCCGAGTCACGGCGGCGCCGGCCGAGTCGGCGGACCCGTCGACCATGATGTCGTCGACAGAGCCGGTGGAGTCGGATGAGGAGGAGGACGAGCGCGAGGACGAGAGCGGCTCCTCGCGGACCTGCCACCCGGCGAGCGCGCCATTGCCGGTCGCGGCCGCCACCGCGCTGAGGGCCGCCTGAGCGGCGGGGGGCAGGCTTGCCGCGCCCCGGTCGTGGTGGTCACCGAGCAGATGGGTCGGCAGGGCCGGGACGTCGACCGAGGCCGCGGCGAGGATCGCCCCCGGGTCGGCCGTCGTGAGCCGGCCCAGCACTCGACCCCACGGCAGCAGCACGCCGGTCGGCGCGAAGCGGTGCCCGCCGAGGTGCGAGGCCTCCCAGACCCGTCCGGGGTATGCCGTGGCTCCGGCCAGCGCGACGACCCGGCCACGCGTGGAGCAACACCGATCCCGTCGCCCGTTGGTGCACACGAGTAGGGCCGGGGGGACCGGACGCGCCCAGGGCGAACTGCGTTGCAGCGCAGCCATATCGCCGGCAGCCAGAGCCGTCAGGTCGAGCTCGGCGAGGGTGTGGGGGTCGGTGATGGTGCCGCCGAGCAGCACCGGCCGCTCACCGCCGGAGGCCAGCAGCACCTGTCGGGTCGGCGTCCCGTCGTCGGCGTGGCGCCCGGGCCGTCGGATGAGCCCGAAGCGGCCCCCCGCCGCACTGATGGCCGCGTCGAGTCGAGCCCCGAGCTCGGGTGGCAGGTGCGACTGCGTCGCGGCGACCCGACCCCACGGACCGTCCTGCTCGAGCAGCACCCACCAGCCGGCTCGGGGAGCGGTGCCGAAGCACCCCAGCCCGATCGCCTCGGATGCCACCGAGCAGGGGAGCGTCATCGAGCGGGCACCGGCCCGGCGATGGCGGCCACGACGTGGGTCCAGGGTGTGCCCGAGCCGTCGCGGCGACCGGTGGCCGCCGGCAACTCCACCGGACCGCCGTTGGCCGCGCCGGCTCGGGCAGGCAGGGAGCCGACCCACGCGAGCACGAGGGTGTCCTCGCCCTTGAGGAAGCGGTGGCAGCGCACGCCGCCGGTGCCGCGACCCTTGGCGGGATACTCGGCATAGGGCGTGACCTTGACCGCGCCCGGCTCGGTGCCCGGGAGCGCTCCCGAGCTGCCGCTGGCGGTGACGACGATGCCGTCGCGAGTCGGGTCGAGCACCCCGAAGAAGACGGCACGAGCCTTGGGGGACAAGCGGATTCCCGCCATGCCACCGGCGGTGCGGCCCTGCGGGCGCACCGACCCGGCGGGGAAGCGCAACAGCTGCGCGTCGCTGGTGAGGAAGACCAGCTCGAGGGCGTCGTCGGCGGCCGGCGCAGCGCCGACGACCTCGTCGTCCTCCTTGAGCGCGATGATCTCCCAGGACGAGCGCACCAGGTGGTCGGGCAGCGCCCGCTTGACGACTCCCTGAGCCGTGCCGATGGCCAGCGGCGGCGCATCCGGGGCGAGCGAGGCGATGGTGATCGGCTCCTCGCCGCGCGGCAGGTCGACGTATGCCGCGAGCGGCGCCCCACCCGACAGCGCCGGTGCCCCCGCGGTCGGCGGCAGGGTGGGCAGCTCGAGCGCGGACAGCCGGATCATCCGACCCCGGTTGGTGACCAGTCCGACCTCTCCGCGTGCCGTCGTCTGCACCGCCCCGATGATGACGTCGTGGCGTGCCCGGCCACCGCCCTCGGGGAGCGGGTCGGCGCTGGAGGTGCGGGCGAGCAGCCCCGTGGAGGACAGCAGCACCCAGCACGGGTCGTCGGTGACTTCGAGCGGGGCAGCGCCGCGGGCTCCGGCACTCGGGGTGACCCCGGCGCTCGCGCCGGCCGACTCCAGCAGCACCGTGCGGCGCGGCGTCCCGTGGGCCTTGGCGACGTCGGCGAGCTCGCTGGAGACCGTGCGGCGCAGCAGCCGCTCGTCGGCGAGCATGGCCCGCAGCGCCTCGATCTCGCGCTCCAATTCCTCACGCTCGCGCTCCAATTCGACGCGCGAGAACTTCGTGAGCCGGCGCAGCTGCAGGTCGAGGATGTAGGTCGCCTGCGCGTCGGAGAGGTCGAAGACCTCCATGAGGCGCGTCTTGGCGGTCGCCGCGTCCTCGCTGGAGCGGATGAGCTGGATGACCTCGTCGATGTCGAGGATCGCGATGAGCAGCCCCTGCACGAGGTGCAGGCGTTCGTCGCGCTTGCCGAGGCGGTATGCCGTGCGCCGCCGGACCACGTCGGTGCGGAAGTCGACGAAGACCCGCAGCAACTCCTTGAGCCCCATCGTCCGGGGCTGGCCCTCGACGAGGGCGACGTTGTTGATGCCGAAGGACTCCTCCATCGGGGTGAGCCGATAGAGCTCCTCGAGGACGGCCTCGGGGACGAAACCGCCCTTGATCTCGATGACCAACTGCAGGCCGTGGCGCCGGTCGGTGAGGTCCTTGACGTCGCTGATGCCTTGCAGCTTCTTGGCCTGCACGAGGTCGCGGATCTTTTCGATGACCTTCTCGGGGCCGACGAGATAGGGCAGCTCGGTGACGACGATGCCGCGCCGGCGGGGGGTGATGTTGTCGACCCGCGCGGTCGCCCGGGTGCGGAAGGTGCCGCGCCCGTTGAGATAGGCATCTCGTATGCCCTCGAGCCCGACGATCCGCCCGCCGCCCGGTAGGTCCGGTCCCGGCACGAACTTCATCAGGTCATCGAGCGAGCAGTCGGGGTGGTCGATGAGGTGGCGAGCGGCGCCGACCACCTCGACGAGGTTGTGCGGCGGCATACTCGTGGCCATCCCGACGGCGATGCCGCTCGCGCCGTTGACGAGCAGATTGGGAAAGGCCGCCGGCAACACTCCCGGCTGGGTGTGGGTGTCGTCGTAGTTGGGGACGTAGTCGACGGTGTCCTCGTCGAGCCCGCTGACCATGAGCAGGGCCGCCGGAGCGAGGCGGGCCTCGGTATAGCGCGAGGCCGCCGGGCCGTCGTCGAGCGAGCCGAAGTTGCCGTGCCCGTCGATGAGCGGCAGGCGCATCGAGAAGGGCTGGGCAAGCCGCACGAGGGTGTCGTAGATCGCCGAGTCGCCGTGCGGGTGGTACTTGCCCATG
>CAZLGB010000070.1:0-15476 GCA_964558825.1 uncultured Intrasporangiaceae bacterium
GTCGCGGTGCTCGTCTGGCTCACCGTCGCCCTCGGCCGCGCGCTCACCGGGTCGGGGGCCACCGGGGTGCTCGCTGGCCTGCTCGTCGCCGTCAACCCGCTCGTCGCCGTCGTCGGCGGTTCGGTGCAGAACGACCTCCTCGCGACGACCGTCGCCACCGGGGGCGCGCTGCACGCCGTCCGCGGGCTGGCCCGGCCGCAGTGGCGGCCGGCGACCTTCGCGATCATCGGGCTCGTCCTCGGGCTCGCTGCCCTCGTCAAGGCGTCGACGGTTGGCGTGCCGGCGGCACTGCTCCTCGCGATCGCCGTGGCTCATCGGCCTTGGCACCAGCGGGCCATGGCGATGGCGGCGAGCGCGCTCGCGTGGATCGCGACAGCCGGCTGGTGGTTCGCCCGCAATGTCGCGCTCTATGGCGACCTCACCGGGGCCGCTGGGGTGCGGGCCGCCGGCTACGACTTCGCCCCTTTGCCCCACAACGGGATTGGCGCCGTGGTCGACTGGGTCCGCTCGCTCGTCTCCTATGCCGTGGCCCCCACGGAATATCACCGCAATGTCGTCCACGCCCCGCTCGCCGTTGCTGTGCTCGCCGCTGCGCTCGCCCTGTGCGCCGCTGTCGGGCTGGGCGGCTCGCTCCTGCTTCGTCGCCGCGACGCAAGGCGGGCCGGCCCCACCGGGATGGGCGTCGGGCGTGGGAGCGGCTCGGCATACCTCCTGAGGCGCGAGCCGGCGTGGGTCTTCGCGGGCGCTGCCGTCGCCGCGACCTTCCTCGGGTATGCCGTCGTCGCCTGGACCAGCCAGGCGATTGCTCCCCGGGTCGCCATGGTCGCCGGCCCGTTGGGGGCGGTGCTGCTCGTCGCCGGGCTGCGCGTCGGTCGTCTGCGGGTGGGGGTCGTCACCACGCTCGCGGTCGGATCGGTGCTCGCGCTCGCCTGGCTGCTCGCGGTCACCCGGGCGGTTGGTTATCCCTGGTCTCCCTGAAGGCGCGGGCGCACCTGGAAGTCTTCGCCGATGGCTCGGTCACGAGCCTGTCTGAAGGGCACCGTCTGACGTGCCGTTGTCGGCCTGCGCCTCGCGCTGCGTGCTCACCACTGCCTCGCAGGCGGAGCACGGCACCTTCTCCCCATCAGGTCCGCCATCGAGCGCCCGGCATATGGTCCGGGCGACGGCTACAGGGCGGCGCTCGGCCAGGGGGTCGATGGCGCCAGCCTGACGCTCAGGTCGCTCCCTGGTGAGGTGGCCCTGCGTGAAGTAAGCCTCGATCATGGCTGGAATGTCGTCGGTGAGGTGGATGACACCGAGGTTGACGAGCTCTAGGGCGCCAGCTCGTTGGTCGTCGGTGATGACATCGCACGCGGCCGCTACGGCCCAATTGAGTGGGCCGCTCGCGGCATAACTTCCCCCCGGGACAGCCTTGCCGGTGGCTCGCACCACCAGGCGTGCGTCGCGGAAAGCGCCAGAAGCTCGGTCTCGTCGACGTAGCCGGTGAACTGGACGCGGCCGGTCGCGGCGAGATCGGCCAGGGCCTCAGCGGCGGTCGGAGAGCATGGGCCGACGCGAATCCGCCAGTCGGTGGGTGCCCAGCGATCCAGGCAGGCCACGATCGAGCGGAGCAGGACCGGGTCGCCGTGGTAGGCGGGCAGGAAGGCGACCGACTTCTTGTCGGTCGCAAGCTGCGGGACGATATGGGGGATCGCGATGAACGGCCGTCCGTAGGCATCGCTGAGGGCCTCGGCCTCCTCACGAGTCAAGGCGAACGCGACCCCGACCCGCTTCATCAATCGACGAACGAGCGCCTCTCCGATCGTCCGCGATAGGCCAGCTCCGATCCGCCGCAGCCCTCGTCGGTCCATCGCGGTGAACAGCATCGGGAGCCCGACGACCGAGGGTGCGTGGTGGCAGGTGACGGCGAGCGGGGGATGACCGCGACGGCTGACAAATCCGACGCAGGCATAGAACTCGTAGAGCGCCCGCCCGGACAGCTCGACCTGGACTGCCCGCGTCCCCCGGCCAAGGCGCCGGCCCTGGCGCCATCCGGCGATGGCGCTCGACAGGCGCTGCGACTCTGCTGCATTCGCTGGCGCCATGAGTCGCTCGACAACACGGTGGGCCGCCAACGCGTCGGCGACAAAGCTCGCGTAGAGACCGATTCCACTCGGCGATGGGGGGAACTTGCTGAGGTAGACGATCGCAGGTCTATGCGGCATACCCCGTCCGGCTCTCTCCATCGACACGCGCTAGGCGAAACTCCGTGACTGCTAGCTTATGTCGGTGCGCACGAAACAAGTGCGCGGCCTTCGTGGCCGCCCGCTCGTTCGACGGTGGGCGGCCGAGCTCGCCTTCAACCGAGCTCTGACGCATGTTCCGCACGCGGGGTTGCGCCTCGCCGCGCTGCGGGCATTGGGGCTTCAGGCGGGGGAGCACGTCTACTTCTTCGGCGACAGTGAAGTTCTTGCGCCGCAAAACCTGTCGATTGAGGGCAACTGCCACATCGGGCGCAGCTGCCAGATCGACGCACGCGGTGGGATCACCATCGGCCGAAACGTCGTCATCGCGAGCCATACCTTGCTCATCACCGCCGATCACGATGTGCAGGCGCCCGGCTTCGACGGCCGGCTTGGGCCGATCACCATCGGGGACCGGGCGTGGATCGGCAGTCGCGCCGTCGTCCTCAAGGGGGTCACCATCGGAGAGGGCGCTGTCGTGGCTGCCGGTGCAGTGGTCCACGAGGACGTGCCTGCTTGGACGGTCGTCGGCGGCGTGCCAGCCAAGGTCATCGGCACGAGATCACAGCAGCAGACATACGAGATCGACAGCGGACCGATCTGGTATTGAGGTCGGCACTCACCACCAGGGGCCGTGCCACAGCCGACGGGCTTCCACTCGGCACGTGAGGGCGAGTGAGGCAAGGGACCGGCGGGCCGATGCGTCGCCATGGATTATGTCACCGAGTGCCTCATGGTCGGCGCGGAGTCGAGCGACGAGTGCGGTGCGGTCGGCGGCTGGGGGCAGGCGCGCCACGGCGATGGCGCGCTCGGCATAGACGGGCGTGATGCCTTCACTGGACAAACGAACGGTCAGGCCGTGCTCGTTGATGATGTCGCGGGCCTTGGCGCGCAATCGCGGCCAACTGTCGGCATCGACGGGGCCCCCGCGATACCACCCCGTGGTGAGCCACCCCCAGATGTACTGCTCGTAGTCGAGGTCGTGCGCCACCTTGGCCAAGGGCCGCTCGACGCCTGAGTCGGGCGGGGTCGGTGACACGAGGCCGTCGAACAGCTCTCCGGAGATGCTGATCATGGGGAAGGTCGGTGCAAGGGTCGTGAGGGGGAGAACCACGGCGTTTCCGCGCAGGTAGCGATACATCGGGCCGAAGGGGGTTCGCAAGGTGCGACCCGGGTCGTCGAGATTTCCGAGGGCCAGGCGCTCGTCCCGTGCCAGCCGCAAGGCGGCTTCGCTTGTGAGGCCGAGGAACCCATCTCGATACGACAATGCCCGATCGTTGAGCAGGACGACGACCTCAGGTCGGGCGCCCTGCTGTTGACAGAGGACGTTGAGGCCCTCGTCATAGGCAGAGAATTCGTGGGCGAGGTTGGATCCGCGGACCACCTGTTGGCCGCCCTGCCACCCGCCCGTCGCGTGAACCTCGACCGAGTTTGCGATCACGACCGTGCTCGCTTGGCGGAGTGCGGGATTTTCCGCGAGGGCTTGCAGGACGTCGTTGGTGCGACCGAGGTCGTATGCCGCCAACACCACGCCGACATTGACGTCGCCACGGACTGGTGCGCACCGTGCGGACAACAAGCTGTCGTTCGCCCGGCGTATCACTGCGTCGACCCGGGCCTCGCCGCGCTCGACCATGTGCTGCAGCCGGGCTGAGCCCCGGCGGCCCACGTCCGATGCGAGGCCGGTCAGCGAGACGGCAGCGCCCTCGATCGGGGTGCGGGACATGACGGTTATGATGGCAGCTTCAGTCCCGGTGGCGTCTGACCCCGGGAGTCGGGGTGCCAGGATGGATGAAGCGGACGACGCTAAGGGCATGACACCCGCGGGGCTGCAGGATCGGGCGGCGCGGGGCGTGCTGTGGACAGTGATTCATGTCGCGCTGTCGATGCCCGTGGCGGTCGGGGTCAACGTTCTGCTCGCCCGAGTGCTCGGCCTGGCGGGGTTCGGGCGACTGGCTTTGCTCGGCGCCGTCTTGGATATGGCTGCCGGGATCCTTGCCCTCGGCATTGGGACGGCCGTCATTCAGCATGGGGCACGAGCCCACGCGGCCGGAGCCACGGGTGAGGTGCAATTCCTGTTGTCCGGAGCGCAGGGGTTCCGGCTCTTGGTCGTCGCGCCGGTGCTGACCGTCGTCGTCGTCGGACTCGTCCATGACCTCCCCGGCATCGTGCTCGTCCTCGCCCTGCTGTTTGGCATCTGGATTCCAGCCGCCGTGGATGGAGGTCCGCTGGCGTTGAGCATTCAGAACTCGACGGACGCCCAGGCTCGGATCACCTTGGTCCTCGGGCTCGTGGCCCAGGCGTGTGTCGTGGCGGTCGCACTGCTCGTCGGCACAGCCGAGTCGGTATGGATCACGCGCTTAGTGGTGCTGGGCGGTGGGATGGTCACCTACCTCTTGCCCGTGCGAGCGGCATACCGTCGCTCCGTCCTTCGCCCCCGGCTGCCCCGTTTCGACCAAGCATTCTGGAGGTTCGCTCTGACGGCGGGCATGTCCACTCTCGTCGGCTTGCTGGTGCTCTCCCGCACCGAGGTCCTGGGCCTGCAGGCGCTGGCGGATGCCGGCGCCGTCGGGCTTTTCGCCGTGTCATTTGGAATCGCCCAGCATGTCTACGCCCCCGTCCAGGCGATCGCGAATCCTCTGACTCCGGCCATCGCGGCGTTGCGAGAGGTGTCACCAGATCGGCTCGGCGCTGCACTCTTGCGCGTGTTGCGCATCACCACGTCGTTCGTCGGGCTCGTCGGGGCCCTGGCGATCCCGCTATGTGCGTTCGTCATCCCTTCCTTGTACGGCGACGAATATCGTCCGGCGGTACCCGTCTTCGTCTGCCTCGCCTTGGCCGCCGGTTTGTCGGTTCTCAGCGCTCCGCTGGCCGCCTTCACGCTTGCGCGCTTTTCAGCCAAGAGGCTGCTGCGGATCAACCTCGTCGCCTTGGCAGTCGACATCGTGCTCATGCTGGTGCTCATCCCGCCGTTCGCCGTTTGGGGAGCGGTGGTGGCCAACGCGTCGGGGGCGGCCACGGCCTGGGGGCTGCTGCTTGCCACGGAGGCACGGGTGCATCGTTTCGGTCTGCAGCGCGTCGTGATGGCGCTGCGGCCATCGCTTTGGGGAGGCGTCGGAGCGCTGGTCGGATGGCGGCTGTCCAGCCAGGTCTCCTCCGTCTGGGTGGGCGGGGTGTGCGCACTCAGCGGTGTGGCGATCTTTGTCCTATTGGTCAAGACGGCGGGGGGCGGGTTGCTGCCCGAGGACACGGCAGCCGTGACGAACGCGCTGCACCGCCGCATGCGGGCCCTCGCGTCGTGGGCGCTCTTTGTCGTGTCTACGGGCGGGTCACGATCGGGCAGCGCGGCCTAAGGCGTGATGTGGCTGTGCTGGGACTGGCGCACCCGCGAGAGCGATGAGGTCTGCTGGCTCTGTCCGTTTCAGCGCCTTCGGAGTCGGGCGGCGCGCGTCGAGACGGTTTGGCGCAGCGCCAAGGCGAGGACCGCGGAGTCGAGGCGCCCGGCCGTCGCGACATGCCCCGCGGCGGCGCCGAAGGCCCGCTCGCGCAAGGCCCGTCGGGCCGCGTCGACGGCCTGGTGGGCGAAAAGCTCACCGGTGCGGGATCGCCCAGCAGCGATCACGGCCAGGGTTGCGCCGTCGCCGCGCCGTCGGGCCTGGTCGGTATGCCGGTCCAGCACGGCATACCGCTCGGCGGCGGCGCGGCGATAGTCGCCGGAGGCGTTGGCGTCGTGCAGGTGATAGCGAACCAGCCGGTCGGGCACGAGCACGGCCGGAGCGCCGTCCATGAGCAGCCGCAGCGCGAGGTCCCAATCCTGGGCCTGGGCGAGGAAGGGATCGAACCCTCCTGCGTCGAGAAGGCGGTCGCGCGGGATGAGGATCGAGCTGAGCAAGACGGTCTCGGTGCTGAGCAGCCCGTGGTAGGTGACCGGGTCCAGCCGGCTGTCGGTCGTGCCCGTCGGACTGACCCATGTGAACGCCGTGCAACAGAAGGCGGCGTCGGGCACCGCGGCCAGCGCGGGCACCTGCACCTCAAGCTTGCGCGGCAGCCACTCGTCGTCCTGGTCGAGGAAGGCGACCAGGCCGCTCGATGCGAGGCGCACCCCGACGTTGCGGGCCATCGACACCCCGCGGTTGTCCTGGCGGACATAGCGGACCCGGGGGTCGGTATGCCGGGCCACCCACGCGAGATCCTCGGTCGAGCCGTCGTCGACGACGATCACCTCGAGGTCGGCCATCGTCTGCCCGAGGATCGAGTCGAGCGCTCGCGCCAGCCGTGGTCCCGGCTCGAAGGCGGGCACGATCACGGACACGAGCGGCACAGCCGTCACCCTAGCGGCGCCCCGGATTTCCGCCGATCCGTCCGAGCGCCTAGGATTGGGGGGTTGCCTCGGCGAGGGACGTGCCACGAGGGTGTGTGCGTCCGTGATCGACTGGGTGCGCTGCGCCGCCGTTGTGCGGCCACGCCTCCGCCGTGTCGCGTCCCGCGTCGAGGCCCACCGACCACCGCAACCGACCCGGCATACCGGCGACTGATCCGGCCGTGCCACCACTGTCCCCGCATAGGAGCGTCATGTCCGAGATCAAGCTCGCCGCCGAGCGCCGCACGGCCTTCGGCAAGGGCGCGGCCCGCAAGATCCGCCGCGACCACAAGATCCCCGCCGTCCTCTACGGACACGGCACCGACCCGCTGCACATCACCCTGCCCGGCCACGAGACCGCATTGGCGCTCAAGACCGCCAACGCACTGCTGTCGATCGAGCTTGAGAGCGGCAGCCAGTTGGCGCTGGCGAAGGACGTCCAGCGTGACCCGGTGCGCCCGATCATCGAGCACATCGACCTGGTCATCGTCCGCCGCGGCGAGAAGGTCACTGTCGACGTGCCCGTGCACCTCGAGGGCGAGGCCGGTCCCGACACCGTCGTCACCCTCGAGAGCGCGACCCTCGAGGTCGAGGTGGAGGCCACCGCGATCCCCGAGGCCATCGTCGTCTCGGTCGAGGACCTGCCGGCCGGCACCCAGATCCACGCCGGTGACATCACGCTGCCGGCCGGTGCGACGCTCGTCGCCGACGCCGAGGCGCTCGTCGTCAACATCTCCGGCCTGGCCGCCGAGGAGCCCGAGGAGGCCGCCGAGGGCGAGGCCGCTGCCGAGGGCGGCGACGCCACCGAGGCCGCCGGGGAGTAACCCCGGCACGCTCCCGTGACCACCTGGCTGGTCGTCGGGCTGGGCAACCCCGGCCCTCGGTATGCCGGCAACCGGCACAACGTCGGCGCCATGGTCGTCGGCGAGCTCGCTCGTCGGTATGCCGGTGGCACCGGCATGGCGGCGCGTGGCGAGCCGGTCACGACGACGAGCCTTGGGCTGTTCAAGGCCCACAAGGCGCGCGCTCAGGTCGCCGCCGTCCGGCTCGGGACGCTCCCTGGAGGATCGCCCGGGCCGGCGGTGACGCTCGCCGTGCCCACGGCATACATGAACGAGTCGGGGGGCCCGGTCAAGGCGCTCGCGCAGTTCTACTCGGTCGACCTGGACCACCTCGTGCTCGTCCACGACGATCTCGACCTGCCCGCCGGGGCGATCAAACTCAAGCAGGGGGGCGGCGAGGGCGGCCACAACGGGCTGCGCTCGGTCTCCTCGGCCTTCGGCAGCCGCGACTATCTGCGCGTGCGCGTGGGCATCGGCCGGCCGCCGGGGCGCATGGACCCGGCCGATTTCGTCCTGCGCGACTACTCGAGCGTCGAGCGGGCCGAGCTGCCCTTCACCGTGTCCGATGCGGCCGACGCCGTCGAGCTGCTGACCCAGCAGGGGCTGCTCGCCGCCCAGCAACGCTTCCACAGCCCGTCCTGAGGTTACTTGCTGCCACGTCGGGCGGCGCGTTGGGCCGGCCGCGTTGCGCCCCCACCCGTCGGGCCGCTGGCTCTAGGCTGGGTCAATGGTGCCCATCCGCTCCCGTGCCGGCGCGCGCTGCGACCGGCGCGGGCGTGCCATCGGCGCCCGCGTCCCACTCGGCAGCCGCACGAGTGAGCCGATGTGCCCGATTGGGGATGCCAAGGGGTTCGAATGAGGCCACCGGGGACGCGTCGGGAGACCCCAAGGGTGCGCCCGGCGGGGATGACGCCGGGGGCATGGCGGCTGCGTCAGCTCGTCGGCGAGTGGGCGTGGCTGCGGGTCAAGCAGGCCAGCGGACGGGCCCCCGAGGTAGGCCCTGCGGGTTTGCGCGACCTCGCTCACCGCGATGCCCGGGCCGAGCGAGCCATCCGACGCCTGCCCCTGCTCGTGCGCCCGCTCGACCTCACCGACTGGGCCTGGCACTTCAAGACCGACAAGTGGGGTGGTCATTGGTACACCCCCCACTACGAGCGCCACCTCCGCCACCTGCGGCGGCAGCCCATCACCTTGCTCGAGATCGGGGTTGGCGGCTACGACCTCGTCGGGGAGGGCGGCGCCTCACTGCGGATGTGGGAGCGGTGGCTGCCCAGGGCGCGGATCGTCGGGCTCGACATCGAAGACAAGCGCTGGGCGGCGGGTGGGCGCATCCACGTCCACCAAGGCAACCAGGTCGACGCCACGGTCCTGCGCGCCATCGTTGCCGAGCACGGCCCGATCCAGGTCGTCATCGACGACGGCAGCCACCGACCTGAGCACATCCGCGAGACCTTCCGACTGCTCTTCCCGCTCCTTCCCGACGGGGCGATCTATGCCATCGAGGACACGCAGACGTCCTATTGGCCGGCGTGGGGCGGCAGCACCGACATCGACGATCCCGCGACGACCATCGCATTCGTCAAGGACCTCCTCGACGGCCTGCACCACGAGGAGATGCTCATCGACCGGCCATCGAGCGAGATCGACCGCACGGTAAGGGCGGTGCACTGCTACCACAACCTCGTCGTCATCGAGAAGGGTGACAACAGCGAGGGCACCAACAAGGCTGCGGCCGCTGGCGACTTCTAGCTCGGGTGCCGCTGGCCCGTCTGCGGGGGGTTCCCACCGAGCGCGTTAACGATGGGGGCGACGGCGGCGAGGATCGCGGCATACGCCTGGGCGTAGGCCGCGTCGCCGAGGCGGTAGGGGTCTGCGATGTCCAGCTCGGGAGGCAGCCGCAGGCGCCGCTCGCGGCGCAGTGCATCGGCCGCCTGGACGAGCGCCCGCAGCCGCTGCGCGTCGTCGTCATGTGCCGCACCCCCATCGAGATCGCCGAGCTTCGGCTCGAGAGCCGTTGCGAACGCAGCGAATTCGCGCAGGGTGAAGGATCGGCGCAGGGCGCCGGGGTGCAACTCGAGGACTGCGCTGCGGTGCTCGGCGGTGAGGGCGAGCACGAGATCTGCTTGCGCGACAAGGGCGGCGGTGAGCCTGCGGGCGGCGAAGCCACCGGACGCCACGCTTGCAGCGTCGAGCAGAGCCGCCATGGTCGGCTCGATGGGGTGGCCGACGAGCGCGCGTGTGCCCGCGCTGCCGATGACAACACCACGGGGTGGGAGGCCAGCGGCGAGCAGCCGCTCGGCGGCGGGGGAGCGGCAGATGTTGCCCGTGCACACGACGAGGACGAGCGCGTCGGCCCCTGGCCCGGTGCCCGATGCCGTCTGCTGGGGGGACACTGCACCGGCCGCGCTCTCAACTGCGCCCTCGACGGGCGCAGTTGTCCCATTTGGGCTAAACTGATTGGGCATCGCGTTCCGCTTTCTCGTCGTCCGCCTGGCCCATTCTCTCCTGCGCTCGGATTCCGCTCCCGTGGGTGGGTCGATCCTGCTAGTCTGCACAGAGTGCGGGAGTCATCGGGGGCTCGGGCACGTCATGTCGGGGTAAGACGATGATGCAGGAGAGACAAACATGACTGCGACGACCAGTGGGGATCGTCGAGGGGTATCGCGACGCGCGGTGGTTGCGGGGGCTGCCTGGGCCGTGCCTGCCCTGGCTGTTGCGACGGCCGTGCCGGCCTATGCCCTTTCGGGTGGTCCGCCGACCTTGGCTCTGACCAAGGCGTGCAAGCTGCCGGGCAAGAGCTGCCACCTCCCCGACCTCAAGTTCGGCTACAAGTTCGTCTTCGATGCGACGAACTGCAGCCCGTATGACATCTACATCTGCGACGTGCAGTTCACGGCGACGGGCACCGGTGTAGACCCGCTGACCTGGTATCACCCGAATGACCCGTGCATCAAGATCTCCGCGCCTGTGGCACCGGCCACGTGCGCGACCGCCCCGATCATCGTGCTCGCCAACTCTTCATCCAGCGCCAACCTCGATTTCACGACGACGATGACGGTCACCTGGTCGCACTCCTGCCCCTGCTCGGACGACCACGACGTGCATCCGCCGGTTGTCAAGACGGTGTCGGTGCTCGAGACCGCTCCCGACTGCCTCACCTGTGAGGGCACGACCTGATCGAGCCGGATCCGGGCCGAGGGCCGCGTCGCGACATGGTCGCGGTCGCGGCCCTCGGCACCGTGATTGCAGTGCGTCCCCCGAGTGACGCCACGGACTTTGCCAGCGTGTGGCGTCGCTGCGCCGTGCCAGGCCCGATGGCGGTGGCCGACACTGACCGTTTGATCGTCGACCTCCCCGACAATGCCAACGCGCGTGCGGTCGAAATCGCCGTCACCACCCGGGCGCTACATGCGGCTGCGGGACGGATGCACCTGTGGCACGCGGCCGGGATCGCCACCGAAACCGGCGCCGTTCTCGCCCTCGTCGCCGCATCGGGCGCGGGCAAGACCACGGCGGCCGCCGCGCTGTGCCGCGACGGCTTCGGCTACGTCACCGACGAGGCCCTCGGGGTGAGCGCCGACGGACGGGTCCTGCCCTACCCCAAGCCCCTGGCGGTGCGCCTCGACTCCTCGAGCAGCGCCGCCAAGCGCCTTGTTGGCCCCGACGAGCTCGGTCTGGCCGAATGTCCCGCCGAGCTGCGCCTGGGCGGGATCGTCGTGCTCCGGCGTGAGCCGGGGCAGCGGGTGCCCACCCTCGAGCGGCTCCCACTCGTCGAGGCGATCCTCAACCTGACCTGCCAGTCCTCGGGTCTGGCCCTCATGACTGAGCCGCTAACCAGCCTTTGTCGGCTCCTCGACCAACTCGGCGGAGTCCACCGGTTGCGCTACGGCGAGATCGCGGATGCCGCATCGGTGTTGCGCACGCTGGCGTCGGCCGCGCGCGTGCCGGGCGAGTCGTGGGAGCCCATCGCGGCCGCAGCGTCCATCGCCGACATCACCGTCGGGGCCCAGGAACTGCTCGCCCGCGGGCCGTATGTCGAAGCAGTGTCCGTCGACGGCGACATCCTCGTCCTGCAGGACGGGGCGGTGGCCCACGTTTCCGGCATCGCCGCGAGTGTGTGGAGCCATCTTCACGATCCCGACACGCTGCCGGGCGTCCTTGCCGCGATGCGCCGGCGACACGGGCGGCACACCGACGACGAGCGGATCGTCGGCGAAGCGATCGCGGGCCTCGAGGTGAAGGGGCTGCTCGGGCGGCACATCCGCAAGTGAGCGCCTATGATCCCCGCGTGGATCCGGGAGCGAGCGCCAGCGTCCCCTTCGGTGTGCGCCTCGAATTCGCTCACGCTGCCGTATGCCGCCTGGCCGCGCTCGCCGGCGCCGACGTGCTCGTCATCAAGGGCCCGGCCATGCATCCGCTCGTCGCCGCGCCCGGCCGCGGCTCAACCGATGTCGACGTCCTCGTGCGCCCCGCCCAGCTCGACGCATTCCTGCGCGTCCTGAGCGAGCACGGGTGGAGCGCCGTCGACAGCTTCGCCACCGGATCGCCCTTCGGGCATTCGACGACCTTCTCCTCGCCCGTGTGGGGCTATGCCGACGTCCACCGGCTCATCCCCGGCTTCGAGGCGCCCGCCGACGTCGTCTTCGATCGGCTCTGGGAGGGGCACACGCTCGTCGGCTTCGCCGGCCACGACGCGCCCGTGCCCGAGCCGGCGGCACAGGGGGTCATCCTCGTCCTGCATGCCGCTCGCTCGGGCGGCGAGGCCCGCGCGCGGGCCGACTTGGCTCATGCGTGGGAGGCGGCGCCGCCGGAGCATCGGGCCCGGATGCTCGCCCTCGTCACCGAGTTGGAGGCCGAGGTCGCCTGGGCGGCGGCCACCGGTGACCTCGAACGCTTTCGCACTCGATCCAGCTATGGGCTTTGGCGTGCCGTCTCCACCGGGGGCGGTCGGGTGGCCGAATGGAGCGGCCGGGTGCGCGCCGCGACCGGGCTCGGCGCCAAGGCTCGGCTCGTCGGCCGGATGGTCCTGGTCAACACCGACCATCTGGCCCTTCAGCTGGGGCGCCCGCCCCGGCGGCGCGAGGTGGTCGCGGAGTTCGTCCGTCGGGCCCGGGCAGGGACTCGCGAGATCGTCACGGGGGGCCGTGCCCGTTTGGTGCGGCCGCGATGACCGCCGCTGCGGGCTGGGTCGTGCCCGAGCACGTGGGCATCGTCGAGACGGTGGCGGCCACCTTCGTCGCGGCCCTGCCCGACGGCCCCCTGCTCGTCCTCGACGAGCGCGCAGACCTCATCTGGCGCACTGCCCCCCAAACGTCCACGTCGGCTCAGCTCGCAGCGGAGGTTGCGGCGGCCTACGGCTTGGACGTCGCGGTCGTGGCCGCGGACGTCACCGACTGTGTGTGCGAGCTCGTCGCTGCGGGTGTGCTCGCGGCGACCGCCGAGCCTCGTTGAGGCCGGTGGCGCGAGTACGTCAGCTCGGGCGCTTGGCCTTGCGGCCTCGGGGCACCTTGCGCTCGGCCCGGCTGTCGTAGCGGTGGTATCCGTAGCGATAGATGTCCGCCGAGTCGACGGGCACGAAGTTGAGGACGACTCCGTCGGGATCGATGTCGACGGTGCGCAGCGAGGTCACGGCAGTCGTCAGGTCGCGCTTGCGGGTGCGCTCGCTCGCCACGACAAGGACGAGCCCGCCCGTAAGCCGTTGCAGGAGAACGGCGTCGACGACCGGGACGAGCGGGGGGCTGTCGAGCAGGACAAAGTCGAACTCGGCGGTGAGCTTCTCGAAGAGCTCGGCCATGGGACGGGAGCCGAGCAGCTCGCTCGGGTTGGGCGGCACCTGGCCGGCGGTGAGGACGTGCAGCCCGCTGGCCCCCCACGGCTGGATGGCATCATGGAGGGAGGCCCGCCCGAGCAGGACCGTGGTGAGCCCCACGCTGCCCTCGATGCCGAGGGTCTTGGCCACCGAGGGATTGCGCAGATCGCCGTCGACGACGATGACCCGGGCGCCCGACTCGGCGATGGCGCGGGCGAGGTTGATGACGATGGTCGTCTTGCCCTCGCTCGCCACCGATGAGCTGACGACGAAGGAGTGCCGCCCCGTCGTCACGTCGATGAACATGAGATTGGTGCGCAGCCGGCGAATGCTCTCGGCGTGCTGGCCGTGCGGGTGGTCCTCGAAGGTCAGTGCGCAGGAGGCTGTGCCCGGATCGAGCGGGATGTTGGCGAGGATGGGCCGGCTCGTGATCGCCCGCAGATCGGCTTCACCACGCACCTTGGTGTCGAGGGCGTGGCGGGTGAGGGCCGTCCCCACCCCCAGGGCGATGCCGGCGAGCAGACCAAGCAGGATGTTGCGCCGCACGTCGGGGCTCGTCGGTGTCGCCGGCGCGGTGGCCGGGGTGATCGAGACCGAGGTGACGCGCACGGCCGGTTGGGTGAGCAGAGGCGAGAATTGCGAAGCGACCTGGGCGAGAGCCGGGCCGACGGCGTTGGCGGCGGCAGCCGCGGTCGTCGGGTCGCTCGAGGTGCCGACGACGTCGAGCCAGGCGTTGGCTTCGGGGACGGACACCGCCACTCCAAAGCCGGCCCCCGACCCAACCGCCGCCGCGAGTGGGCGCTGGACGATGGGGGTGTAGAGCTGGTCAGCGAGGGTTTTGAGATCGGACGTGCGAACCGTGCTCACGCCGCCCGGATCCCCGCGGGTGAGGTCGGCGTTGCGCTCAGCGGTGAGATAGATCCGCGCCGAGGCGGTATACGTCGGGGTGATGGTCATCGACACCGCCGCGGCAACGCCCACGACACCGAGGACGCAGGCAGCAACGAGCCGCCACGCATCGCGCAGCACGATGAGCAAGTCACGCAACTGCACGAAGCTCTCCCCGCGTCGGCATCCGAGAGCACCCATGATCCCACACCGTGCCGGGACGAGGATGCAAACGAGCGAAACGGTCGGCTCGGGGCGCGCCAGCGGCGACGGATGAGCCGACGCGCCCCCGTGACCTCGACCGGGCGCTTAGGCTGGTCGCCGTCAACGAGCGGAATGGACATCGTGCGGGTGCTGCGGATCAACCACAGTGCGGTCGTGGGCGCCTGGCGCGACCGCGAGCGGGCGCTGCGCGCCCGCGGGCACGAGGTGACGGTGCTCTCCGCTCGGGTCTGGGACGAGGGCGGTATGCCGGTGCCGCTCACCCCCGAGCCCGGCGAGGACGTGCGCGGCGTGCGTACGTGGGGACGCCACCCGGCGCTTTTCGGCTATGACCCGCGCCCGCTGTGGCGGGCCCTCGGTGAGCCCTGGGATGTCATCGACATCCACGAGGAGCCGTTTGCGCTGGCGACCGCCGAAGTGCTCCTCTTGCGCGCGCTGCGCCGCCAGCGCAGCGGCGCGCCCTACGTCCTCTATTCGGCGCAGAATCTCGACAAACGCCTCCCCCCGCCCTTTGCCACCCTCGAGCGGCTCGCTCTGCGCGGGGCGGCCGGGTTGAGCGCTTGCAACACCGATGCCGCCGCCAGGGCCCGCCGCCGCGGCCTGTCCGGGCACGCACGCGTTGTCGCGCTCGGGGTGAGCCCTGGCTTTGCGCCCGATCCAGCGCGCCGTGCACCCGACCCTGCCGGGCCGCTCGTCGTCGGGTATGCCGGTCGCCTGGCCGCCCACAAGGGCGTCACCGTGCTCCTCGACGCCGCCGCCCGTGAGCCCCGGCTGCAGCTGCGGCTGGCCGGATCCGGGCCTGACGAGGCCGCGCTGCGGCAACGGGCGGCCGCCCTTGGCCTCGGGAAGCGGGCTTGCTTCGTCGGCGGGCTGGCGGCGGGGGAGCTCGCGGACTTCTATCGGGGGCTCGACCTGCTCGCCGTGCCCTCGCTGACGACGCCGACGTGGGTCGAGCAGTTCGGGCGGGTCGCCGTCGAGGCGATGGCGTGCGGCATACCCGTCGTCGCGAGCGACAGCGGGGCATTGCCCGACGTCGTCGGCGGGGTCGGGCGGCTCGTGCCACCGGGCAACCCGGGTGCGCTGGCCGGCGCGCTCTTGGCGCTGGGCGAGCCGGTCGCATGGGCGACCGCCCG
>CAZLGB010000071.1:0-15331 GCA_964558825.1 uncultured Intrasporangiaceae bacterium
GGAAGGTCGCATGCATCCCGGCAAGCAGACCGCCTGATGCGCCCAGCACCGCGCGCGGCTCCCCGGGCGACGCTGGGTCGCGCGGTGGCGGTGCCCGGCATACCGCCGGAGGCCTTGGCGAGGACTGGAGCGAGGAAGCGGCCCGTGTGTGAATCCTCTTGAGCGGCAATGGTTTCGGGGGTGCCTTGAGCAATCACCCGACCACCGCGCGAGCCACCCTCAGGGCCGAGGTCGACGATCCAGTCGGACGACTTGACGACGTCGAGGTTGTGCTCGATGACGATGACGGTGTTGCCCTTGTCGACCAGACCCTGCAGCACGCCGAGCAGCTTGGCGATGTCCTCGAAGTGCAGCCCGGTCGTCGGCTCATCGAGGACATAGATGGTGCGACCGCTCGAGCGCTTCTGCAGCTCGGAGGCGAGCTTGACCCGCTGCGCCTCGCCGCCCGACAGGGTCGGGGCCGGCTGGCCCAGCCGTACATAGCCCAGCCCGACATCGACGAGCGTGCTCAAGTGACGCGAGATGGCCGGCACCGCCGCGAAGAACTCGGCCGCCTGCTCGATCGGCATATCGAGCACGTCGGCGATGGTCTTGCCCTTGAAGTGCACCTCGAGCGTCTCGCGGTTGTAGCGCGCCCCGTGGCAAACCTCGCACGGGACATAGACGTCGGGCAGGAAGTTCATCTCGATCTTGATCGTGCCGTCGCCCGAGCAGTTGTCGCAGCGCCCGCCCTTGACGTTGAAGGAGAAGCGGCCCGGCAGATAGCCGCGGATCTTGGCCTCGGTCGTCTCGGCGAAGAGCCGGCGCATGTGGTCGAAGACGCCGGTATAGGTCGCCGGGTTGGAGCGCGGGGTGCGCCCGATCGGCGACTGGTCGACGTGGACGACCTTGTCGAGATGCTCGAGCCCGGTGACCGTCTTGTGCCGGCCCGGCACCTGACGGGCACCGTTGAGCTTGTTGGCCAGCACGGTGTAGAGGATGTCGTTGACGAGCGTCGACTTGCCCGACCCCGAAACCCCCGTCACCGCAACGAGATTGCCGAGCGGGAAGGACACCGTGACGTCCTGGAGGTTGTTGGCGCGTGCCCCGACGACGGTCACCTCACGGCCTGCGACCTGCGGCCGCCGCAGTGCCGGCACCGCGATCTCCTTGCGACCCGAGAGATACATGCCGGTGATCGAGTCGGGATGCTCGAGCAGCCCCGCGACCGACCCCGAGTGCACGACATGCCCCCCGTGCTCCCCCGCGCCTGGGCCGATGTCGACGACCCAGTCGGCGGTGGCGATGGTGTCTTCGTCGTGCTCGACGACGATGAGCGTGTTGCCAAGATCGCGCAGCCGGGTCAGCGTCTCGATGAGCCGGTGGTTGTCGCGCTGGTGCAGCCCGATCGAGGGCTCATCGAGGACGTAGAGCACGCCCACCAGGCCCGAGCCGATCTGGGTGGCCAGCCGGATGCGCTGGGCCTCGCCGCCGGAGAGGGTGCCCGCCGGACGGTCGAGCGAGAGATAGTCCAAGCCCACGTCGAGCAGGAAGCCCAGCCGCGCCGAGATCTCCTTGACCACCCGCTCGGCGATCTGGCGCTCACGGTCGGTGAAGTCGACCCCGCGGAGGAAGTCGGCGCACTCGTTGATCGCCAGCGCACAGACCTGCGAGATGTTCTGCCCGCCGACGAGCACGGCGAGGACCTCGGGCTTGAGGCGAGCGCCACGGCATACGGGGCACGGCACCTCGCGCATGTAGCCCTCGTAGCGCTCGCGGCTCCAGTCGGAGTCGGTCTCGGAGTGGCGTCGCTTGACGAAGGGCACGACCCCCTCGAAGCCGGTGGTGTAGGACCGGTCGCGACCATAGCGATTGCGATAGCGGACGTGGACCTTGTAGTTCTGCCCGAAGAGCAGCGCCTCCTTGGCCCGCTCGGGCAGCGCCCGCCACGGGGTGTCGAGGCTGAAGGCGAGGTCGTCGGCGAGCGCCTGGATGACCCGCTGGAAATAGTCAGCGGACCCGGAGGTGCTCCCCCAGGGGACGATCGCCCCGGCAGCGATGGACAGGTCCTCGTCGGGGACGCACAGCTCGGGGTCGACCTCGAGCTCGGTGCCGAGGCCGGTGCAGGCGGGGCACGCACCGAAGGGCGAGTTGAAGGAGAAGGACCGCGGCTCGATGTCGTCGATGGCCAGTGGGTGGTCGTTGGGGCAGGCCATCTTTTCGGAGAAGCGCCGGGTGCGCTCGGGGTCGCCCTCCTCGCGGTCGACGAAGTCGACGAGGAGTATGCCGCCCGCGAGCCCGAGCGCGGTCTCGACCGAGTCGGTGAGCCGGCGGGTCGCGGCGGGGTCGCCGCCCTTGGCGACGAGCCGGTCGACGACGACCTCGATGGTGTGCTTGATCTGCTTTTCGAGCTTGGGCGGGTCGGTGAGGGCGATGACGTTGCCGTCGACACGAGCGCGGGCGAAACCCTTGGTCTGCAACTCGGCGAAGAGGTCGACGAACTCGCCCTTGCGCGCCTGCACGACCGGAGCGAGAAGCTGAAAGCGGGTGCGCTCGGGCAGCTCGAGCAGCCGGTCGACGATCTGCTGCGGAGACTGGCGCGTCACCGGCTCGTGACACACCGGGCAGTGCGGACGGCCGACCCGGGCGAAGAGCAGGCGCAGATAGTCGTAGACCTCGGTGATGGTGCCCACCGTCGAGCGCGGGTTGCGGTTGGTCGACTTCTGGTCGATCGAGACCGCCGGTGAGAGCCCCTCGATGAAGTCGACGTCGGGCTTGTCCAACTGGCCGAGGAACTGGCGCGCATAGGCCGAGAGCGACTCGACATACCGGCGCTGGCCCTCGGCGAAGATCGTGTCGAAGGCCAGGCTCGACTTGCCCGAGCCGGACAGCCCGGTGAAGACGATGAGGCTGTCGCGGGGCAGCTCGACGGAGATGTCCTTGAGGTTGTGCTCGCGAGCGCCGTGGACGACGAGGGTGTCGTGGGTGGGGCGCGCGGCGGGACGTCCTGACAGCACAGATGGCACCAGCACAGCCTAGGTGGCCCCACCGACAGCGCAGCACCTGCTCGGACGGCCGGCACCCAGCAGCCTCGGCGGCCAGGGCCAGCAGCCCCCGCCACCGCGCTAGGGTCGGACCATGACGGCCGAGCCGCATCTCGTCGCCCAGGCGACCGACCACCTCCTGCGCACGGCATACGCGATGCGCGAAGGCGACCAGCACGAGCCGTCGCTGTGCGCGGGCTGGACCCGCGGGCACGTGCTCACCCACCTCGCTCGCAACGCCGACGGACTGACCCGGCTGGTCCGCGCGGCCGTCGACGGGACGGGCGAGACGATGTATGCGAGCACCGCCGCGCGCGAGGCCGACATCGATGCCGGGGCGGCTCGTCCGCTCGCCGAGATCGTCGCCGACCTCGAGGCCACCGCGGAGGCGCTCGCCCCGCAGCTGGCCCGGCTGACCCCCGAGCAGGCGAGCGTCCGGGTCGAGCGCACGCCCGGCGGCGTGACCTTCACCGCCCGCCACCTGCCCTTCATGCGGCTGCGTGAGGTCAGCTATCACCACGTCGACCTCGACGCCGGCTTCACCTTCGCCGACCTCTCACCGAGCCTCGTGACGACCTTCCTCACCGACGAGGTCCGCCGGTTGCGCGAGGCACCGCTGGCGCCGGAGATCGAGCTGAGCACCGACGAGGGCGACCTCTTCGAGCTGCCCGGGCACACGGCATACGTCTCGGGGTCGCGCGCGGCGCTGCTGGGCTGGCTGGCGCGCGGGCTCAGCGCGGGCGTGCGCTGCGACGGTCCCCTGCCGAGCCTGCCCACCGGAGGCTGAGATGAGCCCGTATGCCGGTCACGTCACCCCGGGTGGCCCGAGCGAGGTCCGCGAGCTGCCGGCGCTGGTGATCCGCAAGTGCAGCGTCGGCGAGTTCGACAACAACGCCTATCTGCTGACCTGCCGCGAGACCGGCGAGCAGCTGCTCGTCGACGCGGCGACCGACGCGCCGCGGCTGCAGGCCTTCGTCGCCGAGGGCACCGGGCGCCTCAGCGAGATCGTCACCACCCATCGCCACCCCGACCACGTGCGCGCCCGCGCCGAGCTCGCCCGCTGGTCGGGCGCGCCGACGGCCGCCGGCGCCGACGACGCCGATGCCCTGCCGCTCGCGCCCGATCGGCGCCTCGTGCACGGTGACATCGTGCGGGTCGGGGCGGTCGAGCTCGACGTCGTCCACCTACGAGGTCACACCGAGGGCGGGGTGGCTCTCGCGTATGCCGATCCCGCGGGCTTCACCCACCTGCTCACCGGCGACTCGCTCTTCCCGGGCGGCGTGGGCAACACCAAGATGCCGGGGCAGTCCTTCGAGGCGCTCTATGCCGATGTCGTCGCGCGGATCTTCGAGGTCTATGGCGACGACACGTGGATCTATCCGGGGCACGGAGACGACACGACCCTCGGCGTCGAGCGTCCGCATCTCGGCGAATGGCTCGCCCGCGGCTGGTGAGCTCGGCAGCGCTCGACGTGCCGGACCGCTCGCGCGGCCGAGCGTCGCGGCCGACCGGTGCCGACAGTCAGCTGGTCCGCTCCGCCGCAGCGCGCTCGCGGTGGGCGCGCGACTTGGCCCGGTTGCCGCAGACGGCCATCGAGCACCACTGGCGGCTGCGATTGCGTGAGGTGTCGTAGAAGCCCCAGGCGCAGTCGTCGGCCGGGCAGATCTTCAGCCGGTCGAGACGGCCCTCGACGGCGAGTTGGGCGACGCATGCCGCGACCACCCCGAGGGCGTCGGTGCCGCCGAGGCGCACGGTCCCTCCCGCGCCGATCGACACGGTGATCGGCAGCTCGCAGACGCAGCCGTCTCCCCCACGGGCCATCTCGCGCAGGTCGTCGCGGACGGTCCGCACCGCGGCGCGCTCGCGCGCCGACCCTGACCCAGTCGGGAGCTGGTGCGCGTCGAGCCACGCTCGCCAGGTGCTGGCTGCGTCGAGGACATCGGTGCCCTCGTCGACGTCGAGGGTGTTGAGGAAGTCGAGCAGCAGATCGGCCGGATCTCCGCAGACGTCGGTGGTCACCACAGGCGAGCTCATAGCAACCACTATAGCGGTTTTGCTGGTTGCGTTCTGCTCGCGCAACTGTCATAGTGGTTTTACTGGTTACGACAGGAGGAAGCCATGTTCCCCAATCCCCATGTCGCACAAGCACTTGTGCAGGCCCACATCGACGACCTCGTGCGCTCCGCTCCACGGCGGCGTGACGGCGACGCCGACCGGCATACCCGCTGGGCGGCGGCCGCCGAGCGCCTCGGCCACCTGTTCGGCCGGACCCAACGAGCCGCCAGCGCCCCGTGCCCCGCCCTTCGCCAGGCGTCGCCCGCGGGCGGGCTGCCGATGGGATGCCGCGCGTGACGCCCACCTTCGCGGTCGGCGCCATCGCCTTCGACACCGCCGACGTGGCGCGGCTCAGCCGCTTCTATGCCGACCTGCTCGGAGGCACGATCGACGACACCGACCCGCAGTGGCACGAGGTGCGCTGGGCGGGCGGCCCGACGCTCGGCATCCAGCATGCGCCCGGCCACCGTCGTCCGTCCTGGCCCGACGGGCTCCCCCAGCAGGTCCACCTCGATTTCGACGTCGAGGACATCCGGGCAGCGCACGCCCACGCGACCGCGGCCGGCGCGAAGCTGCTCAGCGGCGACCCGCAGAGCGGCGCGCGCTCAGGCTTCGTCGTCTACGCCGACCCCGCCGGGCACCCCTTCTGCCTCTGTTGGGGCTGAGCTCCCCGCGGGTCGCAGCAGCGCGCGGCCGATCCCACCCCGACAATGGTCGCCATGGTCGAGGAGGGGTATGCCGTGCGCTGCCGGGTGTGGCGTGACGGGACGTTGCTCAAGGACACGACCGGGCCCACGGCCGAGGCCGACGTCGTCGCCCACATCACCGACCCGGGGACGCTCGTCTGGGTCGACCTGCTCGACCCCGATCCGGAGCGGCTGGTCGCCCTCGGCACCCGGCTCGGCCTCGGCGCCACGGGGCTCGAGGATGCCGTCAGCCCCCACGAGCGACCCAAGGTCTCCCGACACGGCGATCACCTGGCCTTCACGGCATACGGCACGGTGCTGGCGCCCGATGGCCGGCATGCCGGCGACGCGGCCCATGGGCAGGTGCGCCTCACGCGCGTGTCCGGATTCGTCCTGCCCGCCGCGCTGGTCACCGTGCGAGCCTCGCTGGTCGACGCCGTCGGCGACACGGTGAGCCCGTTGGACATGGACGGGGTCGTCGATCGGTGGGAGGAGTCCGCCTACCTGCTCGACTCGGGCCCGGGAGCGCTGCTCTACGGCTTGTTCGATGCGGTGGTCGACAGCCACTTCGAGACCATCCAGGCCCTCGACGAGCGGATCGAGTCGCTCGAGGACGACCTGCTCGACGACGGCAACGGCAGACCGGACTTCGTCCGCGGGCTCTACGGGCTGCGCAAGGACCTCGTCCAACTGCGCCGGGTCGTGCTGCCGATGCGCGAGATCGTCAACACCCTGCTGCGCCACCGACCGGAGTCCGACAGCGAGCTCTCGCGTTGGTATGACGACCTCTACGACCACGTGCTGCGCGCCGCCGAGTGGACCGAGTCGCTGCGCGACATGGTGACCACCCTCTTCGAGACCAACCTGTCTTTGCAGGACATGCGCCTCAACGTCGTCATGAAGAAGCTGGCCGCCTGGGCCGCGATCATCGCCGTGCCGACGGCGATCACCGGCTGGTTCGGACAGAACGTCCCCTACCCGGGATTTGAGGCCTCCTCCGGGTTGTGGATGTCGGCCGGGCTGATCCTCGTGTTGTCCCTCACCCTGTATGCCGTGTTCAAGCAACGCGACTGGCTGTAGGACACCCCCGGCGTCAAGCCGGTGGCGACATACGTCGCCCAGGTTGCCGTGGCCTGCCGTGGGCTCGAGCCGCCTAGCGCGTCGCCGGAAGGTTGGCGTCGACGAGGCCGATGATGGCGTCGGCGATCGTCGTCGCAGCCTCGTAGGTCGTCATGTGCCCGACCCCGTCGAGAACCGTGAGATCCGCATCCGGAATGCGCTCCTGCAACGCTCGAGCATGGGCGACGGGGATGAGCCGATCGTCGCTGCCGGCGACGATGTGGGTCGGGACGTCGACGAAGTGCGGGAGTGCGGCGACCTCGTCGTGATTGGCGATGGCATAGAAGAAGCGCCCGATGGTCGGCATCTTCGTGTGCTGGATCTGGTGGACGGCGTGTCGGACGTCGTCACGAGCCGCGTTGGCCCCGAAGATCAAGCGGCCCTCGACCAGCCGCGGGACGAGCAGCCGGGGCGGGATCGCCGGGGCCCGCGAGGCCACCGCCATGATCACTCGCTCGAGCGGAACCGGCGTGCGGCCCTCGATCGAGGCGGCCGTCGACGCCAGCACGGTGCCGCGAACCCGCTGAGTGAAGTGGTCATAGTGCAGACCGGCATACGACATGATCGACATGCCGCCCATGGAGTGCCCGGCGAGCACGAGCGAGCCGGTGGGCGCCGCGGCGTGGATGACTTCGTAGAGGTCGTCGCCGAGGATGCGCACGCTGGGCTCCCCCACCTCGCCCATCGACGACTTGCCGTGCCCGCGCTGGTCGTAGACGACGACGCGCACGGCGCGACGGCGATGCAGCTCGGCGATGACCTTGTGCCAGCTCGTGTGGTCCAAGCACCAACCGTGTGCGAGCACCACCGTCGGCGCCCCCGGCTCGAGCGGCCCAGCGGGCAGGATCTCCTCGGCGAGCAGACTCGCTCCGTAGGAGGCGGTGACGCGGTAGACGCGGTTGGTCACAGGCGACGCCCTTCAGTGCGGCAGCGGTCCGATCAGGCTTGCTGCTCGGCTCGGCCCTTGAAGTCCTCCATCGTGTGGTAGACGCCGAGGATGTTGTCGGCGATGAAGTCGCGGACGTCGATCGGCACCAGACCCTTGAGCATTTCGCTGAGAATCACGGTCCGCGGCAGCACGACGAACGACGCCGCCGAGCACATCCCCTTCCATGCCTGGTCGACGACCTCGGCCGGCTCGAGGATGGGCAGCAGCGGGACGGCCTTGGCGCCGTCGAACATGCCGGTGTTGATGTAGTAGGGGCAGACGGTCGTCACCCGGACGTGGTCGATGCCGGCCTGCTTGAGCTCCAGCCGGATCGAGTCGGACCAGCCGATGACCGCCCACTTCGACGCGGCATACACGGCCATCCGCGGATTGGCCGTGAGGCCGGCCGCCGACGCGAGATTGAGGACCCGGCATTCACCGCTGCCGGCGACCATGGCCGGCAGGAACTCGCGGGCGACGTACATCGGCGCGAGGGTGTTGATGTCGACCGTGAACTTGGTGTCGCGAACGGAATCGGTCTCCCAGAAGTACTTGTTGCCGCGCACCACCCCGGCGTTGTTGACGAGGATCTCCACCGGACCGACCTGCTCGAGCACCGCCTTGGCGGTGGCTTCGATGGCCGCTCGGTCGGCCACGTCGACGACGAAGGCCGACACCGCGCTGCCCCGCCCGGAGAGCTCCTCGAGGGTGGTCTGCAGGGCATGCTCGTTGATGTCCCAGAGCACCACCGCCTTGGCATGCTCGGCGATCGCCCGCTCGGCGAACAGTCGCCCGAGGCCCATGGCGGCACCGGTGACGAGCACGGTCTTTCCCTGGACAGACTTCACGGCCACTCCTTTGTCGGTCGGATCCATCCTGGCACCGGCAACGGCCCTGGTCGGGTTGCGCCGGACGTGGTCTACGTCGCGCTTCTGACGGCGTGGCGCTCCCTCGGCTTCCCGCCCGGGGTGTGACACGCCTCGGCGCCCGTGGCACCGCAGCGCGGGCACGGAGTGCCGTCGGCAGCCGACGATGCATCGTCGGCGGGCGTTTCGTCGCGGCCGAGCGTCGGGGTGTCGATCCCCAGCTCGGCACGTGCCGCAAGGGCCGCCTCGCGGATCCGGTCGAAGTCCTCGTCGGTGTAGACCCCGCGGACACCCGAGATCGTCGCCAGCTTCATGCCGTGCTTGAGGCCGAGACGGTAGATCTCCTTGACCTTGGGCCATTCGATGTTGCGACCGACGGTGAAGACCTCGTAGCGACCCTCGAGAGCCAGCACGACCGTCTCGGCCAGACAGGCGTAGGCGACTCCGTCGGGCAGCCCGATGTTGCGCATATGGACGTCGCCGGGCAGCTCGATCTCGCCGGACTCGATGACGAGCACATCGGGGCGCTTGGCGACATCCTCGGCGGACATGTCCAGCGGGCGAGCCACGTCGGTGATGACGCAACCCGGCTTGACCTTCATGATGTCCAGGACCTTGTTGCCGGCAGCCGACGTGGCCGTGACGATGACGTCCATCTCGGGCAGGGCATCGCTGGGGTTGGTCGCCACGTGGACCGTGGCCCGCGGGTTTTCCCTCTCGATCGCGTGCTTGAGCGCCAGCAACTTGGCCGTCTCCGGCGACACCAACCACAACTCGTCGGACACGAGCGCGAGCAGCCGGGCACACACCGAGCCGATGGCCCCGGATGCCCCGACGACCATGGCCTTGCCGTGGATCGTCCCGTCGTCATCGACCCGAGCCACGCCGAGCTTGCGCATCGCTGCGTGCGCCGCCCACAGCGCCCCCGAGGCGCTGTAACTGTTACCGGTCGTCACCGGCAAGGGCGCCTGCTTGGACACGGTGACCCCGGCATCGCCGACGACCTTGGTGAAGGCTCCGAGGCCCATGACCTGGGCACCGAGCTTGCGCCCCAGCTCGGCGGCCTCGAGCAGACGCGAGTAGGTGAACTCCGGGCTGTGGGCGAGCATCTCCTTGGGGGTGCCGCCCACCGAGATGAGCCACCCCTCGGCCTCGGCACCGGTCGGAGACTTGATGCCGGTGACGTGGCTGTAGATGAACGGCGGGATGTAGGCCATCGCCTTTTCCACGACCGTGCTCATCCCGGGGATGTTGGAGATCGCTCCGAGCGGCTCGACGTTGCGGAAGTACTGCTGCGACAGCGGGTGGATGACGAAGGCGAAGCGGCTCTTGCGCTTGTCGCCATGGGGACGCAGCAGCCGTGGCTGCAGCCCGGCTGTCTCGATGAGCTCGATGAGGTCGTCGGTGCGCAGGTCGCGGTCCTCCTCGACCATTGCGGCGGCCATCGCCTCGAACATCGCCGTGACCGCCATGAAGGTGAAGGGGCGCGGCGTGGCGTCGATGACCAGGTCGACGCCGCGCTCGGCGAGCGCCGCCAGCCGCCCGTCGGACACCGCATTGGTGATGACCGTCTTGCCCGCGAGGTCCTCGAGCCCGAAGCGAGCGATCTCGGCATACGTGCCGACGATGACGTCCGCGTCGACCGCCGCCCGGTGGGCCAGCTTGTCGCTCACCCAGCCGGCGGGGATCGAGGCGCGCTCCTTGACCAGGCCGGGCGTATGCCGCCACGACATCATCCCGACCTCGGCCGCCTTGGAGAGCACCGGGTTGGTCGCGAGGGCCATGGGCACGTCGACCCGCTGAGTCGGGTCGAGGAAGTCGATGTTGTGGGTGAACTCCCGCAGCGTCGCGATGGTGCGGTCCTGACTACCGCTGCCGAGCACGACGACTCGAGCGTTGTTGAAATAGCCGGGCATCTCGTTGTGTACCCGACGGATTGCCCACTCCTGCAAGACATCTGCCAGCGCAGCGCCGTCGCAGATCGGCACGCGCTTGGTCGTGCCCTTGACCTTGCGGATCTCGCCGGGGTTGCCGTGGAAGAGCCCGGCCGCCTGGGCCTCGCGTATCCCGGTGACCGCGATGGCATCGGCCTTGAGCGACCACTTCCAGACGAGGTCCTCGGCGGCCTGCAGGTCGCCCTTGGTGCCGACCCGCACCAGCCGGAAGTTGCGTCCGGCGAAGGTCACCTTCTCGTCGTAATCCCATTCGTTGCCCTGCATCGTGACGTTGACGACGACGAGACGGTTGGTGCGAGCCATGGCAGTCACCTAGGTGTCAGGAGCGGTTCTTGGGAGGGGATATCGGGAGGGGATGTCAGGAGGGGATGAACGTGTCAGCCGCGTGGACCAGGCCGGCGATGTGGGACTCGATGAGCTCGGCGACGTGCGTCGAGTCGGGGATCATCCGCACATCGACCGCGACACCCAGATTGACGGTGCCGTTGTAGCTGAACAGACAGACCCCGATGGGCTGGTCACCGGAGGTCGGGACCCACCCGAGCATGGACCGAACTCCCGCGCCGACCATCTTCATCGGCACCGCAGGCCCGGGCACATTGCTCAACTGCCCGATCGTCTTGGCGGAGAAGTAGTCGGTGATCCGCCGGGCGATCGCACCCGGGGCCTCGGCGATGACCCGCTGCATCCCGAAGGCGACGACCGGCTCGGCGCTGTTCTTCAGCCGGGTCGTCCGGTGGTGCATCTCCTCGACGAGCACCTGCGGATCGGTGATGCCGAGCGGCATCGAGAGCATGACGACGACGAAGTGGTTGCCCAAGGTCGGCGGCAGCGACCCGTCGACCGGCTGCAGGGAGACCGGCATCATCCAGGCGAGGTCGTGCAGGTCCTCGACCCCGCGCTCGGTGAGATAGTCGGTGAGAGCGAGCGACACGGCGGCCATGAGGACATCATTGAGCGTCCCGCCGAAGTGCCGCGCGGCGCGGCGGACGTCGTCGAGCGGGACGCCCTCGACCCAGGCCACCGACTTGTCCACCCCGGGGTGACCGCTCCATGCGCCGGCCTCGGCGCGCTCGGAGAGCAGCAGCCGCCCGATCTCGCGCCAGGAGTTGGACGTCTCGTTGTCGTCGGAGGCGACCGAGGTCAGCGCATCGAGCAGCTTGACCGGGTGGCGGGCATAGTCGACGGCCACCTCGAGGTGGTGGTTGAGGTTGAGCGGATTGGTCGTCGCCCGCATCAGCCGCCCCACCTTCGCCACGGCACCGCCCGCGTGGCGCACGTAGTCGACGGTGTCAGTCACCGAGTGCTCGGCGAAGTGCACGACCCGCTCGAGTGGGTGGTGGTGCTCACCGTCGGCATTGCGCCCCACGGTCGCGGGGGTGGACCCCTCGGCCGGGTCGAGGGTCGCGATGAGCATCTGCACGAGTCGTATGCCGTCGCCCAGGCCATGGTGGAAGCGGCTGAGGATGTAACCCCCCGACTCGGGGTCGGCGGTCGAGATCAGGTGCATCTCCCAGAGCGGATGGGCCCGGTCGAAGGGCTGCGAGAAGATCCGCGAGACGTAGTCACGGACCGCCGCGATGCCCTCGCCGGGCAACTCGATGCGCAGCACATGGCGCTGGATCGAGAAGTCGGTGTCGTCCTCCCAGTGCCAATGCCCGTCCTGCTGCACCGGGATCTGGCTGAGCACCCGGTATTTGCTGACCATCCGCTCCATGACGGCCTCGCGGTAGGCCTCGAAGTCGGGGATCTCGTCGAAGCCCATGAGCCCGTGGACGTGCATGAGGTTATTGGGCCGGTCCATCAGCAGCCAGGTGAGATCCGAGGCCGCAATCGGGGTGCTCATGGGCGACCTTTCCACGACGGCGGTGCGCGCGGGCGGGGGCACCCGAGTGCGCACTCAGGGTGCCTCCGAGTCTGCCGAGTCGGAGGCTCGCCCCATACGGACACAAGTCCCGGAGTGGCACGTGACGGTGATCACGCCGTATGCCGCGTGCCATTTTGCTTTCTAGCATTGAGGCATGACCGCCCGACAGGCACGCCCCACCCCGCCCCCGCACCTGGGCCCGCTCGACCCCGAGCACGACCTCAGCGCGACCTACGCGCTCGACCAGAGCTACGTCCGCTCCCTCACCGCCCGGCTCGTCGCCAGCTCCGGCGAGACGACGATGGTCCACGCCCCGGCGACCGGGCAGCCCTTGGCGCAGGTCCCCAAGTCGACCCCCGACGACGTCCGGGTCGCCTTCGCCAAATCTCGGGATGTCGCGCGGGACTGGGCCACGACGAGCTTCTCCGAGCGCTCGGCCGTCCTGCTGCGCCTGCACGACCTCATCCTCGAGCGGCGCGAAGAAATCATGGACCTCATTTGCTGGGAGTCGGGCAAGGCCCGCATCCATGCCTTCGACGAGCCGCTGCACGTCGCCCTCACGGCGCGCTACTACGCGCGCACCCTCGCGCGGCACCTGCAGCCCAAGCGCCGCGACGGCGTCGTCCCGCTGCTCACGCAGATCGAGGAGCACCGCATCCCCAAGGGCGTCGTCGCGATCATCTCGCCCTGGAATTACCCCTTCACCATGGCCCTGTCCGATGGCATCGCGGCCATCGCGGCCGGCAACGGTGTCGTCTCCAAGCCCGACCACCACACCCCGCTGAGTGCCTTGCTCGGGCTGGCCCTGCTCGAAGAGGCGGGTATGCCGGAGGGCCTCTGGCAGATGGTCGCCGGAGACGGGCGGACCCTGGGCACGCCGATGATCGAGCAGGCCGACTACCTGTGCTTCACCGGGTCGACCGCGACCGGCCGGATCGTCGCCCGCCAATGTGCCGACCGACTCATCGGCTGCTCGCTCGAGCTGGGCGGCAAGAACCCCATCCTCGTGCTCAAGGACGCCGACCTCGATCGGGCCGCCGAAGGCGCCGTGCGCGCCGCCTTCTCCAACGGCGGTCAGCTCTGCGTGTCGACCGAGCGCCTCTACGTCGATGCGAGCGTCCACGACGCCTTCGTCGACAAGTTCGTCGCCCGCACCAAGGCCATGCGCCTCGGCGCCGGGCACGAGTGGGGCGTCGACATGGGCTCGCTCATCTCCGCCGACCAGTTGCGCACCGTCGAGGAGCACGTCAAGGACGCCCAGTCCCACGGTGCGACGGTGCTGGCGGGCGGCAAGGCCCGCCCGGATCTCGGCCCCTACTTCTACGAGCCGACGATCCTCGAGGGCGTGACGGCCGCCGCCGCCTGCCACGGCGACGAGACCTTCGGCCCGGTGATCTCCATCTACTCCTTCACCAGCGAGGAGGAGGCCGTCGCGCTGGCCAATGACGGCGACTACGGTCTCAATGCCGCTGTCTACAGCCGCGATTCGCGCCGCGCACGCCGCATCGCCAACCAGATCAAGTGCGGCACGGTCAACGTCAACGAGGCGTTCAGCGCGACGTTCGCGAGCATCGACGCGCCGATGGGCGGCATGCGCTCCTCCGGCATGGGCCGGCGCCAGGGGGCCGAGGGCATCCACCGCTACACCGAGGTCCAGGCCGTCGCGACGCAATACGTGCTGCGTTTCGGCCCGCACTGGGGGCTGACCGACCAGGCCTACGCGAACGTGATGACCGGAGCCCTCAAGCTGCTGCGTCACCTCGGCCGCGCCTGATCGCTGCCGGCTCGCTCACAGCAGCGCGACGAGCGCCTCGCCGAGCGCGGCATACACCGGGTATGCCGTGCTCCCCCGGTCGATGCCGTGCGCGTCGACGAGGTCCGTGGTGAGAGCGGCAACGGCGACCCAGCGCCCATCGCGCTCGAGGACGCCGATGTCGTGACGCACGCCGTCGAGGCTGCCGGTCTTGCTGGCGCAGTGGACATCAGGCGGCAGGAAGGCCGGCAGGCCCTCGTCGAACTGCTGCTCGCGCAACACCGCCAACGCCATGGCGGTCTCGCGTTCGCCGAGCAGGGTCCCGGCGCGCAACTGGGCGAGCAGCTCGGCCAGCTCCGCCGCGGTGGCGAGGTTGTCGCGGCCGGCAGCTGCAGCCTCCTGGTCCATCATCCGGCGCCGCACGTGGGTGTGCCGGGCCCCGGACCGAGCCAGCAGCCGATCGACCGCGCCCACCCCGACGAGCTCGAGGATGGCGTTGGTCGCGTCGTTGTCCGACAGGGCGATCATCAGCCGCAGCAGCTCGCCGGCCGGCAGCCGGTCCACCGACGGCAGCAAGGACAGCGGCCCGCATCCGCCGACCCGGCTCGACCCCGGGGGCAGGGTGACCGGCAGGTCCCACGGCATACCCGAGTCGAGATAGGCGAGCAGCACGGCGACCTTGATCGTGCTGGCAGCCGGGACCACCCGGTCGCTGTCATGGTCGAAGCGCACCCCGCGGGACGTGCGCACGGCCAGGCTGAGCCGCCCCGGCGCGCTCGCGCCGAGCTCGGTCAGTCGCGCGATGGGGTCGGCCTTGATCACCAGGGAAGTATCGGGCATGTGACGATGGCTGGGTGAGTCTCTCCCCCGATCCTGTCCCCATGCACGTCAGCGTCGACGTCATGACCGTGTGGACCTCCCCCGCCGCGCCCCGTGCGGTCGACGCACCGGCCGTGGCCGATCTGCCGCGGGTCCTCGCCTGGCTGGGTGCCCTCGACGCCCACCACGAGGACGACCGCCGCGGCGACCGCGCCGGTCAGGGCCGGCTCGGCCTGCACGGCCGCACGCTCACCCAGGCG
>CAZLGB010000072.1:0-15157 GCA_964558825.1 uncultured Intrasporangiaceae bacterium
GCCTCCTCGTCGAACGCGATGATCTTGGCCATTCGGGTGGTTCCTCCCACGCGAATCGAAGGTGGTGGTCACGCGGTGCCCGCGACGGACGGCACGGCATACCGACGCTCCTTGCCGCGCCAGCCCGCCGCACCTCACCAGGTGACCAGTGGTTATCACTCTCACGGGGAGAGTGCTAACGCCATTATTGGCACTCGCAGGGGGAGAGTGCAAACGCTCCGAGGGCCCCGAGCCCGGCCCGCTGCCGTTCCCCGCCTGGCGGTATGCCGCTCGCCGCGCCTCACCCTCTCCTCGCCGCTGAAGCACTCGCTGACGCCGTCGCCACTGTTGTGATCACCACAGCGCCGGCGGCTTCAGGGCGTGCGTCAGTGAGACGCATTCGGCCGCGCAGCTTCGGCACGGTCGAGACACCACCATCGCTGGCTCGCGTGCAAGACCAAAGGGGAACGTTGACGTTGTTGGCGTCAGGTCGACGTCCGACAACGACCCCAGAGACAGCCGATTCGCCAGACCGGTCTGCACGCGAGGCCCGGCTGGTGAGCCAGCCCCGGGCCGCGACAGCCGGTGCCCGATCGCCAAACCGGTCTGCACGCGAGGCCCGGCTGGTGAGCCAGCCCCGGGCCGCGACAGCCAGCGCCCGGTCGCCCGACCGGTCTGCACGCGAGGCCCGGCTGGTGAGCCGGCCCCCGGCCGCGACAGCCGGCGACCGGTCGCCAGACCGGTCTGCACCCAGCGAGAGTTGTCCACAAGACCGTGGACCGCTGTCCCATCGTCCACAGCCACTGCCATGTCCGCCCACCCCCCGCGCACGTGGCCTCACCATGAGGGCATGGAGTTCGACGAGGCCACCGAATGGTTGCGCCGCGACCAGCTCGGGCTGCTGTCCCGGGCCCAACTGCTCGCGGCTGGCGCCAGCACTGAAGCCATCCGATGGCACCTCGGGAGGCACTGGCGCGCCCTCCTCCCAGGCGTCTATCAACTCGATCGCAACCGCTCGACCCGAGAGCAGCGGGAGATGGCCGGCCTGATCGCCGCCGGCCCCGGATCAATGCTCGGGGGGTTGACTGCCTTGCGCCGCTTGGGTGTCGAGGCGGCCGAGCCGGGCGACGTCGTCCATGTCGTCGTGCCGGGGACCCGGACATCGCGCCGCGTCGGATGGCTGCAGATCAGCAGGTGTCGCACCCCGGACCCGTTGTGCATCCGACGGGGTGGTCTCACCTTTAGCGCTCCTGCTCGGGCCGTCCTCGACGGCGCAGCCCAGAGCGGCTCAGCGGAGCGCGCCGCCGCAATCGCGATCGACGCCATGCGCCGTCGGCTGGTCACCCTGGATGAGCTGCACCATGAGCTGGCACTCCGAAATCAGCGACACTCGTCACTGCCCCGGCTGGCTGTCAGCGCGGCCGGCACCGGCCTGGTCGCGCCCCGAGGCGCTGTTGCTGGCCGCCTGCGAGAAGTCCAGCAGGCTCCCGGTCGTCTGGGCAAACCCGATGCTCCGACTGGGCTCGGAGCCCCTGACGACTCCAGACCTCTGGCTGGACGACGTGGCGATGGCGATCATGGTCCATTCGAGGCAGTTCCACTCCGGTGAGCTCGATTGGGACCGCACGGTCGAGTCGGACTCCGATCTCACCGCTGCGGGGATCGTGGTGCTGGGCGTCACGCCCAACCGGATCTATCGGTCGTTGCCTGCCGTGGTCGCGCGGATCGAACGCACCTATCTCAGCGCCCAGGCCCGCCCTCGACCCCCCGTGACGGCACGGCGCCAGCCACTGCTCGCGGGTTGACCCCTCCTGAAGCACGCGCTGAAGCACGCACCACTGTCGGGATCACCACACCTCCGCGGGCTTCAGCGACTGCCTCAGCGAACGGCCAGCCCGCCACCCCTCACGCAGTGCAGCGAAGTCGGCCCCACCCGCCACCCCTCACGGAGTGCAGCGAAGTCGGCCCAGCCCGCCACCCCTCACGCAGTGCAGCGAAGTCGGCCAGCCCGCCACCCGGCAACTCGCCAGCCACTGCTCGCGGGTTGACCCCTCCTGAAGCACGCGCTGAAGCACGCACCACTGTCGGGATCACCACACCTCCGCGCGCTTCAGCGACTGCCTCAGCGAACGGCCAGCCAGCCACCCCTCCACGGAGTGCAGCGAAGTCGGCCAGCCGTGGGGCGCTCGCCGCCCTCGCCCCACTGCCCAGCGCGCCCGGCGAGCCTCAGCCCCAGCGTCGGTGCGCGCGGCCGGTGTCTCGGCATCTGGCCTCGACGTGACCAAGCTCAGGCGACGGCATACCGCCGGACGAAGCGGCGCAGGATCTCGGCAGGCCACACCGCGTCCCGCGAGCGCGCGTCGGCCTTCATCGCCGAGGCCTGCTCGGGCGGGAAGTAGCCATAGCCGGCATAGACATCGATCCGCGTGCACAGTCCCTCGGCGTCCAGCTCGGGATGGAACTGCGTCGCATAGGCGTGCTCGCCGACCCGGAAGGCCTGCACCGGGCAGGCCGCCGACGTCGCGAGCACGACCGCGCCCGGCGGGGGCGCCGTCAGCGCCTCCTTGTGCCCGCCAAACGCCTCGAAGTCCAGCGGCAGCCCGGCGAAGAGCGGGTCGGCCTGCCCCGCCTCGGTCACCGTCACCGCGAGCCGCCCGACCGGCTCGCCGAAGGCCCGGTCCACGAGACCGCCCTCGTGCACGCCGAGCACCCCGATGCCATAACACAGCCCGAGGAACGGCAGCCCCTCGGCGAGCACGCGATCGAGCAGCAGGTCGAGCTCGGCCTCCACCCGCAGCTGCGCGGCGGCCTTGCCACCGTCAGGGTCACTGCGCTGATAGGGCCCGCCGCCGAGGATCACCCCGCTGTATGCCGTGAGGTCCAGGCTCCCGTCGGCCAGCCCACTCGGTCCCTGCTCCATCCGCACCCGGTGCAGGTGCTCGGGCGCGAGGCCGCCGAGCCGGCAGATCGACTCGTATTCGCCGTCGGCCGCCTCGTCCTCGGCCCGGATGGCCAGCAGCAGGAAGGGCTTCACGAGCGCCAGGCTAGGGAGTGCCGCGCCCGCCCCGCGAGCCCAGTCCTCAGGGTGGACGCTGTCCCGCCCCAGCCGATCTCCGGCTGCCCACGGCCCGACCCTCGTGCGACGGCAGCCGCGCCGGGCCAGCGCCCCCGAGCACGCCCCGCCGAGGCGACCGACGGCATACGGTTGGGGCCATGGCGCGGGTCAGCAGGCGAGTGCGCATCACGCGGTATGCCGCCGCGACGCCGCCGCGCGGGCGCGAGGATGTGGTCGCCGTCGAGGAGCCGCTGCAGATCCGCCTCGGTGACTGGGGCGCGACCGAGCGGCGCGACCTCACCGTGACGATGCGCACGCCGGGTGACGACTTCGACCTGGTCGCCGGCCTGCTCGTGGGCGAGGGCTTCGTCCACAGCGCCGACGAGTTGGCGACGATGCGCTACTGCGCGGGCACCGACGCCGACGGCCAGCAGACCTTCAATGTCGTCGACGCGACCCTCGCCGCAGGCGTGGCGCTGCCCTCGGCCCGCGCCGAGCGGGCCCTGGTGACGACGAGCGCCTGCGGGATCTGTGGGACGACCTCGATCGACGACGTCCGCAAGCTCGCCCCGCAGCGCCCCCTGGACCCCGCCGTGCGGGTCACCCTCGACGCCCTGCTCGCCATGCCTGACTCGCTGCGCGCCGAGCAGAGCCTCTTCGCCCGCACCGGCGGCGTGCATGCGGCCGGGCTCTTCACCGCCGCGGGCAAGCTGCTCTGCCTGCGCGAGGACGTGGGCCGACACAACGCCGTCGACAAGGTCGTCGGGTGGGCGCTGCGCGAGGGTCGATTGCCGCTGGACGGCACCGTCCTGCAGGTGAGTGGCCGGGCGTCCTTCGAGCTCGTGCAGAAGGCGCTGCTCGCCGGCATACCCCTGCTGGCGGCCGTCGGCGCCCCCTCGTCGCTGGCCGTCGAACTCGCGCAGGAGGCCGGGCTCACCCTTGTCGGCTTCAGCCGCGGCGCCTCGCTCAACGCCTACAGCCACCCCGAGCGCATCGCCGCCTGACCGCGGTCAGAGCGCTGCGCGCAGGCGAGCGGCATAGTCCGCGAGCTCCTCCGGCGAGGCGTATGCCGTGCGCGGCCAGAAGAAGCCGCGCAGACCGTCACCCTTGGTCCGCGGCACGACGTGCAGGTGCAGATGAGGCACCGACTGGCTGACGATGTTGTTGGCCGCGACGAAGCTGCCCTGGGCGCCCAAGCCGGAGACGACAGCAGACGCCAGCCGTTTGGCCGCGGCGAGGAAGGGGACCGCCAGCTCGTCGGGGAGCTCGGGGAGCGTGGCGATGTGGGTGCGTGGGACGAGCAGCACATGACCCTTGAAGACCGGGCGGGTGTCGAGGAAGGCGACGACGTGCTCGTCCTGCAGCACCCGCTCCGCGGGGATCGAGCCGGCCACGATCGAGCAGAAGACGCAGGCGGACATGGCTCGATCATGGCGCAGCCCACGCGGGCACGGGGATCGACGCCGGGACGAAGCCACCATGAATGCCCGAATTATGACGTGAACACCATCTTGCTCAATGGTGAACGAATCGGCCCCATATGAACGCTGACTGAATCGATGACCCGCATCCTCTGAACGCCGGATCAAAGGGGAGTGAAAGCTCTGCGAATACTTCCCTTATCGGGGCCGGGGGCCCTTGCGCGGCGACATGGGACCCCCATCATTTCGGCTCATGACCACCGCAACCTTCATTCTCGTCTTGGTTGTCGTCGTCGCCCTGGCGTTCGACTTCACCAACGGCTTCCACGACACCGGCAACGCGATGGCGGCATCGATCGCCACCGGTGCCCTCGCCCCCAAGCGCGCCGTCGCGCTCTCCGCCGTGCTCAACTTCGTCGGCGCGCTGCTGTCGGTCCAGGTCGCCCTGACCGTGTCCAATGCCGTCGTCAATATCCAGGATTCCAAGGGGCTACCCAAGACAGAGCTGATGGCCAACGGCGGCACCATGCTGCTGCTCATCGTCCTCGGCGGGCTCGTCGGCGGCATCATCTGGAACCTGCTCACGTGGCTGCTCGGGCTGCCCTCGTCGTCCTCGCACGCCCTGCTCGGCGGGCTCGTCGGCGGCACCATCGGCGCGATGGGCTTCGCCGGCGTCAAGTGGGCCGGTGACGGCAGCAAGCTCGACGGCGTCATCGGCAAGGTCCTGCTGCCGTCGCTCTTGTCACCCGTCATCGCGCTCATCGTCTCGGCCGTTGCCACCCGGCTCATCTACCTCGTCACCGCGACCATCGAAGAGAAGTTCCGCGAGCGTCGGTTCCGTTACGGCCAGGTCGGAGCGGCCTCGCTCGTCTCGCTCGCTCACGGCACCAACGACGGCCAGAAGACCATGGGCGTCATCACCCTCGCGCTCGTCGCCGGCGGCTCGATCAGCTCCAGCGGGGTCTACGTGCCGCTGTGGGTCAAGCTCGCCGCAGCCGCCGCCATCGCCTTGGGCACCTATCTTGGCGGCTGGCGCATCATCCACACGATGGGCCGCGGGCTGGTCGACATCCAGGCGCCCCAAGGCTTGGCCGCCGACGCCTCCTCGGCCACCGTCATCCTCGCCTCGAGCCAACTCGGCTTCGCCCTGTCGACGACCCACGTCGCCAATGGCTCGATCATGGGCGTCGGGGTCGGCCGCAAGGGCGCGAGCGTGCGGTGGGGCGTGGCCCTGCGCATGGCACTCGCCTGGGCCATCACCTTCCCGGCCGCTGCCCTCATGGGCGCGATCATGTACTGGATCGGCTCCGTGATCCCTGGGATGGGCGGACCGCTCGTTGTTGTGGCGATCCTGGTCGCCCTCTCCTACTACATCTGGCTGCGGTCGCGGCGCAATGTCGTCGACGCCTCCAACGTCACCGACGCCTGGCATGACGGCAGCAAGCCGGAAGTGGCAGTCGTTGCTCACGACGTCGTCGTCGAGCCGCAACAGCCCCAGCCCACTCACTGAGCACCGAAAGAAGGCACTCCCTCATGAACATGATCCCTCTCGCGCTCGACGGCGCGTGGAAGGTCCTCGCGGCAGGCCTGGTGCTCGGCGCCGGCCTACCAGTGATCTACGCCTTCGTCGTCCGTGGACTGGCCATGGCCAAAGGCAATGGGGCCGTCGTCGGCGTGCAGCAGGCGAAACCCTTCGGCAAGATCCTTGCCTGGGTGCTGCTGCTCGTCATCCTGCTCGCCGTGGCCTATGGCATCAGCTTCATCGTCGCCACCGGCCTCGGCAAGGCGGTGAGCTTCGACCACGTCATCCCGTGGTTCGTCGACAAGAAGTAGGAACCCCCTCAGGCCCGTTGCGGTGGTCACACAGCGCAGCGGAGGTCGCGGTGGTCGCGGCCAGCCGGCGCCTTCGATCCCGAAACGATCGAAGGCGCCGGTGCGCGGCGTTGGCCTCCCACACGGGCGCAAGTGAACGCTACATGAACGCGGTTGGAACTCTGTCGAGAATGCCCGTTTGATCGTCGTTCAGGCACGCGTCACAGGACTTTCGTCTCGACGCCGTCTTGGGGCCACCTCCATCATGTGCAAGGTGACCACCGCAACCGTCATCCTCGTCATGGTCGTTATTACGGCCCTGGCCTTCGACTTCACGAATGGCTTCCACGACACTGGGAACGCCATGGCGGCCTCCATCGCCACGGGGGCCCTCTCGCCCAAGACCGCTGTGACGCTCGCAGCGACGCTCGACCTGGTCGGCGCGCTCATCTCGGTCAAGGTCGCCCTCACCATCACCAACGCCGTCATCGACGGCATCCAACTCAAGACCGGCGTGCCCAACCCGCAGTTCATCGGCAGCGACAACGGCAAGCAGGGCACCCTGCTGCTGCTCGTCGTGCTCGCCGGGCTCGTCGGCGGCATCGTCTGGAACCTGCTCACCTGGCTGCTCGGCCTGCCCTCGTCCTCCTCGCACGCCCTGCTCGGCGGCCTCGTCGGCGCGACCATCGCCGGCTTCGGTTTCAGCCAGGTCAACTGGCTCGGCCACTCGACCGAGAAGCTCGACGGCGTCGTCGGCAAGGTGATCATCCCCTCGCTGATCTCACCCGTCATCGCCTTCATCGTCGCGGCCGTCGGCACGCGCATCGTCTTCGCGCTCACCAGCAAGATGGGCGAGAAGTTCCGCGAGTCGCGCTTCAAGGTCGGACAGGTCGGCTCGGCCTCCATGGTCGCTCTCGCCCACGGCACCAACGACGCGCAAAAGACGATGGGTGTCATCACCCTCGCCCTCATCGCCGCCGGCCAGGTGGACGTGTCGCAGGAGATCTCGATCCCGCTCTGGGTGAAGGTCTCGGCCGCCGTCGCCATCGCCATGGGCACCTACCTCGGTGGCTGGCGCATCATGCGCACCCTCGGCAAGGGCATCGTCGACATCAACGCCCCTCAGGGCTTCGCCGGTGACACCTCGACCGCCTCGGTGATCCTCGCCTCCAGCGGCCTGGGCTTCGCCCTCTCGACGACGCACGTCGCCTCCGGCTCGATCATGGGTGCCGGCGTCGGCCGCAAGGGCGCCGAGGTGCGCTGGTCGGTGGCTGGGCGCATGGCCATGGCCTGGGCCATCACCTTCCCCGCTGCCGCGGTCGTCGGTGCGCTCATGCTCTTCATCGGTCACGCCCTTCCGCCGGTCGTCGGCGCGAGCGTCATCATGGCCATCGTCATCGCCGTGAGCCTCTACATCCGCCAGCGCTCGCGCAAGAACCCGGTCGACAAGCACAGCGTCGCCCAGGACTGGGAGGCCGAGCCCGAGGCCGCCCGCGTGGCCGAGGCCGTCCCCAACGCGCACCACTGAATCCAGGAGCCAACGCATCATGAACAACCTTGCTATTGCCCTCGACGGCGCCTGGAAGGTCCTGCTCGCAGGTCTGCTCCTCGGAGCCGGCATCCCCTCGCTCTTCGCTCTGGCGGTCAACAGCCTGGCTGTGGCCGAGGGCGGCGAAGCCCTGTCGGGCGCGGCTCCCAAGCCGGCCGCCAAGATGGTCGCCTACCTGCTCTTCGCCCTGATTCTCGTCCTGGTGGCCTACGGCCTCGCCTGGTTGATCTTCACCAGCCTGGGCTTCAAGGTCGGCTTCTCCGGCATCATCCCGACGTTCTCGAAGTGAGGTAAGGAAGTCATGTCAGCGCAACACGAGAGCGCGGCCCGTCGCCTGGTCCATTGGCTGCGGGCCGGGCGGCCGGAGGGCATTGCCCAGGGCGACTACATCGCCCTGATGGGAGTGCTTCACCGCAAGCTCACCACCGCTGAGGTCGAGAGCGTCGCCGTGTCGCTCGTCGAGAAGGACTACGACGACGAGCTCATCACCGAGGATGAGATCCGCGCGATGATCGACGAGAAGGTCCACGAGCACGCCACGGACGAGGACATCGCCCGCATCGCTCACCTGCTCGAAGAGGCCGGCGTGCACCTCGAGCCCGGCATCCCCGGCGCGCACGGATAAGCAATTCCGTCCACCGCACAAGGTGTGGCCGATCACCCATGGTGATCGGCCACACACCTTTTTCCGGGCGTTCACCTTGACGAATATCGCCGGTCGCCTGATTCGACCACTGTGTGGTCATGTCAGGCCTTGGGAAATTCGGACGATTTCTCCGCAGCCTGGGATCTGCCACCCCCGGGATGACGGTGCCATTGGTCGCCTTGCTCGGCCGCAGGCTCAGCGAGCCGGAGCGGGCCGCGGTGGCCACCCGCCTCACCGACCGCGCGAGCGCCACCCTCGATGAGCTGACGACGGCCGATGTCGGAGCCGAGATCATGCGGGTCACCGACGCGCTCCCGATCGCGTCCGACCTGGCCGCGGTCATCGAGCGGGTGCGCGCCAGCGGGGTGGGGGTGCGGGTCCAGCAGCGGCAGCTGCGCTGACAGGGCGCAACGAGCAGTCGCCCGGGCGAGAGGGGACCGGCATACGCCGTGCGCGAGAGTGCCGGCGCGATACGTCACGCGGTGCCACCGGCATACCCCACCAGCAACACGCCCGCCGGAGCCAGGGTCTCAGCGGGCGTCTTGCGCTCGGTGAGGGCTAGGGAGTCAAGCCCAGGCGACGGGCACTGCGCTGCCGCTGACGGCTGGCGCGCAGTCGGCGCAGCCGCTTGATGAGCATCGGGTCGGCCTCGAGAGCGGCCGGGGTGTCGATGAGTGCGTTGAGGACCTGGTAGTAGCGAGTGGCGCTCATGTCGAAGAGCTCCTTGATCGCCTGCTCCTTGGCGCCGGCGTACTTCCACCACTGACGCTCGAAAGCCAGCACCTCGCGGTCACGGTCGGATAGCGGCTCGTGCGCCGCAACGATCCGCTCTGCCGTGTCTGCCATCCAACCCCTCCGTGTCTCTGGCGCCACTATAGAGGGCGAATCACACTCGTGTCATTCCCCTCCGGCGCGTCGCCCCATCGTGTGACTGGTGTGACTGGTGTGGTGTGCTAACGGCCTCCGGAGGTATGCCGTGCTCCTCCGGCCGCCGTCAGGTGCCCCTCGGGCGGCACCCGGCATACCCACAACGGGCCTCAGGGCAGCAGCAGCGCGCGCAGGTCGGCGACGCTCGGGGCGAGCGCGTGCGGGTCGGCGGCCTCCAGCTCGGCCTGCGTGCCGGCCCCCCAGAGCACGCCCAGCCCGGTCATCCCCGCTGCGCGAGCGGCCTGGATGTCGACCTGCGCGTCGCCGACGTATGCCGCCCTGCCGGGCTTGCCGCCGGCCTTGCGGGTGGCCAGCAGGAGCGGCTCCGGCGAGGGCTTGTGGGCGAGGGTGTCCTCCATGGTGACGACGACCGGCACGAGGTCGGTCAGCCCGCACAGCCGCAGTGCCCAACGGGCCGGGTGGGCCCGCTTGGAGGTCGCGACGGCGATCCCGACCCCGGCGTCGGTGAGGTCGCGCAGCAGGGCGTCGATGCCGGCATACGGGCGCATGAGCCGCTCGGTGTTGGCCTCGTTCCACGCGGCGTAGACGGCAAAGAGCTCGTCGGCGTGCTCGGGCGAGACCTCGCGGAAAGCCCGGATGAGCGGCTGACCGATCCACGCCCGGATGCGCGCCTCGTCCTCGGCGTGGCCGAGCACGGTGCGGAAGGCGTGCTGATAGGACGCGACGATCAGCCCGATGCTGTCGACGAGGGTGCCGTCGAGGTCGAAGACGACCGTGGGCCAGGCCAGCTCGGTCGGAGTGGTCATCGCGCAGCCTCCTCGGGCAGCAAGGGTGTGCCGATGCGGAAGACGCGCGCGAGCGCCGTCGCGAGCAGTGGGCCATCGGGGTGATCGGGGCTGGTGAGCGCGCCGGCGGCGCCAGCCGTGCCAGCCGTGCCAGCCGCGCCAGCCGTGCCAGCCGACGCCGGGCGGCCGGAGGCGCGCACGTCGATGCGATAGACCGCGGTGCGCCGCGTGCGGGAGAGCTCGACGCCCTCGCAGATCAGCACGTCCCCCTCAGCCCCGGCGGCGAGGAACTCGGTGTGGACGTCCTGAGCGACGGCCAGCACGCCGTGACTGTTGCTGACTGCGGCGTGGACGACGTCGACGAGGGCCATCATCGCGCCGCCGTGCGCCGTCCCCGGAGCGTTGAGCAGGCGGTGGGTGACCGGCATACGAGCGCGGGCGAAGCCCGGGGCGATGCGCTCGAAGACGATGCCGAGCAGGTCGGCCACCGGGTCGGTCGCCAGGTAGGCGAACAGCTCGGGCGAGACCGCCTCGACATCCCCCAGCTCGCTCATGAGCCGAGCCTAGTCAGTCGCTGCGGCGCCCTCGTCGGCCGCACGCATCCGCAGGATGACCCGCTCCGCCTCGCGGCGGCGGACCAGCCCGGCGACCCGCTCCATGACCCCGAAGGCCCGGAACTGCACCCCATACTTGGCCGCGAGCGCCGCGCTCCCTGCGGCCAGCTGCGCGGGGGCGGTCTCGATGCGCACGTCGACCTCGGTCACCGGGGCGCCCTCGGCGACCTGGCCGGTGCGCGAGCAGGGCCGCAGCTGCGCCCGGGGGGTATGCCGCAGCCGCTTGACCTTGCCGGTCTGGGCGGTCGTCGTGACGACGATGTCCTCGCCCTCAGGGGCGAGCCAGACGGCCGTCGCCACGGGGGTGCCGTCGCGTCGGAAGGTCGTCAGGGAGGCATAGGGCTCGGCGGCGATGGCCGCCAACTGCTGCTGCACGGGTGGGCTCCTTTGCGGGTCGGCGACAGCCTTGCAGATCGACGACGCCCTGATGAGCAGGTATGCCGGGTGCGCCACTCTCGCGGCGGCACGGCATACCCCTGCCGGTAGGTTGGCGACGTGACCGCACGGCCGCTGGCAGAGCTCGTCGACCCCTCGTGGGCGGTGGCCTTGCGCGGGCAGGAAGACCGCATTGCCGAGCTCGGCGGTTTCCTGCGGGCCGAGATCGCGGCCGGGCGGGGCTATCTGCCGGCCGGGGCGCACGTGCTGCGGGCCTTCGGCCAACCGCTGGCCGACGTGCGGGTGCTCATCGTCGGCCAGGACCCCTATCCGACGCCCGGCCATCCGATCGGGCTGTCCTTCTCGGTGGCACCCGAGGTGCGGCCGCTGCCGCCGAGCCTGGGCAATATCTACACCGAGCTGCAGGCCGATCTCGGAGTGCCGCGTCCGTCCACCGGGGATCTGACCCCGTGGGCCCAGCGCGGGGTGCTGCTGCTCAACCGAGTGCTCACCGTCGGCCCGGGGCGCTCGGGCAGCCATCGCGGCAAGGGCTGGGAGCAGGTCACCCAGACGGCCATCGAGGCGCTCGTCGCCCGTGGCGGCCCGCTCGTGGCGATCCTCTGGGGGCGCGATGCCCGCTCGCTCGCGCCGATGCTCGGGCGGGTGCCGCGCATCGAGAGCGCCCATCCCTCGCCGTTGTCGGCGCGCGCGGGCTTCTTCGGCTCGCGGCCCTTCAGCCGGGCCAACGAGCTGCTCGCCCAGCAGGGCGCTGCGCCGATCGACTGGTCGCTGCCGTGAGTGCGCGTGCCGGCTTTGCTGGCCCAGCTCGCTGTGCTGCTGGCTCTGCTGGCTCTGCTGGCTCTGCTCACCCGGACCGGGCGACCGGCCGCTCCTCCGCCACCTCGCGCGAAAGGCCTTCGTCATGACCGATGTCTTCCTCTATGACGCCGTCCGCACGCCCTTCGGTCGGTATGCCGGTGCCCTCGCCGGGGTGCGGCCCGACGACCTCGGCGCCCTGGTCGTCAAGGAGCTCGTCGCGCGGGCGCCCGGGCTGGAGCCGGAGCGGGTCGACGAGATCGTCTTCGGGTGCGCCAATCAGGCCGGCGAGGACAACCGCAACGTCGGGCGGATGGCCGGCCTGCTCGCCGGGCTGCCGACCTCGGTGCCGGCGACGACGCTCAACCGGCTGTGCGGGTCGAGCCTCGATGCGGCGATGGTCGCCTCACGGGCCATCGCGCTCGGCGAGGCCGACGTATGCGTCGTCGGTGGTGTCGAGTCGATGAGCCGGGCCCCGTGGGTCCTCCCCAAGACCGAGAAGCCTTATCCCGTGGGCGGATTGGAGCTCGCCTCCACGACCCTGGGCTGGCGGCTGGTCAACCGGCTCATGCCCGGCGAGTGGACGGTGTCGCTCGGCGAGGCGACCGAGCTGCTGCGCGAGCGTCACGGCATATCGCGTGAGCGGCAGGACGACTTCGCGGCGCGCTCGCACCGGTTGGCGGCCCAGGCGTGGGCGGCGGGCTTCTATGCCGACCAGGTCGTCGCGGTGCCCGGCGTCGAGCTGGCCCAGGACGAGTCGATCCGTGAGGGGACAAGCGTCGAGCGACTGGCCGGGCTCAAGCCGTCCTTCCGCCCGGCCGAGACGGGGACGGTGACGGCGGGCAACGCCTCGCCGCTCAACGACGGGGCATCGGCGGCGTTGCTCGGGTCTGCGGCTGCCGCCGAGCTGACCGGGCTGGCGCCGATCGCCCGGATCGCCGGGCGTGGGGTGGCTGCGGGTGACCCGCAGTTCTTCGGGTTTGCGCCCGTCGAGGCGGCCAACCGGGCGCTCGAACGGGCGGGGATCTCCTGGGCGGACGTCGACGCGATCGAGCTCAACGAGGCCTTCGCGGCGCAAGCGCTGGCGTGCACCGACGCGTGGGGCGTCGACCTGGAGATCGTCAACCGGCACGGTGGGGCCATCGCCATCGGTCACCCGCTCGGTGCGTCCGGCACGCGGATCCTCGGCACGCTGGCCCGGTCCCTGCGGGCCACTGGCGGGCGCTGGGGGGTCGCGGCCATCTGCATCGGCGTCGGCCAAGGCCTGGCAGTGGTCCTCGAGAACGTCAGCTGACCGGCCTCGTCACGCACGGGTCCGGCACACGCGCTCGGGACGAACGCGGCTGACCCGGGCGGGCTGCACGGCATACCCCACGTCGGGACCCGTGCGGCGAGCCGGGGTCACTCCGGCGACCAGTGCGGGTCGAGGCTCTTGACGTGGTCCGCGGGGCACCGGCCGGTGCCGATGTCGCTGATCCGCCAGTGCGCGGGGCAGTAGAACGCGCCACAGGGCCGACAGAAGCCCGCGTCGTCATAGAGACCGGCGCGGCCGATGCTCGCGGCGGTCACCGGCTCGGTGAAGGTCTCGTGGATGGCGGCGGCGCGCGTCGTCGGAATGGCGTCACTCCGCAGGCCGGTGCCTCCGCCGGGGCCGGCATAGCGCAGGCGCCACAGCTCGCCGTCCGGGATGAGCTCGATCGTGGCTGCCGGCCGTCCGCACTGGGAGCAGGGCGGATCGACCCGCCACGGTCCCTTGGGCAAGGTGGCGACCGGAGCGGGGGTCTGCGCGGGCTGGGCGACCGCCGGACCGCTGGGCGGGGGGGCCGCCTGCACCGGCGACGTGCGACGACGCCACCATTCGAGCACGAGCCCATTTTGCGGGATCGTCGCCCTCATGGCCTGTCCGACGAGCCGGAGTAAGCGCTTGACCGACGGATTTTCCGGGGTGCACGTGGCCAACCGGGCCGGAGTAAGCGCTTGCCCGGCGGATTTTCCGGGTTGCCAGGGGCGCAGAGGCGCCGCTGGCGGTCGGATCACATGACAGGGGCAGATAGTTGGACGTCCTAGTAGTCTCAAGTCATGCCAGCGACGAGGCTGATGCCGACCGAGGAGTCCCGCGCACTCATCGACATGACCCGCGAGGTATGCCGCAAGGAGTTGGCCCCGCAGGTCGACGCCTTCGAGCGGACCGGCGGCTTCCCGGAGCAGGCCTTCCGCACGCTCGGCGAGCTCGGGCTGCTCTCTCTCCCCTATCCCGAGGAGTTCGGCGGCGGCGGGCAGCCCTACGAGGTCTACCTGCAGGTCGTCGAGGAGATCGCCCAGGTCTGGATGAGCGTCGCGGTGGGAGTGAGCGTTCACGCGCTCACGTGCTATCCGCTCGCGGCCTACGGCACCGACGAGCAGCGCCGCGCCTTCCTGCCGGACATGCTCAGCGGGCGGTGGCTCGGCGGCTACTGCCTCTCCGAGCCGGACAGCGGCTCGGACGTCGCCTCGATGACCACGGCCGCGACCCCGGCCGCCGACGGCGGATGGACGCTCGACGGCACCAAGGCGTGGATCTCGCACGCCGGACACGCCGACTACTACACGACCTTCGCCCGCACGGCCGACACCGGCGCCAAGGGCATCAGCTGCTTCCTCGTGCCGGCCGGCTCACCCGGCCTGTCCTTCGGCGCGCCCGAGGACAAGATGGGCCTGCACGGCGACCCCGTGGCCCAGGTGATCTTCGACGGCGTCGAGATCGACAGCGACCGACAGATCGGTGCGCTCGGTCAGGGCATGTCGATCGCCCTCCACGCCCTCGACAACGGCCGGCTCGGGATCGCTGCTGCCGCAACGGGTTTGGCCCAGTCAGCGCTCGACGCCGCCACGGCATACGCGATGGAGCGCCAGCAGTTCGGGCGGCCGATCATCGAGTTCCAGGGGCTGGCTTTCCTCCTGGCCGACATGGAGGCGGCTGTCACCTCCGCCCGCGCGGCCTACCTGTATGCCGCGCGCCTCAAGGACGCGGGGCGCGCTTACACGAAGGAGGCGTCGGTGGCCAAGCTCGTCGCGACCGACGCGGCGATGAAGGTGACGACCGACGCCGTGCAGGTCTTCGGCGGATATGGCTACACGCGTGACTTCCCGGTCGAGCGCTACATGCGCGAGGCCAAGGTGACCCAGATCTTCGAGGGCACCAACCAGATCCAGCGACTGGTCATCTCGCGCCAGTTGC
>CAZLGB010000073.1:0-15066 GCA_964558825.1 uncultured Intrasporangiaceae bacterium
AGCATCTGGCGACCCTCGAAGGAGTCGATCGCCATGAACGAGTGGTTGGTGACGATGACATCGACGTCGGCGGCGGCCGCCCGCGAGCGCTCGACGAAGCAGTCGGTGACCTGCGGGCACTTGCCGCCGAGGCACTCGTGGGCGTCGACGGAGACCTCGCGCCAAGCCCGCTCGGACACACCGGGGACGAGCTCGTCGCGGTCGCCTGACTCGGTCTGCTCGGCCCAGCTGCGCAGCCGGACGATCTCCTGACCGAGCCGCCCCGCCGCCCGGTCGACCTCGCCCACCCCGATGAGAGTGTCGTCCTCGTCGGGGAAACCGCCCTCGAGTTTGTGCAGGCACAGATAGTTGCGTCGGCCCTTGACCATGGCGAAGGTCGGACGCCGCCCGAGCTTGGGGGCGAGGGCCGCCGCCAGCCGGGGCAGGTCGCGGTCGACGATCTGCGCCTGCAAGGCGATCGTCGCCGTGGCGACGACGGCGGGCGCTCCGGTGTCCATCGCGTGTTGGACGGCCGGCACGAGATAGGCCAGCGACTTGCCGGTGCCGGTGCCGGCTTGCACGAGCAGGTGCCGCCTGGTGCGGATGGCCTCGGCCACGGCGTGAGCCATGCGCACCTGGCCGGGCCGCTCGGTGCCCCCCACCCCAGCGACTGCGGCGCGCAGGAGCTCGTCGAGGGTGGACACCGAGCCACTGTATGCCGCCTGGCGGCACTGCTCGGTCAGCCGTCCCCAGGGCGGTGCGCGGCAGGCGCCGCCCGCCCGCTCAGAGTCGCTGCAGCCAGGGGTGCTCGGGATCGACGTGGCGCACGAGCAGGCGCAGCCGGCGCGTGCCCCGCTCGTCGAGCAGGGGCAGGGCGGCCTGCAGGTCGGCCTCATCCTTGGCTCGGCGATGTCGGCTCTTGAAACCGAGCACGACCTCGGGGTTGAGCCACCGCGTCCCCGCGTCGTCGGTCCACGTCACGTCCTCGAGCGGGGCGTGGAAGGCGTCGTAGAAGCGCACCTTGTATGCCGTGAGGTCACCTGGGCTGGCGAGCAGGTCGAGCACCCAGGGAGCAAGGGCGTGCTGGCGCAGCCACACCTGCCCCGACTCCGGGTGCAGGTCCGGATATTCGTCGGTGATGGGTCGCATGAGGCCCGAGCCCACCGACCACATATGCCAGTCGTCCTGCAGGTGCTCGCGCAGCCGGGGCAGGTCGCTGCGGAAGAAGGCCACGTCGACGTCCTCGTGCGAGCGGCATACCCCGGTGAAGGCCTCGATGGCATGGCCGCCCGCGATCCACCACGGCCGGTCGAAGCCGGCCATGAGCTCGCGCACGTGGTCGAGATCGAGCGACTCCCAGCGCCCCCAGAGTTGGGCGAAACCCGCGTCATCCATCCAGGTCACCGAGCCGCACGAAGGACGCTGGAGTGCACCGCGGGCCGCATGACCGGAAGCCTACGACCGCCGACGACACCCTGGTGCCCCTGCCTGCTCGTCACGGCACCGAGAGCGACCCGGACCCGTCGGTGCCGCAAATGAGGTGCGCCACGAGAGCCGTCCACCCGGTCTGGTGTGCGGCACCCAGGCCGACTCCGGTGTCTCCGTGGAAGTACTCCGAGAAGACCGGATGCTCGTCCCAGAGCGGCCCTGGTGGATAGTCGCGTGGCTGGCTCGGGCGTCGACCATCCGGCGCGGGGCGGAAGAGCGCGACGAGCCGCTTCTCGAGCTTGTCGGCGACCTCCGCAAGACCCACCAACTGCCCTGAGCCGGTAGGGAATTCGACCCTCGCCGCGGCGCCGGCCCCCTCGGCATACACCCGGATGGCGTCAGCGAGCAGAACGTTGACGGGCATCCAGATGGGCCCTCGCCAGTTGGAGTTGCCCCCGAACATCCCCGAGGTCGACTCCCCCGGTGCGTAGTCGATGTCGAGGTGACCGTCCGGGAGCTCGACCTGGATGCCGCCCCGATAGGCCGCAGACATCGAGCGAATCCCGAAGGGAGAGAGGAATTCTCCCTCGTCGAGCAGCCGCGACACCAGGCGGGCGTGGCGGTCGGGATGGATGAGGGTGAGCGTCGATTGCACTCCCGAGTCCAGGCCTTGGGTCGTGAGGATCGCGTCGGTCTCCTCGGGGCGGTGCGCGCTCAACCAAGCCAGGCGCTCGGTGAAATCGGGCAGCTCCTTGGCCACCCAGGGCGGGGCCACGGCGACGGCGAGCAGGGGCAGCAGGCCGACGAGCGAGCGCACCCGCAGCAGCTGCGCCTTGGCGACGAGGTCGGCTCCGTCGAGTGGCAAGAGGACGTCATAGTAGAAGCCGTCCTCGTCGTCCCATAGCGAAATGCTCTGCGTCCCAAAGGTTTCGATCGCCGTCGAGATGGCGAGGAAGCGCTCGAGGAAGGTCGTCGCCAGGTCGTCCCAAGCGGGATCTCGGCGGGCGAGCTCGAGACAGATGCGCAGCATCGTCAGGCACGAGAAGGCGATCCAGCTCGTCGCGTCGGACTGCTCGAGCCGCCACCCGGCCGGCACGCCGCGGGATCGGTCGAAGACCCCGATGTTGTCCATCCCGAGGAAGCCGCCCTCGAAGAGATTGGAGTCGTCGGCGTCCTTGCGGTTGACCCACCAGCCGAAGTTGAGCAGCAGCTTGGTCGCGATCCGCACGAGGAAGTCGTGATCCCACCCGCCGTCGAGCTGGTAGACCTGCCAGGCCGCCCACGCGTGCACCGGCGGGTTGACGTCGCTGAAGGCCCATTCGTATGCCGGCAACTGTCCGGAGGGGTGTTGGGCCCACTCGCGGCAGATGAGGCGCAACTGCTCTTTGGCGAAGGCCGGGTCGACGTGCGCGAGCGCCACGCAATGGAAGGCCAGATCCCACGAAGCGAACCACGGGTATTCCCACTCGTCGGGCATCGAGATGACGTCGGCGAGGGCGAGATGGCGCCAGCTCGTGTTGCGCCCCAACGGTTCTGGCGCCAGCCGCTGCGCCGGGGGCGGCGGCTGCGCCGGATCGCCGGCCAGCCATTGGGCGACGTCATAGCGATAGAGCTGGCGCCCCCAGAGCAGGCCGGCGAAGGCCCGCCGGGCGATCTGCCGATCCGCCGCGTTGACGTGCCCGGGGATGACCTGGGCGTAGAACGCGTCGGCCTCGGCACGGCGCTCGCGCAGCGTCGCGGCATACGCCTTGCCGAAGGGCCGGTCGGGCATCGGCCCCGCGCGCAGCCGCAGCCGCACCGTCACCGACTCCCCCGGACCGACCGCCTCGAAGCGATAGCGCAAGGCGACCTTGGTGCCACGCTGCTTGGGGTTGAGGCCGCTGGGGTCGTCGTTGACGATCGCGCGATCGATGGCGTCCTTGGGAAAGGGGCTGCGCCCCGGGGTGCCCCACAGCCGCTCGCTGTGGGTCTCGTTGTCGCAGCAGAGCACCTCGGGAGCGCCCTCGGCCATCAGCCGGTAGACCCCGAGATAGCCGTGCTGCGCCTCGATGGCCACGAGGTCGCCGTCGTCGAGTTCCTTGCCGGAGAGCCGGCGCAGCGACGGCACCCGATCGTCGCGGCCCCACGACCAGGTGTTGCGGAACCACAGCTGCGGGACGATGTCGAGTGGTGCCGCATCGGGACCGCGGTTGGTCGCCGTGATGACGACGGCAATGTCGTCGGGGCCGGCCTTGGCATGGGTGACCTGGACGTCGAAGAAGCGGTCGCCCTCGAGGATCCCCGTGTCGGCCAGCTCGAATTCGGGCTGCTCGCGGGTGCGGCGCGCGTTCTCTTCGACGAGCGCGGCATAGGGGTATGCCGCCTGCGGATAGCGGTAGAGCCACTCGGCATACGAATGCGTCGGGGTGGCGTCGAGATGCCACCAATACTCCTTGGCGTCCTCGCCGTGGTTGCCCTGGAGATTGGTCAGTCCGAAGAGCCGCTCCTTGAGCCGATCGTCACGCCGATTCCACAGGGCGACAGCGAGATTGAGGAAGCCATAGCGGTCGCACAAACCCGCCAGCCCGTCCTCGCCCCACCGATAGGTGCGCACATGCGCGTGCTCGAAGGGAAAGTCATTCCACGCATCGCCCGTGGCCGAGTAGTCCTCGCGGACGGTGCCCCACTGCCGAGCGCTGACATACGGCCCCCACCCCCGCCATGGGTCGCCGTCGTCGGGCGACTCGGCCAGGCGGGCGTGCTCGGCGGTGGGCGCCGCACGGTCGGAGGTCTTGGCCACGGCGCCCAGCCTGCCACGGAGGTAACGTCGAGCCGGTCATCGGCGAAGAGGAGTCATGGACCACACCTTCGACCCGCGCCGGATCGCCGCGGATCCGGACGCCTTCGAGGCGTTCTACCGCGAGCACGTCGCTGCAGTGCAGCGCTTCGTCGCCCGCCGCGTCGCCGACCCGGAGCATGCCGCGGATCTCACCGCTGACATCTTCCTGGCGGTCATCGACGCCGCGGCCGGATATGCCCCCTCCCGCGGAGCCCCCATTGCCTGGGTCTTCGGGATCGCTCGTCATGTCGTCGTCGACGATGCCCGGCGACGGGCTCGCGAGTTGCGAGCCGTGAGCCGGCTCGCCGGTCGCCGCCCGCTGCAGGCCGACTCGCTCGCCAGGGCCCGCGAACGCATCGACGCCGAGCGGCTCTCCCGCCGGTTGTATGCCGCCCTCGCTCGCCTCCCCGAGGGCCAGCGAGCCGTCTTCGAGCTCGTCGCGATCGACGGCCTGTCCGTCGTCGACGCCGCTGCGGCATTGGGGGTGCAGCCGGTCACCGCGCGGGTCCGGCTTCACCGGGCCCGGCACACCATGCACGACGAGCTGGCCGACCAGCAGGGCGAGGGGGCCGCATCAGCGGCCACTCCCGCACCCCCGGCGCGGCCCACTCCCGAACCGCAGGAGGCATTGTCATGACCATTCCGACCCGCTCGACTGGCCAGCCGCCGGACGCTTCGCTCGACTCCTTCGAGACCGAGTTGCTCAAGCACCTGCGCGACCATGTCAGCGCCCGGGCAGCGACGCCGCTGGCGCCGGCCGGCAGGACGAGCGTCGGGGCTGCTGCCCCGCGCCGGCGCCCCCTCATCGCTCTCGCGGGCACGGCGGCTGCAGCTGCCGTCGTAGCTCTGGGCGTGCCGCTGCTGGCCAGCCCTGCGGCATACGCTCTGCAGACGGCGGACAATGGTGACATCACCGTCACGGTGACCCGGCTGGAGGACTCTGCCGGGTTGGAAGCCGCCCTCGCAGCCAAGGGCATCAAGGCCAAAGTCGACTATCTGCCGTCAGGGAAGGCGTGCGCACCGGGGCGTTACAGCGAGGTGCACCCGGCTGGCTCGTTGAGCGCTGGCGTGGGCCGTCTGCCCGGTGCGTCCGACCCAGCCGTGACCTTCACCATCTCCAAGACTGCGTGGCAGCCGGACTGGACCTTGGTGCTCTGGCACAGCGGTGACCTCAACGCCATGACCGGCGGCGCCGGCGTGGCCAGTGGACCAGTCGGAGCCTGTCAGCAGGTGGACCTGGCCACGCTCGTCCCGGCGCAGGAGCCGGCCGGCAATCTCGGCCAACCCGGGCAGGCGCCCCGGACGTCGACGACCGCGTCCTGATCGCGCGGTGGGGGCCAGGGCAGTCCCTGGCCCCCGCCACGACGGCCGAGCAGCCTGCTCAGTACCAGTGCGGAGAGCGCGACTGCCAGGTGGTCCAGGCGTTGCACGGGCTGCCGTAGACCGCCTTGATGTAGCCCAGGCCCCAGATGATCTGGGTCTTGGGGTTGACCAGCCAGTCGCTGCCTGCGGAGGCCATCTTCCGGCCCGGCAACGATTGAGGTATGCCGTAGGCGCTCGAGTAGGGGTTGGATGCCGCCCAGTTCCAGCTGCTCTCACCCGCCCATAGCGAGTCCAGGCAGCTCCACTGGTCGGCCCCGAAGCCGAACTGGGGCAGCAGTTGCTGGGCCACGGTCCGCGGATGGGCCTGAGCCCACGCGAGGTCGGCATTGACCGGGGATTGGGTCGGTGTCGGGGCAGGTGTGGTCGTCGCCGGCACCGTGGTGGCGGGTCGGCTCGGCGGCGCGGCACCGACCGGTGTGGTCGCGTTGGCCTTCACCTGGGCGGCCGCCGCCTTCTGGGCCGCAGCCTGCTCGGCTGCCTTCTGGGCCGCAGCCTGCTCGGCTGCCTTCTGGGCCGCAGCCTGCTCGGCTGCCTTCTGCGCCGCAGCCTGCTCGGCCGCCTTCTGCGCCGCGGCCTGGGCGGCCTGGGCGGCGAGCGCATCGAGGCGGGCCTGCTGGACCTCCCGCGAGGTCTGCTCGAGGGCAGCCAACTGCGCGACGAGCTGATCCTGGGTCGCGCCGAGCTGGGCCACCTGGGCCGACGCCTGGTCCACCTCGGACTGCAACTGCGCCGTCGCCCGGGAGGCCTCCGCCGTCGCGTCGTGCAGGACCTGCTCGCGCGCGTCAGCGACCTGCCGCGCGTTGGCGGCCACTCCGGCAGAAAGGCTCGCCGCCCGCAGCTGCTGATCGAGCAACTCCCCTGCGTCGTCGACATATTGGGCCAGATCCAGGGACCGTTGCGGGTCCGAGCCGAGCATCCCCACGAGCAGGTCGGTGCTCGTCGTCCCTTGCTCGTATGCCGCCGCGGCCATCCGGCTGAGCACGTCGGTGGCGGCCTGCGCTTCCGCGTCGGCCCGGTCGGCGGCCGCTCGCGCCGCTTGCGCGTCTTGGCTGGCCTGCGCCTCGCGCTCTGCTGCGGCCGCCTGCACATCGGCGGCTGCGCTGAGCGAGCGCTGGACGCTCGCCAGCGCGTCGCCCGCCTGCCGGTAGCTCGCCTCGACGGCGTCGACCTGCTGTTGATGGGCCGTGACGGCGTCCTTGGCGGCTTGAACCTGGGCCGCACTGGGCCCGGTAGGAGCAGGTGACGGATCGGCGGCCGCGGCGACCGGCATACTCACCAAGAGCGCAGCGACCAGGGCGGTGCCGATGAGCCGCGCCCGGGAGCGCCCGACTCGGGGTTTGCCGACTCGGGGCTCACCCAGCCGCGCGGCTGCCACGAGCGGGCCGACACCGCGCCGTGGGCGCGCCATCGGCCGACGCCGAGCAAGCGACATGGGGATCCTCCACCGTGGGCAACGACCACACGGTACTCAGATCACACCAATTTCACCATACGCAACAACAACCTCACAGGTAACGCGACACGCCGAAGAAAAATGACATCAATGTCATTTGTGCTCCCGCGGCGGCCCGGCTCACGAGCCTCCCGGGGCGTCATAGCGAGCCAGCTCCGCGGCATCCGGGCGCTGCCAATGCGGCAAGTAGGCCAGCAGGTGAGCCTCAGTGAGCGGGACGGTCCCCGCCTCCTCGCGGGTCTGCACACGGCGCACCAACTCGGCGACGGGCGCGTCCAGCAGGTGCAACTCGACCGGCACGCGGTGCACCCGCGCCCACACCCGGAAGATCTCACGTTCCTCGCGGGCCCACGAGCCGTAGTCGATGACCACCGTCCGCCCGCCCAGCACGAGCTGCTGCGTCAGTGACCACAGTCGCGCCTCGAGTCGAGCTCGGAACCCCTCGTCGAAGAGGTCGACAGCCAGCTCGCTCATCCACTCGTCGGGAGTGAATCGCACTGCCCCCAGCTCGGATTCGAGCCGTCGGGCGAGGGTCGTCTTGCCGCTGCCGGGCAGCCCGGTGATGACGATGAGCCGGCCCATCGGCATACCCGAGCGACTCGTCACACCTGATATGCCGTGAGCTCGCCGAGCGCATAGGGGTGCACTCGCGCGCGCACCCGGGTCCCGGCCTCGGTGTGCTCCGTCGCGAGGATCTCTCCGTGCTGGTGCAGCCGGCTGAGCAGGTCGCCACGGCCGTAGGGCAGCAGCAGGTCGATCTCGACGTCGGGCTGGGGCAACTCGGCGGCGATGAGCGCCTGGAGCGCCTCGATGCCCTCGCCGGTGCGCGCCGACACGACGACGGAGTGTTTGTGGGTGCGGGTGAGCCGGGCGATGACCTCGGGGTCGGCCACGTCGGCCTTGTTGACGACGATGATCTCCTTGAGGTCGGCGCCCCCCTCAACCTGGGCGAGCACCTCGCGGACCGCGGCGATCTGCCCCTCCGGGTCGGGGTGGGACCCGTCGACGACGTGCAGCAGCAGGTCGCAGTCGCCGACTTCCTCGAGGGTCGAGCGGAAGGCCTCGACGAGCTGATGCGGGAGCGATCGGACGAAGCCCACGGTGTCGACAAGCGTGTAGTCGCGCCCGTCGGGGGTCTGCGCCCGGCGCACCGTCGGGTCGAGGGTGGCGAAGAGCTGATTCTGCACGAGCACCCCGGCGCCGGTGATCCGGTTGAGGATCGAGGACTTGCCCGCATTGGTATAGCCGGCGATGGCAACGCTCGGCACATGATGGGTATGCCGCGCAGCCCGCTTGGTCACCCGGCCGACCTTCATGGCGGCAATGTCCTTGCGCAGCTTGGCAATCCGGCCGTTGATGCGACGCCGGTCAAGCTCGATCTTGGTCTCACCGGGGCCGCGCGAGCCGATGCCCTCACCGCCGGCGACCCGGCCTCCGGCCTGGCGCGACATCGACTCGCCCCAGCCGCGCAGACGAGGCAGCAGATATTGCAGCTGGGCGAGCTCGACCTGCGCCTTGCCCTCACGGCTCTTGGCGTGCTGGGCGAAGATGTCGAGGATCAGCGCGGTGCGGTCGATGACCTTGACCTTGACGACGTCCTCGAGGGCGCGGCGCTGGCCCGGGGCGAGCTCGCCGTCGCAGATCACCGTGTCGGCACCCTCGGCGAGGACGATCTCGCGCAGCTCGGCAGCCTTGCCCTTACCGAGGAAGGTCGCCGGGTCGGGGCGTTGGCGGCGCTGCAGCACGCCGTCGAGCACGGTCGAGCCGGCGGTCTCGGCGAGGGCGGCGAGCTCGCGCAGCGAGTTCTCCGCATCCGCCGCGGTGCCCTGGGTCCAGATCCCCGCGAGCACGACGCGCTCCAGGCGCAGCTGGCGGTATTCGACCTCGGTGACGTCCTGCAGCTCGGTGGACAGGCCGGCGACACGGCGCAGCGCCGCGCGCTCCTCACGGTCGAGTTGGTCGCCGTCGGGGGCGAGGTCGAGCTCGTCGTCGAGGTATGCCGCCTCCGACCACTCCTGCTCGGCCAGGGCGGCGGCGCGGTCGGTCAACACCTTGCTGGATCGTGTCATGGTGGTCCAAGGGTGTCATGCGGATGCGGTCGAGCACGACGGGATTACGCGGGGCCTGAGCCTGCTGGTGCCGGTCGGCAACGTCGCGGGACGAGCGCGACCGGGCATGGAGCGCGCAGGGCGACCGCTCGCCCGACGCACCGGTGCCCGGTGGCTGCCGCCATCATCCGCTCGGGCCAGGTGCCCATCGGCGGCCCAGCAGCGCCGACTCCGACGACGAGCAGGGCCGCGCCCGCCGCGGCGTCGGCGAGCACGTCGATCGGCGAGCCGATGAGCACCTGAACGAGCATCGACACGTGGGGATGGCGGCTGCGCAGCGCCGCGATCGTCGTCTCCATGCGCTTGTGCTCCCCGAGCAATCGGGTGTCGTCATCGAGGGCGCCATCGCCGGGAGCCGCGCCGTGGCGCTCCGTTGCGGAGGCGCCCGCGGGCAGGGCGCGCACGACCTGCAACAGCCGGCCCGAGGCCAGCGCCGTCTCGGCCGCGAAGGACAGCACGCGGTCGTCGGTCCCTGGGCCGAGACCCACGACGACCGGGGCTGCGACGGCGGCCGGCAACCCCTGCCCACGCACGACGACCACGGGCGCGGCGGCATACGGCAGGACGAGGTCGAGCACCCGCGCACGTGAGCGCAGGTGCGGCCGGGGCGGGTCGATCCCGACGATGACGGCATAGGCCCGGCCGCTCGCGGCGACGAGTGCCTCGCCCGGCGTGGCACGCACGGTGCACTCCGCGAGCACGACCGCAGGGTGACTGCGCACGAGCAGCTCGTGCGCCCTGCCGAGCCGGCCCTGCGCCTGCTGGCGGGCGATATGCACGAACGACGCGCTCGTGCGGTCGGTGAGGTCCACGGCACCGGACGGCCCGTGAGGGGCGACGAGGGTCAGCGGGCGACCGATCGACTCGGCCCAGTCGGCCGCCCAATCGAGTGCGTGAGAGGGGGCTGCATCGTGGACGTCCATGGTGTCGACACTGACGACGACGCGACCGTTGAGGTCTGCTCCAGGGGTCACGACGACCACCTCCATGCCCGCACTTCCATTGTGCCACTAGCCTGATCGGCGATGAGTGCGACCGACCACTACTTCAGCGCCCAGCCGGCCGGCAATCCCCAGCGGCGGGCGATCACCGTCGAGCTCGCTGGTCGCCGGGTCGAGCTGACCACGGCCGGGGGCGTCTTCTCCCCTGAGCACCTCGATGTGGGGACTGCCGTGCTCTTGCGCTCGGTGCCCCCTCCACCGCCCGAGGGAGCGCTGCTCGATCTGGGCTGCGGATGGGGGCCGGTGGCGCTCTCCCTCGCTCTGCACTCCCCCGGCGCCGACGTCTGGGCCGTCGACGTCAACGAGCGTGCTGTGGAGCTGACCCGCGACAATGCCGCGGCCCTCGGTCTCACCAGGGTCCGCGCCTGCCTCCCCGACGACGTGCCCACGGAGGCGAATTTCGCTGCCATCTGGTCCAATCCGCCGATCCGTGTCGGCAAGGCGGCCTTGCACGAATTGCTCGCGCGCTGGCTGCCGCGCCTCTTGCCGGGGGGCACGGCATACCTCGTGGTGGCCAAGGCGCTCGGCGCCGACTCGCTCGCGCGCTGGATCACGAGCGAGCTCGGTATGCCGTGCGAGCGGATCGCGAACGACAAGGGTTTCCGCGTCCTGGCGGTCGCACAGCCCGAGGGTCACCCGCCGCTGCACGACCGCTGATCAGCGCGCCGCGACCACCTCGAGCACTCCGTCGACGCGGCGCACGATCGGGTCGACTGGACGGTCGCGCAGCTCGTCGGGCAGCGTCGCCGGGGGCGCATCCTGGAAGCACACGGGGCGCACCCAGCGCCGGATCGCCGCACCTCCGACCGAGCTGAAGGGCGTCGTCGTGGCCGGGAAGGGCCCGCCATGGTGTTGGCTCCAGGCGACGGCCACACCGGTCGGATAGCCGTTGTGGATGATCCGCCCCGACCGGGGCAGCAGCATCCGGGCGATGGGCTCGAGGTGAGGATCGTCGGGCACGCTGTGCAGCGTGCCGGTGAGAGCGCAGGGCAGCAGCTCGAGCACGCGGGCCAACTCGTCGAGCTCACTCCAGCGCACGACGAGGGCGAAGGGGCCGAAGTGCTCCTCCACGAGGACCTCGGGATGCCGGGTCAGCAGATGCTGCGCGGTGGTCTCCGCGAGGTGCGGGCTCACGCGGCCGGTCGGCGCCTCGGTGCCGAGCGCCCAGCTCGTGCCGTCGTCCACTCCGATCTGTTGGAGGGCCACCCCGAAGGACCCCTCCATCTGCTCGTTGAGCATCCGCCCGTGGCCGACCCCGGCGGCACGCCCGACCAGAGCGTGGCGCACGTCGTCGCCGGCCCGACCGGTGGGCAAGAGGATGACCCCTGGTTTGGTGCAGTACTGGCCGAGGCTCAGCGTGAACGAGTCGGCGATGCCGGCGCCGATCCCGCTCGGATCCGCCGCCGCAGCGGCGGGGGTCACGACGAGTGGGTTGAGGCTGCCCAGCTCACCGTGGAAGGGGATGGGCTCCGGGCGGGCCGCTGCCCGCTGCGCGAGCGCCTGACCACCGCGCACCGAGCCGGTGAAGCCCGCGGCCTTGATGCCCGGTGCGTCGATCAGGGCCAATCCGGCGTCGAAGCCGCTGACCTGGGCGAAGACGCCATCGGGAGCACCCAGCTCGGCGAGCGCTTGCGCCACGGCCGCGCCGATGAGGGCACTGGTGCGTGGGTGGGACGGGTGCCCCTTGGCGACGACGGGGCACCCCGCTGCGAGCGCCGAGGCGGTGTCTCCCCCCAGCACGCCGAAGGCCAGCGGGAAGTTGCTCGCCCCGAAGACCGCGACCGGGCCAACCGGCACCGCGGTGCGACGCAGGTCGGGGCGGCGTCCGGCGGGCGCCATCGCCTCGTGATCGATCGACGCGTCCAGGTAGCTCCCGTCGATGGCGACCTCGCCCTGGAAGCGCAGTTGGCCGGTGGTGCGACCCACTTCGGCACGCAGTCGGCTCTCCCCGAGGAAGGTCTCGCTGTCGGCGACGAGGACCAGCTCGTCGGTGCGCGCCTCGAGGGCATCGGCGACCCGCTGCAGCAGGTCGCGGCGCCCCATCCGGCCGCGCGCCTCCAACCACGACTGGGCAGCACTGGCCTGGCGGACCAGCGCGTCCACCTGCGTCGGTGTCGTGTCGAGGATGTCGGAGGTGTCCATGGAGGTGATCCTGTCGTGTCGGCCCAGCAGCGACCAAGGGCGGGCCACCCGGACGCTGCTCGGCCTGCTAGCGCCGGGCGAGCGAGGTGTCGGTGATGCCGTCGGCGACGAGCACGGCCGGCCCGGCGAGCACCGCCGTGCCCTCGGGGGTATGCCGGACGGTGAGCCGGCCGCCCGGGACGTCGACGATCCACGCCCGGTTGTCCTCCGCGGGGCCCTCCCACCACCGGGTGGCGACGGCGGCCGCGACCGCGCCGGTCCCGCACGAGCGGGTCTCTCCCACCCCGCGCTCGAAGACGCGCATCCGCAGGTGCCCCTGCCCGAGCAGCTGGACGAACTCGACGTTGGTGCCGTGCGGCGGAGTCGGGGCGACATGCGGGAGGACGGTGAGGTCGAGGTCGGCGAGCTCGAGCTCGGGCGGCAGCATGACGACGGTGTGCGGATTGCCGACGTCGACCCGCAGCCCGGGCAGCTCGCGGCCCGCGTGGCTGGTCACAACGGCGTTGAAGCCCTCCTCCCGCGCTCCGTCGGACTCGTCCACGCGCGCGGGGCCGAGGTCCACGGCATACCCCTCGGGGGTCTGCACGACGTGCTTGACGCCGGCCCGGGTGGCGATGGCGAACTGCGCACCGGTCTCGAGCCCCTCGCGGTGCAGGTAGGCCGCAAACACTCGCGTGCCGTTGCCGCACATCTCCGAGATCGAGCCGTCGGCATTGCGATAGTCCATGAACCATGCCGCCTCGCCGGCGAAGGCGCGCACGGTCGACTCGTCGGCGTGGGCGGTCGGCACCACCCGGATCACCCCGTCGCCGCCGACACCGGCGCGGCGGTCGGCCAACCGACGCACGAGGTCGGGCGAGAGGGCCAGCGTGCCGTCGAGATCGGGCACGAGGACGAAGTCGTTTTCGGTGCCATGGCCCTTGGTGAAGCGCAGCCCACCAGCCTCGTCGTGGTCGTGGGCGGCGCTCATGGGGACCATTGTCGCCGGTCCGCGGGGGACAGCAGGTCCAGCGCCCGGTCGAGCAGGTCGGGCGCGTCGGCCGGCAGCCAATGGATGCGCGGGTCAGGGCCGAACCACGACTGCTGGCGCCGGGCGAATCGCCGGGTGGCCTGGGCGGTGGCCGCGATGGCCTCGGCCTCGGTGAGCTCGCCGCGCAGCTGGGCGATGGCCTGGGCGTAACCGAGGGCATTTCGCGCGGTGCGACCCTGCTCGAGGCCGTGCTCGAGCAGGCCCTCGACCTCGGCCAGCAGGCCCTGCCCCCACATCCGCTCGACCCGCAGGTCGATGCGCCGGTCGAGCTCGTCGCGGCCGAGAGCGAGGCCGATCATCGTCGTCGGACGCAGGTGCTCGCGCTCGGGGAGGCTCGCACTGAACGGCCGGCCGGTCAGCTCGACAACCTCCAACGCCCTGATGATCCGCCGGGCATTTCGGGGTTCGATCCGTTGCGCTGCAACGGGATCCACGTCGTGCAGCCGACCGCGCAGGGCCTCGATGCCGACCTCCTGCGCCTCTGCCTCCAGCCGGGCGCGCACCGTCGCGTCGGTCGGCGGGATCTCGAGCCGGTCGAGGGCGGCGCGGACGTAGAGGCCGGAGCCGCCGGCAAGGATCGGGAACTGGCCGCGGCTGGCGATGCCGTCGAGGTCGGCTCGCGCGGCGAATTGGTATGCCGCGACAGTCGCCTCCTGCGCCACGTCGAGGACGTCGAGCTGATGGTGGGTCACGCCGCGGCGCTCGGCGACGGAGAGCTTGGCGGTGCCGATGTCCATGCCCCGGTAGAGCTGCATCGCATCGGCATTGACGATCTCGCCGCCGAGCCGCACCGCCAGCGCCACGGCGAGATCGGATTTGCCGGTCGCGGTCGGCCCGACGACGGCGATGACGGGGGCACCGACGTCGGCGCGCGCCGGATCAGTGGCCGTCACCGGCGCACGATCCTGCCCGGGCGCCCGGTCGGGGCGTGACGCGGGGTCAGAGCTCGGACTCGTCGCCGTCGCCATGGCCGAAGGGATCGGGGTCGACGCCAGGCATCCAGCTGTGGCCGGGCTTGCCAAAACCCTGGGCCTTGATGGCCTTGCTCGCCTTGCGAGCGATCTTGGGGTCGAGCCGGTCGACGTAGAGCTTGCCGTTGAGGTGGTCGAACTCGTGCTGCATGCACCGGGCGAACCATCCGGTCGCGACGAACTCCATCGGCTCGCCGGCGAGGTCGAGGCCATGGACGACGGCCCGCTCGGGCCGCAGCAGCGGGAAGTGCTCACCCGGCACCGAGAGGCACCCCTCGGAGTGCAGGTCGGGGTCGGGTCGGCCGTCGGGAACCTTGCTCACCGACAGGATCGGGTTGACGACGACCCCACGCGCCGGAACCCCGTCGTCATTGGCCATCTCGTAGACGAAGATCCGCAGTCCGACGCCGATCTGAGGCGCAGCCAGGCCCACCCCGTGGGCGGCATCCATGGTGTCGAACATGTCCTGGACGAGCGCGGCGAGCTCGTCGTCGAAACGCTGCACCCGGGCCGCAACCTTGTGCAGGACGGGCTCACCGGTGATGACGACGGGACGCACAGCCATGCCGACCATCCAAGCATGTGGCGGGGGTCCGGGGCACAGCGGTCTCGTGGGAGGCGCCGCACGAGAGCGAGCCCGCTCGCCATCCTCGCGAGCTCCGTCGCTCACGCCCTGGGCTACGCCTCAGCCGGCCGGCGTCGCGCAGGCCGCAGCGCCGGCGGGTGCGGCAGCGGGAGCGCCGACCGCGGGCA
>CAZLGB010000074.1:0-15015 GCA_964558825.1 uncultured Intrasporangiaceae bacterium
AGCCGGGGCGTCGGCCGGACCGGCAGCCGCGTCGGCCTTGGCCTGCAAGACCATCGCCAGCACCTGCAGCGTCTTGCCCAGCCCCATGTCGTCGGCCAACACCCCCCCGAGCCCGGCACGGCGCAGGAAGGTCAGCCATTCGAAACCCGCGTGCTGATAGGGCCGCAGCGTCGCGTCCAGCCCCGGCGGGGGCGCGAGTGAATCGGCCGCCGCACCTCCACGCATGCCGGCGACGAGGGCGGCCCACCGTTGGCTCTGCTCCTCGACGACCCCGAGCGCCTCCAGCTCGCTCCAGAGATCGGCCTGGTAGGCCGACAACCGCAACGACCCGCGCGGGTCGTCGGACATCGCGCGGGCCTCCTCGACGAGCCGGCGCAACTCGGCCAACTCGGGCCGGTCGACCCGAAACCACGTGCCGCTGTCGAGGATGACGAGCTCCTGCTCGAGGGTGAGCGCCGTCACTAGCGTGCGCATCGGCACTTGCTCCTCGCCGACCCGCACCCGCACGTCGAGGTCGAACCAGTCGGTCGAGCCGGGGCTCTCGGTGATCGCGAGGGCGACGACGGGCGGCTCGACGGCCTCGACATAGGCCACCGGGTCGCCGTGGAGCTCGACGATGACATCGTCGCGCTCCTGCAGCCGCGGCTGCACGAGGTTGAGCCAGCGCAGCATCGTCGCTCCGTCGAGGCGCAGCTCAGGGACGAGTGAGCGCTCACCGATCGGGGAGACCTGCCACATTGGCGGCTCGCTGCCCAGTCGGTCGAGGCAGTCGAGGCTTTCAACGAGGGCGGTCTCGGCGGCCCGGTCGCGGACCGACTCGACGGCGGCGTCCGCCCGAGCAGCCGACCCGGGCAGGGGCGCTTGGAGGCGGTCTGAGCCCACGGCATACGCGATGGCAAAGCGCACCACCAGCCGCAGCCCGGGCTCGTGCGCGACCGTGACGAGCAGCCGCGGCGGACCGACCTCGGGCACGGCGACCGAGTCGTCGCGCGAGCGGATGTCGAAGCGCCGTGCCAGCGCCGGCAGGTGGCCGCTGACGAAGCGCCCGACATCGCCTGGCGGCACCCGCACCGCGCCGCCCTCGATGAGCCGAAGGGTGTCGAGGTCGATCGGCGGGTCAATCCCCACGAGGGTGAGGTCGGCGCCCTCAGCGATCCACATTCCGGTGGGCGGCGCTCCGATGTGCCTCCATTCCCCGCCCAGCTCGCGTACCGCCTCGGGGAGCACGAGCTCGGGCACGAGGGTGACGCCCCCGTCGTCGTCGGTGGCGAGGTCGAGCACCACCCGGGCCGGCTCGTCGAGCAGCGTCACCTCCCCGCTGTGGCGCGGATGGCTGACCAGGCGTATGCCGGTGCGCCGGCACTCGCGCAGCGCCGCCGCCCAGCCCGCGCCCAGCTCGTCGAGCCGGACCCGCTCGCCAGCCCGAAATCCCCATCCCTGCCGCGCCGGGGTGACGAGCGCTCGCAGGGCCGCGAGCTGGGCCGGGGCGAGCCGCAGGGCCCCGTAGGGACCGGCATAGTCCAGGCCGGCCCAGGTGAGCGTGGACACCACCCACCCGGTGCGCCCCGGCACGACCGGACGGAGCACGAGGTGCTCGGCGGTCGACTGCACGCGCTGTCGCGCATACGGCATGTGCACGGGCGCCGCAGCCTCGATCAGCAGCCCAACGGGCGTGGAGCCAGCCGGCTGACCAGCGTCGGCGAGCACGCCGCGCAGGGCGCGCTCCCAGAGCGGCTCGGTCGGCTCCGGCGGCCCGATCGGCCTGGTCGGCGGGGGCGCGGAGCCCCGCTGCGCCGCACCCGGCGGACCCGAGGCGCCCGGTGTACCCACCTCGCCCGGCGCAGACCAGCCCGCTGCTGGTGAGAGCGTCCCGAGGCGTTGGCGGGCGATGATCGCGACGGCGACCACGTGCTTGCAGTCGACCTGCATCGGGCAGGTGCAGCTGCCGCTCCACTGCAGCTCGCCGCGCGCGACGTAGAGCTCCAGCTCGGTCCGATAGGCCCGCCCGTTGCCCTGGACACCCGCTCGCACGCTCCACGGCCCGACGATCTCGAGCCCGCGGACCCGGCCGGCCGCGGCATACGCCCGACCCCGGGCGAAGACCGTCGGACCCGCGATGGCGCGCAAAGTGGCGTCGTCGAGCAGCCGCAGCCGCTCGGCCAGCGCGGGCAGGTCGATCCGCACGTCGGGCACACTCACCCCCGTCTCTTCGGGACCCTCGAACCCTATGCCGCAGTCCCGACAGACCTCACCAATCCCCGCAGTCAGCGCAGCGGGCGGACCGGGGCCGCGGGCGCGACCAGGCCGGTCAGGCCGCCGAGACCTTCGACAGCCAGGGTGACCTCGTCGCCCACGGCCAGCCAGGGGTATGCCGCGCCGCCGTGCACGCGGGCCAGCTCGAGGATGCACCCGGTGCCGACCGTGCCGCTGCCGATGACATCGCCAGGCACCAGGCGAGTGCCGCGCGAGGCATAAGCGAGCAACTCCCCGAAGCTCCAGTGCAGGTCGGCCCAGCTCCCCGCGCTGTATGCCGTGCCGTTGACGCTCGCGGTCATCGCCCGGGCGAAGCCGCGCTCGGTCGCGTGCGGCGCGAGCTCGTCGGGGGTGACCAGCCACGGCCCGAGCGAGGTGGCGGTGTCCTTGCCCTTGGCCGGCCCCAGCCCGACACGCATCTCGACGCCCTGCAGGTCGCGGGCGCTCCAGTCGCACAGGATCGTGTAGCCGGCGATGTGCTCGGCCGCCGTCGCCGGGTCGAGGTCGGCCCCCTCACGCCCGATGACCGCCGCAACCTCCAGCTCGAAGTCCCACATCGCCGTGCCGGGCGCCATCGGCACCTGCGCGCCCGGGCCGAAGACCGCGGCGGGATTGGTGAAGTAGAAGACCGGCTGGTCATACCAGACCGGGTCGACGGTCTGCCCGATCGCCGCGAGCGCGGTCACCACATGGCTCTCGAAGGCCATGAAGTCGCGGATCGACGGTGGCTGGGTGATCGGCGCGAGCAGCTCGATCTCGCGCAGGGGGAGGACCTCGACGGGGTTGTCGGTCGCCTCGCGCGCAGCGGCCGCCAGATCTCCGAGCTCCTCTCGCAAGGGCACTCGTATGCCGTGCACCCGCTCCTGCTCGTCGGCACCGCGTGCGCCCCCCGGCGCGTGCGGAGTTGCCCCCACCCGCGCGCCGTCGGGGTCCGCGCTGACGATGAGGCCGGCCCGCTCGTGCCCGTCACTCGATCGGTAGTTGACCCACCGCATATCGGCCTCCTCGACAGGCGCGGCAGCGCTCGCGCCGCGACGGCATCCAGTCTCGGCCATGGGGGAGCAGTGGATGGGTCATCGGGCTGAACCGGAGTTGCCGCGGCGCCTGCGGGAGTCATCTGGCGGTGTCAGAGTCCGCCGCGAGATCCCGTTCTGTAGGAGGGAAATGCACCGCACCGGTGCATTTTCCCCCCATGAGACGCACTCAGTTGCCCGTGCGACCGTCATCGGCGCCGTCACGATCAGGTCGCCTCCTGCCTCGACGTGCTCAGCCGCTCTCCTTTTGGCCGTGCGGCATACCGATGGATGATGGCGCCGTGGGGAGTGCAGGGGAGCGGGCGGCGGTCACCTTTCGCATTCAGCGCATCTGGCTGGCAGTGGTCCTCATCGCCGGGATCGCCACCGTCTTTGCCCTGGCCGACGTGCGCGATGGGCGCACGCGGGCGGTTGTCGCGGGCGTCTTTGTGGTCTTTGCGTGCTGGCTTGGTCGGGTGCGCGTCACGGCTCGGCCGGACGGCGTCGTCGTCGTCAACGCCGTGGCTCGGGGTGGCTGGCTGCCGTGGGACAGGGTCGGGCAGATCCATCGGGTCACCGTGCCCGGCGTCGGGCTGACCGGGGAGATCCGGCTGCGCGCCGGCGGCCGGATCCGCATCGACGCGCTCAGCGTCGGGATGCTGGGCAGCGAGCAGGCGCTCGAGCGGCGCATCGCGCAGCTCGAGCGGATCCGCTTGCGCCACCGGTCGGCCGGCTCGGGCGCACCGGGCGGACCGCGCACGAGGCGGCTGCTCCATGCCGACGGCTATTGGCAGCGGGTCGCCGTGCAGGCCGCGTGTGGGTGGGTGATCGGCGGCCTGCTGGTCGGTGTGGGCCTCGGTGGCCACCTGCTGCGCGAGGCAATTCGCTTCCGCGACAACGGTCGACCGGCAACGGCACAGGTCACCGACGTCTACGGCAGCAAGTACAAGACGGTGGTCGTCGCCTATGACGTCGGCGGCGTCCACTATGTCGAGGAGGCCGGAGCCTGGTCGGGGACTCCGCACGTCGGCGACTCCGTCGCGGTCGTCTACGACGTCACCGACCCCGGCCGGGTCACCGATGCGGACGGTGCCGGCGACACCCTGGAGGGCTACCTCTTCCTGATGGTCGGGCTGGGCTTGATTGGGTGGGGCGTCTGCGCCCTCGCCCGGACGCGCCGTTGGCCCGCCCAGGCGTGGCAGTTCAGGCGTGGCGGGTCAGGCGTGGCAGTCAGGCGTGGCAGGTGAGCGGACGCCCGCCGTTGAAGGCCAGCATTTCCGAGATGGCCGCGCCGAGATCGAGCAGCACGCCCCGCTCTCCGCCGTCGAGCTCGACATAGGCCCGATGGAGGTTGCCGACGATGCGCTCGGAGTCGAGCAGCCCGGCATACTCCCCGAGGTCGAGCTCGCGGGCCAGCTGCAAGGGGGTCAGCCCGGCCGCGCGCCCGGCCGCCGCGTGGCTCTGCACGAAGCCCAGATAGCCGCGGATCGTCGCGAAAACCTCTGGCCCGCAGACCGGTCCGTGTCCGGGCACGATCGTCTCGGCGCCGAGCGCGGCGAGCCGGTCGACCGCCTCGAGCGCCCCCGCGATCGACCCCTGCAGCAGGAAAGGCGTCCCGCCGTTGAAGACCAGATCGCCGGAGAAGAGCAGCCGCCGCTCGGGGATCCACACAAACGAGTCGTTGGTCGTGTGCGCCGGCGTGCCGGCATAGGTCACCTCACACCGCAGCTCGTCGACCCACACCGTCACCTGGTCGGCGAAGGTGAGAAAGGGCGGGTCAAGCTCGATCGCGCCCCACTCGACCGGCGTCCAGATCGGGGCGTCACGCGGCATACCCCACGCGCGCAGCGGCGCCCGGATCGCGTCGTGACCGACGATCGTCGCGCCGGGGAAGAGGTAGTTGCCGAAGGTGTGGTCACCGTGATGGTGGGTGTTGACCAGCGTGCGCACCGGGCGGTCGGTGACCGCCGCGATCGCCCCCTGCAGGGCGCGCGTACGCCGCTCCGTCGAGCACGCATCGATCGACACGACCCCGCGCGAGCCGACGAGGAAGCCAGTGTTGTTGATCCACCACGATCCGTCGGGTTGGACGTAGGCGAAGATCCCCTCGCTGACCTCCTGCGCGCGACTCGGCGGCGCGAAGGCGTCGACGTGCGGGTGACCGGACAAGGTGTCTCCTCGTGGCGAGGCGTGACGTGCGAGTCGCCGGGCCCGTCCCCGGTGCGCGCAGCCTAACGCCGCGACCGGGCCTCGCAGGGGGTTGCGCGAGGCCCGGTCGCAGACGGAGGTATGCCGTGCGGCTCAGTTGCCGTACCACCACTCGGTGAGCGAGCTCGGCCGAGGCAGCGGGGCGACCATCCGGGCGGTGTCGTCGCCGTGCCCGCTGACGGCGATCGCCGAGGGCCGGCCCATCGGCTCGGTCATCTGGCGATTGTCGTCGTAGTAGGTGTCGCCCGACTGGTAGTCGTTGTCGGTGATGACCGTGTGCAGCCAGGTCGACACGACCGGGGCGCCGAGCCCGATGAGCAGCCCGAAGAGCGAGCTCACCTGGTCGTTGATCCACATCTCCGTGCGATAGCCGACGGCGGCGTGCAGGCCGCCGAAGATGTTCCACCACACGTCGAAGGACGTCGTCTCGTCGGTCGCCGTCGGGATGACCTCGCACGAGTGGAGGATCCAATAGGCGAGCGAGCCGACCCCGCCCGCGCCGCCATATCCAGGCGCGGGGATCTGGTTGAGATAGACGTAGTCGGCGTTGTTCTGCAGGGTCGTGAAGAGGTTCCAGTTGCCGTGGACCTCGGTGAGGGCGATGTTGACCGCGTTGACGAAGGAGTTCTTCTGGGTCGTGAACAGGCGCGGCTCGGCCCAGTAGTACTGCGCGTCGGCAAAGCCGCCGAGGAAGAAGCTGAAGGCGTTGATCGTGCTCATGAAGGCGTTGGCGCTGGCCACCCAGCCGGCGTTGTCCTTGCGCACGACATAGCGCCCGACGGTCGGCCCGCCCTTGGGCGCCCGCCCCGGCTGGTCACCGGCATCGCCCGGGGCCGGGTCGGCGGGGCGCACGAGCGGAGGCAGCGCGCCGGGCTGATCGCCGATCGGCAGGTAGCCGACCATCCGCCCCGGGGTCGCGGCCTCCTTGTCGTCCGGGTCGAGCACGAGCCGCACGCGGTATGCCGGTTGGATGAGCCCTTCGCCGTCGTCGTAGTAGACGGGCGTGGCGTCCGTCAGGGTGACGGCGCGGTCCTCGAGCAGGGGTGCCGCCGCCTCGCGGATCCGCTCGGCGACCCGGTCGATCGGGTCGGGCTGGATGCGCTGGTCGGTGAGGGCCGCGCGGCCCCACCGGTGGCCGAGGCCGACGAGCCCCTGCGCGCCGAAGGACGCCGACGCGGCCGAGCCCGGACCGAAGACCGGCACCCGGCCCATCGAGCGGCGGATCGGGACGGTCGCGAGCATCGCCTCCGGGCGCCGGGTCACCCCGCGGCGCGAGCCGGTGCCGGCATACAACTGGCGCGGGGTGGCCGCAGCGACCTTGCTGACGTCGTCGGCGAAGAGGTGACCCTGCTCGGCGAGCAGGGCGCGCACGCCCGCCCTGGCGGCCGGCAGGTGCGAGCGGGCGGGGGTGAGCGTTTCGAGCAGGGGCAGCAGGTGGGTCTGCCCGGAGGACGGGTCGGCAAAGCCGACCAGCCGGTCGTCGTCGAAGGCGCCGACGGCGCCCCGGTCGCCGACCTCGCGGAACTCGGCGTGCGGGACCTGGCGGGCGAGGGTCTCGCGCAGGAAGGCGAATCCGGCGTCGGAGGGCTCACTGCGGACGAGGGACATGGGGGTGCGGACGGGGCGGATGGTCTCGGGGTTGATGGACAGTTCACGCGCACGGCCTGGCATGGTGGCTCCTTGGGAGAGGTGGGACATCTGGGCAGAGCCATGAGCAGGCGCCACTGATACGCCGGGGCTGCAGCGCCGGCTCGTCGGACGGATAGGTTGCGGGGGTGAGTGAAACCGCAGTCGTCTCGCCGGCCGCAGGCCGGGAGCTGCCATCCCGAGCCCGCGTCGTCATCATCGGAGGCGGTGTCATCGGATGCTCGATCGCCTATCACCTGGCTCACCTCGGCTGGACCGATGTCGTCGTCCTCGAGCGTGATCGGCTCACCTCGGGCACGACCTGGCACGCGGCCGGGTTGATGACCTGCTTCGGCTCGACCTCGCACACCTCGACGGCGATGCGCCTCTATGGCCGCGACCTCTATGCGCGGCTCGAGGCCGAGACCGGGCAGGCGACGGGCTTCAAGCCGGTCGGGCTCATCGAGGCGGCGGCCGACGCCGGGCGGCTGCACGAATACCGCCGCATCGCCGCCTTCCAGCGCACCCAGGGCCTCGAGGTCCACGAGATCTCACCGCGCGAGATCGCCGAGTTCTTCCCGCTCGCGCGGACCGAGGACCTGCAGGCGGGCTTCTATGTGCCCGGTGACGGACGGGTCAACCCGGTCGACCTCACCATGTCGCTCGCCCGCGGGGCCAAGGCGCTGGGTGTGCGGATCATCGAGGGCGTCTCAGTCGAATCCGTTGTCACGCAAGGGGATCGGCTCCAACAGGTGACCGCCGTGCGCACCGCGCAGGGTGACATCGAGTGCGAGTATGCCGTCAACGCCGCCGGCATGTGGGCGCGCGAGCTGGCCGCCCGCAACGGCCTCGTCGTGCCCAACCAGGCGGCCGAGCACTACTACCTCATCACCGAGCCGATCGACGGGGTGCGCGCCGACCTGCCGGTCTTCGAGGACCCCGCGGCCTATGGCTATTACCGCGAGGAGGGCGGTGGCCTCATGGTCGGGCTCTTCGAGCCGCGCGCCGCGGCGTGGCAGGTCGGCGGCATCCCTCGCGACTTCTCCTTCGGCACCCTCGAGCCGGACTGGGAGCGGATGGAGCCCTTCCTGCGCACAGCGATGGAGCGGGTGCCGGTGACCCTCCACGCCGGCATCCGGACCTTCTTCTGCGGGCCCGAGTCCTTCACCCCCGACCTGCTGCCGGCGGTCGGCGAGGCGCCGGGCGTCCGTGGCTATTTCGTCTGTGCCGGGCTCAACTCCATCGGCATCCTCTCCAGCGGCGGGCTGGGTCGCGTTGTCGCGCAGTGGATCACGAGCGGTCACCCCGACGTCGACGTCACGGCCTTCAATGTCGACCGCTTCCAGTCCTGGCAGCTCGCGCCGGCTCTGCGGCGCGCGCGCACGGCCGAGATCCTCGGCACGGTCTATGCCGCTCACGCGCCGGGCACCCAGCTGCGCACCGGCCGAGGCATCAAGCGAAGCCCCTTGCACGACAAGCTCATTGCCGCCGGCGCCTATATGAAGGACGTCTCCGGCTGGGAGTCGCCCGATTGGTATGCCGGCCCCGGCCAGACCCCGAGTGCCCAGCCGTCGTGGGGGCACGAGCCGTGGTTCGAGCTGTGGCGAGCCGAGCACGACGCGATCCGCACCGGAGTCGGGCTCATCGACATGTCCTTCATGGCCAAGTTCCTCGTCGAGGGGCCCGACGCCGCGGCGGTGCTTGACCGGGTCAGCGCGGGAGCCGTTGCGGGAGAGGCCGGCCGGATCACCTACACCCAATGGCTCAACGAGCTGGGAGGCATCGAGGCCGACCTCACCGTCACCCGACTGTCGGCCGAGCGCTTCCTCGTCGTCGCGAGCGACACGGCCCATGGCCACACGCTCGCCTGGCTGGGCCGGCATACAGCAGAGGCGGATTGCCGCGTGACGGACGTGACCGCGGCCTATGCGCAGATCAACATCCAGGGGCCGCGCTCCCGCGAGGTGCTGCAGGCGGCGAGCGAGAGTGACCTGTCGGCCGAGGCCTTCGCCTTCCGTGACGCGCGCTGGATCGACCTCGGGTGCGCCGAGGCGTTGGCCGTGCGGATCACCTATGTCGGCGAGCTGGGCTGGGAGCTCTACATTCCCGTCGAGCACGCGGGTCACGTCTACGAGGCGCTCGTCTCGGCAGGTGAGCCGCTCGGGATGCGCCATGTCGGCCTCAAGGCCCTCGGCAGCCTGCGCCTGGAGAAGGCCTATCGCGACTACGGCCACGACATCGACAACACCGACGACCTCGCCATGGTCGGGCTCGGTTTTGCCGTCGCCAAGGACAAGCCGGTCGAGTGGATCGGGCGCGGGCCGACGCTGACTGCGCTCGCGGCCGGCCCGCCGGCCCACCGGCTCGTCCAGGTGCTCGTCAGCGACCCCGAGCCGCTGCTCTTCCACGCCGAGATCGTCCTGCGCGACGGCATACCCGTCGGCGACGTGCGCTCGGGCAGCTATGGCTGGACGCTCGGCGGCGCGGTCGGGCTGGCGATGGTCGCTCGCCCCGACGGAGGGCCGGTCACCGTCGACTGGCTCGGGTCGGGCACATGGGAGGTCGACATCGCCGGCGAGCGCCACGCAGTGCAGGTCTCGTTGCGTCCGCTCTACGACCCGACGAGCGCGCGGGTCCAGGGCTGAGCGAGTCGGTCCGCCGGGTTGACCGAGACCGCTCGTGGAGGCAATTGGCGCGACGGGGTCAGGGGGAGTTCAGGGGCGTCCCTGACCCCGCGCCCGGAACAGCGTCTCGGGCGCCCACGTTGACGAGGGTGGCTCCGGGAATGGTCCCGGGACTGCCACCACCAGCACGCAGGGGGGACCCCCAGACATGTCCACGATCACCGAGACCCTCAAGGCCAAGCTCGACGAGCTCGACCTCGACCGTCGCCTCGACGAGCTCACCGTCGCCACCGAGAAGGCCGTCAAGCGGGCCGTGGAGCAGGCCGGCGAGCTGGCCCACGACAACCGCGACAAGGTCAGCGCGCTGCTCGACAAGGCCGGCGCCGCGCTCGACCAGCGCACCGAGGGTCGGTATGCCGCGCAGTTCGGCAAGGTCCGCGAGCAGGTCGTCGTCGGCGTCGACAAGCTCGCCGCCAAGCGTCCCGCGCACCCGCACACCTCCGGCGCGGCCCAGACGCCCCGCCCGGAGAGCACCCACGAGGAGCCCGCGGTGACGATCGAGCACACCGCCACTCCGCAGGACGCCCCCACGACGTGGGGCGAGCACACCGACGGCATCTGAGCCCCGGTCGGGGTGGACGCCGCGGCGCCCACCCCGCCCGCCGGCTCATCGCCTCACCGCTGACGTCGTCGGCGTCGCCACCGGATGGCCCGGTCGCCCCCAGGGGGCGACCGGGCCATCCGCTGTCGTGGGGCTTCCCTTGCCCCCTGTCATCGCCGTCGTCATGACAGCGACACCCGGCTCACGGATGAAGCACGCCAGGGGGGCTGGCGAACGGCATACGTGCCGGGTGGGGTCGCGCCGGTGATCGGGTATGCCGGGACACCGACAGCGCCCACTCGCAGGGGACGAGTGGGCGCTGTCGGCGGAGCGCTGTTGCCGCTGTGCGGTCAGGAACCGCGCGTCTTGGGCATGGTGAAGCCGCCGCCGGACCCCGATCCGGGCGGGGAGACCGGGGTGAAACCGCCAGACCCCGAGCTGGAGCCCGAGCCGGAGCCCGACTTCGTGCCGGAGCCGTTGCTCGAGCTGCCGTTCTTGCCCGACGTGCCCGGTGAGACCTTGGATCCGGTCGAGCCCTGTCCAGGGGCCGCCTGGCCCGGGACGGTCTGCGAGCCACGGGTGGCGGGCTCGGCGGTGGTGGCGGCATGGGCCTGGGCCAGATGCGTGCCGACCCCGACGGTCGCGAGCCCGCCCGCCGCCAGCACGGCGGTGGTCCAGCGGCGGGCCCGTCCGAGGACGGAGAGGTTCATGGCGAGGCATCCTTCCGGTTGAACGATCACCGACAGAATCGGTCCTCAACCTGTGTGCGAGCTAAGAAAGCTGTGGCGTCGACCTGTCAACGCGGCTGGGTCACCCAGAGCGCCCGGGCCGGACACAAGGTCACGGCGAGCCGAGCGTCCTGCTCGTCGAGCGCCGGCTCGGTGACGATCGGATAGCCCCACTCGTCGAGCCGGACGTGCTCGGGCAACAGGCTCGCGCAGACGCCATGCGCCGAGCAGGCGACCCGGTCCACCCGCAGCGTCTGCCGCGTGGCAGTGGCTCGGGGGTCAGCCGTGGTGGCCATGGGAGCTCCTCTCCAGCTGGTATGCCGCGGTGCCGACCGGGCAGCGACCCGAGGCGTGCGCACGCAGATGCCCGTCGAAGACCCGCAGCGCCGACCCCGTGAAGCGGGCGACCCCGTCGGGATAGTGGCAGGCGCCTCGGCCGGGCAGCAGCCCGATGAGCTGGCGGGTCCGCTCGATCCCTTGGGTCGACGGCCGCTCGACGAGTCGGCTCCACGACTCGGTCAAGGCAGGCAGACCGAACATGCACGGGCCGCACTGGCCCGCCGACTCGCCCGCGGCATACGTCAACCAGCGGGTGACCTCGGCGAGCGGGCAGCGACCAGGGTCGAGCACCTCGATCACCCCAGGGCCCAGCGAGGCCCCCAAGGGTCGCAGCGACGCGGTGGACCAGACGGCCGCACGCGCCTCCGACGCCGACACGAAGGCACCGCCGAGCCCGCCGATGAGCACCGCCTCGGCGCTCGCCGACAGCCCGCCGGCGGCGGCGATGATCTGCTCCAGGGGAGTGCCGGTCGCCGTCTCGACCACGACCGGGCCGGCGACCGCACCGGGCAGCGAGACGCTGACCAGTCGGGGACCGGGCTCCTCGGGCAGCCCCAGCGACCGGAACCATGACGCCCCTGCGGATCCGCGCTCGGCGATCTGCCCGATCCGCCAGACGGTCTCGGCATTGAGCACGACCGTCGGGCGGATCCGCCGCCCGGTGGAGTCACGCCCGCCGAAGACGAAGGGCTCGCGTTTGGTCATCGGGCGAGCCAGCCCGCCGTGGGCGAGCGAGATCAGCGCGGTCTCCTCGGAGGAGACGTAGCGGTCGGGCGCCTCGAGCACGCGCACGCCGGCGGCCTGCAGCGCGCCGGCCGTCGCCGACCCGCGGTGCGCGGCATACCAGACGGTGCGGCGGCGCCCGGGCGCGATGAGCTGGGCCGCCCGGACGACCTCGGGCAGGTGCGCGGCGATGACCCACGCGTCCTTGGCCGCCCCCACCTCGCCGTCGCAGGCGTTGACGATGAGATCGGCGTGGTGCTCGAGGGCGGCGCGGACCTTCACTCCGGTCGAGAACGCGGCCCCGCCGCGCCCGGTCAGCCCGGACGCATCGAGCAGGTCGGCCAGCGCCGCACCCGACACGGGGGCGCTCACCGGCCCCGAGCCGCCACCAGCGACACCGACGCCCCCATGGCCACCGGGCGCACTACGCGTCGTGGGCGTCGTCATCGTCAGCTCCATTCCTGGGCCGCGACGTCGGCGCGACGCACGCGGTCGGCGAAGGTGGACCCGACCCGCCACGCCGTGGCAAGGATCCCCACCACGCCACAGCCCAGGGTCGTGAAGCGCAGCCACGGCTCGTCGGCCGTGCCGAGCATGAAGCCGTGCAGGACGGCGATGGGCCACATGGCATAGGTCAGCCAGTGGACGAGCCGCCACCGCCGCTCGGGCATCCGGTGGCGCAGCCAGCTGGTGATCAGCACCGCGCCGAGCAGGTCGACGGCCAGCGTGCCGAGCCCCACCCAGACCCGCTCGTAGCCGGAGGTGAAGGGGACCAGCGCCGACACGAGATCGATCGACACATAGGTCTCGGCCACCGCCGTCGTCACATGCAGCGCGAGGAAGCTGAGCAGCCCCAGCGACAGCCACCGGTGCAGCCCCATGACGACGAGCGGGCTGTCGCCGTGCGGGCGGCGCCGCCCGGAGATCAGCACGCCGAGCACGACGACGGCGGTGAGCAACACGACGCTCACCAGGCCGGTGGCGCGGGAGGTGTACCAGAGCAGCTCGTTCATCGCGACTGCCCACCGTCGGCCGTCGACGGATGCTTGACCAGGTCGTCGGCCGTCGGGGCCGGCCACCCGGCGACGAGGACGAGCGAGCCGTCCAGTCCGTCCAAACGGGCAGGTATGCCGTGCGCCTCCAGCCACGCAGGCGCCTGCGGACCGAGGACGATGGCCGCGGTCGAGGCGGCATTGGCCTGCAGGGCGCTGGCGCCGGCACAGCTGACCTGCGCCCAGGTCTCGGGCGCGGTCCGGCCGGTGCGCGGGTCGAGGATGTGGTGGCGCTCGAGCTGCCCAGCGCCCTGGGCATCGGCGCTGACCAGCCAACGACGCAGCCGGGTCGACGAGGTGGCGATGGCCTGATCGTGGGAGGTGACGACCTGGCGCACATCGCCCGCCGCGTCCTCGACGCCGATCTGCCATCCATCCGCGGGCGCCGGTCCGGCGACGGCGATGTCGCCGCCGAGGTTGACGAGGAAGCCACCGGGCAGCTGCGCCGCCAGTCGTGCCGCGATCCGATCGGCGGCATGCGCCTTGGCGGTCGAGCCGAGGTCGATGAGGCACCCCTGGGGCACCCACACGCGCCGGCTCACCGGGTCGAGCGACACCGCACGCCAGCCGGGCACCGCCGCGGTCAGCTCCCCACTGGGGTATGCCGTGCGCCCGCGGACCACGTCGAGGTCGAGGTCGTAGCCGCTCGCGACCAACGCCGAGCCGACGGTCGGGTCGACGAGGCCGTCGGTGCGCTCGGCCGCGTCGAGCGCGGCGGCGAGATAGTCGGCCAGCAACTCGGAGACGACCACGGAGGCGGGACCGTCCGCGGCGAGGGCGGCCAACCGGCATACCTCCGAGTCGGGGCGAAAGCGCGAGGCGGCCGCGTCGAGGGCGGCGAGCTCCTCGCGGGCCAGTGCCACGGCCGCAGGCAGGGCGCCGATCTCGGTGGCGAGCAACTGGCACTCGGTGCCGATTGCCCGGAAGCTCGACGCCGCGAGCATCGCGTGGGTAGTAGCCATGTCAATCATCGTGGGAGAGGACCTTGTGAGTTTCCTGTGCGTTGACGGTGCTCCTCGTGTGGGTGAGCCAAGCTCGCGCGCCGGAGCGGGTCAGCCGCTAGGTTGGAGCAAGAGCCGGCCGATAGGGAGGGCACCGGTGCACGACCAGCGCGCAATGATCGAGGCCCGGGTGGGGCGGGTCCTCGAGGAGCGGATCCGGCCTGCCGCGACGACGACGGTGCTGCCGCTCGAGGTTGCTGCCTGGCAGGTGACCGGCCCCGACGGGATCGCCGGCCACGGTGAGCCGGTCGCACCCGAGGTCGCGCTCGCCGCCACCTACACTCCCTTCCGGGTCGGCCGGGCCTGGGGACCGCCGTGGGGCACGACCTGGCTGCGATTGCGGGCCGAGGTGCCGGCGGAGCTGCGCGACCGTGAGCTGGAGGCCGTCGTCGACCTCGGCTGGAGCGGTGACTGGCCCGGCTTCCAGGCCGAGGGCCTGGTCTTCGACCGTGACGGGGCGATCGTCAAGGGGCTCGCTCCGCGCAATTCGTGGATCCCCGTGCGGCTGTCGGACAAGGGTCGCTTCCGGGCCTACGTCGAGGCGGCGGCCAACCCGCAGATCCCGCTGGGGCGCCCGAGCCCTTTGGGGGACAAGTCAACGGCCGGCACCGAGCCGATCTATCGGCTGGCCCGCGCCGACCTCGTCGAGGTGCACACCGAGGTCCGCGAGCTCATCGCCGACATCGTCGCCCTCGACGGGCTGGCCAAGAGCCTGCCCGACAGCTCGGCGCGTGCCTGGCAGGTGCTGCGCGCCCTCGACGAGGCCATCGACGCCCTCGACCTCGGCGACATCGCCGGCACCGCGAGCGCGGCCCGGGCGGTGCTCGCCCCGGCCCTGGCCCAGCCC
>CAZLGB010000075.1:0-14962 GCA_964558825.1 uncultured Intrasporangiaceae bacterium
AGCCGCGGCCGCCTGCGCCGGCTCGGCCGGGGCCGTCGTGCGGATGAGATGGTCGAAGGCGGCAAGGGCGGCCGTGGCCCCGGCGCCGAGACTGATGACGATCTGCTTGTAGGGCACCGTCGTGCAGTCGCCGGCGGCGAAAACGCCTGCGGCAGAGGTCTGCCCGCGCTCGTCGATGATGATCTCCTTGCGCGGCGTCAGCTCGACGGCAGAGCCCAGCCAGTCGGTATTGGGCAGCAGACCGATCTGGACGAAGACGCCGTCGAGGTCGAGGTGCTTGGCGACTCCGCTGACGCGGTCCTCGTAGTCGAGGCCGGTCACCTGCTCGCCATTGCCGAGCACCTCGGTCGTGCGGGCCGAGAGGACGACCTCGACATTGGGCAACGAATAGAGCTTGCGCTGCAGGACGGCGTCCGCGCGCAGCTCGTCGAGGAACTCCAGGACAGTGACGTGCCCGACGACACCGGCGAGGTCGATCGCCGCCTCGATGCCCGAGTTGCCGCCACCGATCACGGCGACCCGCTTGCCCTTGAAGAGCGGCCCGTCGCAGTGAGGGCAGAAGGTGACGCCCTTGTTGCGGTAGTCCTCCTCGCCCGGCACTCCCATATGCCGCCAGCGCGCGCCGGTGGCGACGATGACGTTGCGGGCGCGCAGGACGGCCCCGTTGTCGAGGGTCACCTCGGCCAACCCCCCGGCCTCAGGTGCCGGGATGAGCGAGGCGGCGCGTTGCAGCTCCATGACCTCGACCTCGTAGGTGCGCACGTGCGCCTCGAGGGCGGCCGCGAGCTGGGGGCCCTCGGTGTGGGTCATCGAGATGAAGTTCTCGATGGCCATGGTGTCCATGACCTGGCCGCCGAAGCGCTCGGCAACGATGCCGGTGCGGATCCCCTTGCGCGCCGCGTAGATGGCCGCCGCCGCTCCCGCCGGGCCGCCACCGACGACGAGGACGTCGAAGGGGTCGAGGCCGCCGAGCCGCTCGGCATCGCGGGCTGCGGCGCCGGTGTCGAGCTTGCCGACGATCTCCTCAAGGGTCATCCGGCCCTGCCCGAAGAGCTCGCCGTTGCGATAGACCGTGGGCACCGCGAGGATCTTGCGCGACTCGATCTCGCCCTGGAAGGCTCCGCCCTCGATCGCGACATGGCTGATGCGCGGATTGAGCACGCTCATGACGTTGAGCGCCTGCACGACGTCGGGGCAGTTCTGGCAGGTGAGCGACATGTAGGTCTCGAAGTGGTGCTCCCCCTCGATGGCCCGCACGGCGGCCACGGTCTCGTCGGAGACCTTGGGGGCCACTCCACCGACCTGCAGGATCGCCAGCACGAGCGAGGTGAACTCGTGCCCGAGCGGGACGCCGGCGAAGCGGACCGAGATGTCGGCACCGGGCCGGGTCACCGCGAAGGAGGGCTTGCGGGCGTCCGCGGAGGTGCCGTCGAGCATGACGACGCTGACGCGGTCGGACTGCGCGGCGATCTCGCCGAGCAGCTCGCGGGTCTGGGCCGAGGCGCGGGAGTCGTCGAGGCTGGCCTCGAGCACGACCGGCTCGGTGAGCCGCTGGAGATAGCCGCGCAGGGCGGTGGTGAGGTTGGCGTCGAGCACGGCATACTCCCGGGAAAGCGTTGCGAGACTAAGGGATCAATGGTGCCAAGAGGTATGCCGCGTCACCGTGGGGCGACGCGGCATACCTGACGAGCAGTGAGGCGAGCGGTCGCTCAGATCTTGCCGACCAGGTCGAGACCCGGGGCCAGGGTGGTGTCGCCCTCTTCCCACTTGGCCGGGCAGACCTCGCCCGGGTGGTTGCGCACGTACTGAGCGGCCTTGACCTTGCGGACGAGCTCGGCGGCGTTGCGCCCGACGCCCTCGCAGGTGACCTCCATGATCTGGATGATGCCGTCGGGGTCGATGACGAAGGTGGCGCGGTCGGCCAGGCCCTGGCCCTCACGCATGACCTTGAAGTTGGTCGTGATGGTGCCGGTCGGGTCGCCGACCATGTAGTAGTCGATCTTGCCGATCGTCTCGGAGGCGTCGTGCCAGGCCTTGTGGACGAAGTGGGTGTCGGTCGACACCGAGAAGACCTCGACCCCGAGGGCCTTGAGCTCGGCGTAGTGGTCGGCCATGTCGCCCAGCTCCGTCGGGCAGACGAAGGTGAAGTCGGCCGGGTAGAAGAAGACGATCGACCACGTGCCCTTGAGGTTGGCGTCGCTGACGTCGACGAACTGGCCGCTCTTGAATGCGGCGGCGGTGAAGGGCTTGATCTCGGACCCGATGAGAGCCATGGGGGGTGCGCACCTCGCTGACGAAGGGTGGGGCTGGTGATAGCCACGCTATATCGCCTTGGGCACTTTGCCAAGTCGACGTCAATCGTCAGCGTGAATGCTCCCCATCGCCTCCGTCAATGGAGGGCGCCCTAACCCGCGCTCAGATCGCCGGAGGCGGCCCCACCTGGTCGGCCGGCGGGATGGTCACGCTCACCGGCTCGCCCCACGCCGAGAAGACGCCCACGGCTTGGACGCCGGAGATGTTCATGGTGATCTTCTGCGGGCGTCCGGTGGAGTCCTCCACCGAGATGAAGACGTCGCCGTTGACGGTCTGGCCGTTGGACTTGACCCCGTTGAGCTTGTAGTTGGTCACGCCACCGCTCGAGCTGACCAGGGTCACCGTCGCGTCCTTGTAGCCCTCCATCTGGGCGCGCGGGTCACCGGCCTGCCCGAGCTGGCCGGCCAGCTGCTTGGAGAGGGCATCGGTGCCGGTGGGGTCGATCTTGATCCAGGGCTTGCCGTCCTTGGACTTCAGCCCGGACATCTTCATGTACATCAGCCCGCCGGCGACGACCGCGTCGAGGTTGAGCGGACCGAGGGCCATCGTCACCATCGAGTCCATCTTGCCGTCGGCCTGGACGGCGAACTTCGAGGTGATGGTGCCGTTGACCGGCACCGCCGAGGTCGTCGCCCCGGTGCTCGTCATCGTCATCGTCATCGTCCCGGTCTTGGCGGCGACGAAGGCGTCGGCCATCTTCTTGGACAGCGTCGCCCCGTCCATCACCCCGGCCGCGTCGGTCGCGGGGGTGGACGGCGCCGCCGCGGTGCTCGCGACCGCGGGGGCGGTGCTCGTCGAGGTCGTCGTGCCCGAGGCGCAGCCAGCGAGGGAGACAGCAGCGGCGCAGACGGCCGCAGCGAGGATCGACAACTTCACGGCATACCCCTGGGGTGCGTTGAGGGTGGTCACGGGTGCCACGCGACGTGGCAGGCCAAGGATAGTCGCCTCCCCCGGACAGCGCGCGGCCGGCATACCCACCAGGGGTATGCCGGCCGCGCGCCGAACGAGTGCCGGATCAGGCGTTGTCGTCGTCCATGAGGTTGCGGGTGCGGTTGTAGTCGAGCGGCACGCCGGGGCCCATCGTCGTGGCCATGGTGGCCTTCTCGATGTAGCGGCCCTTGGACGCCGACGGCTTGAGCCGCAGCACCTCGTCGAGCGCCGCCGAGTAGTTCTCCACCAGGGCGCGGTCCTCGAAGGAGGTCTTGCCGATGATGAAGTGGAGGTTGGCGTGCTTGTCGACGCGGAACTCGATCTTGCCGCCCTTGATGTCGGTGACGGCCTTGGCCACGTCCATCGTCACGGTGCCCGTCTTGGGGTTGGGCATGAGGCCGCGCGGACCGAGCACCTTGCCAAGCCGGCCCACCTTGCCCATGAGGTCGGGGGTCGCGACGACGGCGTCGAAGTCGAGCCAGCCACCGGTGACCTTCTCGATCATGTCGTCGGTGCCGACGAAGTCGGCGCCGGCCTCACGAGCCGCGTCGGCCTTGTCGCCACCGGCGAAGACCAGCACGCGAGCGGTCTTGCCGGTGCCGTGCGGGAGGTTGACGGTGCCACGGACCATCTGGTCGGCCTTGCGCGGGTCGACACCCAGGCGCATGGCGACCTCGACGGTCGCGTCGTACTTGGTGCTCGAGGTGGCCTTCGCCAGGCGCACGGCCTCGAGGGGGGCATAGACCTTGCCCGGGGTGATCTTCTCAGCTGCGGCTCGGTAGGCCTTGCTGCGCTTCATTGCTGCTCCTTGACTGCTGTGTTCGGTGGAGGTGTGGTCGACGAGCCGCGCTCGGCTCTCCCACCCGGCATACGAGGGCGTATGCCGTTGGCGTGCGTCACGAGGGTCAGTAACCCTCGGTCTGCACCCCCATCGAGCGAGCGGTGCCGGCGATGATCCGGGCCGCCATCTCGACGTCGTTGGCGTTGAGGTCTTCGAGCTTCTGCGCGGCGATCTCACGGACCTGCTCGGCAGAGAGCTTGGCGACCTTGGTCTTGTGCGGCTCGTTGGAGCCCTTGGCGATGCCGGCGGCCTTCTTGATCAGCTCGGCGGCCGGCGGAGTCTTGGTGACGAAGGTGAAGGAGCGGTCTTCATAGACTGTGATCTCGACCGGGATGACGTTGCCGCGCTGGTGCTCGGTCGCCGCGTTGTAGGCCTTGACGAACTCCATGATGTTGACGCCGTGCTGGCCCAGGGCCGGGCCGACGGGCGGGGCCGGGGTGGCCGCGCCGGCGTTGATCTGCAGCTTGATGAAGCCGGTGATCTTCTTCTTCTTGGGGGGCATTGCGATTCTCCTTGGTGGTGGGCCGACGCCTCAGGGCGATGACCCGGTTGCAGACATCGTCCGACGGTCAGATCTTGGCGACCTGGCTGAAGGACAGCTCGACCGGGGTCTCCCGGCCGAAGATCGAGACGAGCACCTTGAGCTTCTGGGTGTCGGGGTTGATGTCGGAGATGGTCGCCGGGAGGGTCTCGAAGGGGCCCTCCATGACGGTGACCGACTCGCCGACCTCGAAGTCGACGAGGCGGATCTCCTTGGGCTTGCCTGCCACGCTGCCCGCGCCGCCGGCGGCACCCGCGACGGCCGGCGCCAGGTCGGGGGCGAGCATCCGGTAGACCTCGTCGAGGGTCAGCGGGATGGGCTGGTGAGCATTGCCGACGAAGCCCGTGACGCCAGGGGTATGCCGCACGGCGCCCCACGACTCGTCGGTGAGGTCCATCCGCACGAGGACGTAACCGGGCATCCGCACGCGCCGCACGAGCTTCTTCTGGCCGTTCTTGATCTCGGTCACCTCCTCCATGGGGACCTCGATCTCGAAGATGTAGTCCTCCATGTTGAGGCTGACGATGCGGGTCTCGAGGTTGGCCTTGACCCGGTTCTCGTAGCCGGCGTAGGAGTGCACGACGAACCAGTCGCCCGGCTTGGCCCGCAGCGTCGCCTTGAACTCGGCGACCGGGTCGATGGCCTCGTCGGATGCGCCGGTCGGCGCGGCGGCGACGTCGCCACCCTCGTCGTCGGACTCGTCGGTCACGGCGTCGTCGGCCAGCTCGTCGAGACCGGCATCGGCGGCGTCGTCGACGTCGCCGGACTCCTCGCTGTGGTCGTCGGCGGGCGCGTCGGCGGACGCGGCGTCGGGCGCCACGATGTCGAGCTCGTCGTCCTGGTCGGCCACGGCCTGGACCTCATTTCCTGCGTCGCGGGGTGCCTTCGGCACCCCTGATGAGCGTGGGTGAAGCACGTGACGTCCACCCGGACACACGTCGGGCGGACGCCGCCGACTCAGCTGCCGGCGAAGACGAACAGCACGAGCTTGTGCAGCAGCACGTCCAGCCCGGACACGATTGCCATGATCGCCAGCACGAAGAGGATGACGACGATCGTGTAGTTGAGCAGCTCGGGCCCGGTGGGGCGGACGACCTTGCGCAGCTCGTCGAGCACCTGGCGCACGAAGAGCGCGATGGAGCCGAAGAACCGACTGAACGGATTGCCCGGTGCCGCCCGCTTCTGGGCGGCACGGCTGCCCGTCTTGGCCGTGCTCGACTCGGTCACGCGTCTGTCTCTTCCTGTGGTGCTGATCGATCTGTGCTTGGTCGCTGGGCCGGTCGCCACGTGGGCGATCGTTGCTTCGACACCGCAGGGCAAGAGGGACTCGAACCCCCAACCGCCGGTTTTGGAGACCGGTGCTCTACCAATTGAGCTATTGCCCTTCGGCCCGTGGGGCGGGCCGTCGGTGGTGGCTGCGGGGGCATGACTGAGCATGGGCCGCAAAGCCACCGAGGGGACAGCATACGTGAGGTCGGGCGGGCGATGCGAACTGGTCCACGGAGCCCGGGGTCATCGTCAGCTCGGACCGACGACGACGATGAGGTCGCCGCCCTCGAGCTGCTGGTGAGCGCCGATGGCCAGGCGGCGCACGGTCCCGGCCACCGGGGTCGTGATGTTCGCCTCCATCTTCATCGCCTCGATCGTCGCGACGACCGCGCCGGCCGCCAGGACATCGCCCACCGCGACGACGGGCGTGACGACACCGGCGAAGGGCGCGGCGACCTCACCCGGCTCGCTCGCGTCGGCCTTCTCGGCGGCGGCGACGTCGGCCTTGACCGAGCGGTCGCGGACCGCCACCGGGCGCAGCTGCCCGTTGAGCGTGCACATGACCTGGCGCATGCCCTTGGCGTCGGCCTCGCCGATGGACACGACGCCGAGGATCAGCCGCTTGCCGGCCTCGATCTCGACCTCGTACTCCTGGCCCGGGGTGAGGCCGTGGAGGAACTCGACGGTGTCGAGCACCGACAGGTTGCCGTAGGCGTCGCGAGACTCCTCGAACGCCTTCGTCGGGCCGGGGAAGAGCAACCGGTTGAGCGTCCCCGTCGGGTCGGCAACCAGGTCGACCTCGTCCTGCTCGGTGAGCTCGGTGAGCCGCGGTCCGACCTGGCGCCCCTGCAGGGCTCGGGTCCGGAACGGCTCGGGCCAACCGCCCGGTGGCACCCCGAGCTCACCTTCGAGGAAGCCGATGACCGAGTCGGGGATGTCATAGCGCTCCGGATGGGCCGCGAAGTCGGCCGGGTCGGCGCCGAGGCCGACGAGCGCGAGCGCCAGATCGCCGACGACCTTGCTCGACGGCGTCACCTTGACGATATTGCCGAGGATGTGGTTCGCCGCGGCATACATGTCCTCGACGGCCTCGAAGCGCTCGCCGAGGCCGAGGGCGATGGCCTGCTGACGCAGGTTGGACAGCTGACCACCGGGGATCTCGTGGTGGTAGACGCGCCCGGTCGGTGAGGCGAGCCCGCTCTCGAAGGGCCGGTAGATGCGCCGGACGGCCTCCCAGTAGGGCTCGAGCGCGAAGACGTTGTCGATGTCGAGCCCGGTCGGGCGGTCGGTCCCGTCGGTCGCCGCGACGAGCGCCGAGAGCGAGGGCTGGGAGGTCGTGCCCGCCATCGACGAGCAGGCCGCGTCGACGGCATCGACGCCCGCCTGGATCGCCGCGAGCAGGGTGCCGATCTGCCCGCCGGCGGTGTCATGGGTGTGTAGGTGGACGGGCAGGTCGAAGCGCTCGCGCAGGGCCGAGACCAGCCGTGCGGCAGCGGGTGCGCGCAGCAGGCCGGCCATGTCCTTGATGGCGAGCACGTGCGCCCCGGTGCCGACGATCTGCTCGGCCAGGCGCAGGTAGTAGTCGAGGGTGTAGAGCTGCTCGCGCGGGTCGAGCAGGTTGCCCGTGTAACAGAGCGCGACCTCGGCGACGGCGGTGCCGGTCGCCAGGACGGCGTCGACCGCCGGGCGCATCTGCTCGACGTCGTTGAGCGAGTCGAAGATGCGGAAGATGTCCAGCCCGGTGGCCGCCGCCTCGCGGACGAAGACGTCGGTGACCTTGGTCGGATAGGGCGTATAGCCGACGGTGTTGCGGCCGCGCAGCAGCATCTGCAGCGGGACGTTGGGCATCGCCTCGCGCAGCAGGGCCAGCCGCTCCCACGGGTCCTCGGAGAGGAAGCGCAGGGCCACGTCATAGGTCGCCCCGCCCCAGGCCTCCATCGAGAGCAGCTGCGGGGTGAGCCGGGCGACATGCTCGGCGGCGTGGAGCAGGTCCGGCGTGCGCATGCGGGTCGCGAGCAGACTCTGGTGGGCATCGCGGAAGGTCGTGTCGGTGACCGGCACGTCAGTGCGCTCGCGCAGCTGCCGGGCGAAACCGGCGGGGCCGAGCTCGCGGAGCAGGTCGCGGCTGCCACGCGGCAGCGGGGCCCTGGAGTCGAGGTCTGGCAGCTTGCGCTGCGGGCGCAGGGTAGTCGTCGCCGGGCCGTGCGGCTGGTTGACGGTGACGTCGGCGAGATAGGACAGCAACTTGGTGCCGCGGTCGGCGGGCGTGCGGGCCCGCAACAGCTGCGGGCGCTCGTCGATGAACGAGGTCGTCGCCTCCCCCGCCTGGAAGACCGGGTCGGCGAGGACCGCCTCGAGGAAGGGGATGTTCGTCGAGACTCCGCGGATGCGGAACTCGGCGAGGGCTCGCCGCGCCCGGCGCACGGCGAGCGGGAAGGACCGCGCCCGGCAGGTGAGCTTGACGAGCATGGAGTCGAAGTGCGGGCTGACCTGCGCGCCGACGAAGACGGTGCCGCCGTCGAGGCGGACCCCGCCGCCGCCTGCCGAGCGGTAGACCGTGATGACCCCCGCGTCGGGGCGGAATCCGTTGGCCGGGTCCTCCGTCGTGATGCGGCACTGCAGCGCCGCACCGCGCAGCTGGATGTCGTCCTGGGTCACGCCGAGGTCGGCGAGGCTCTCCCCCGAGGCGATGCGCAACTGGGCGACGACGAGGTCGAAGTCGGTGACCTCCTCGGTCACCGTGTGCTCGACCTGGATGCGGGGGTTCATCTCGATGAAGACGTAGCGGCCGTCGGTCCCCAGGAGGAACTCGACGGTGCCCGCGTTGACATAGCCGATGGACTCGGCGAAACGCACGGCGTCGGCGCACATCCGGTCGCGCAGGGCAGGGTCGAGATTGGGGGCCGGCGCGATCTCGACGACCTTCTGGTGGCGCCGTTGGAGCGAGCAGTCGCGCTCGTAGAGGTGGATGACCGTGCCGGTCGCGTCGGCGAGGACCTGGACCTCGATATGCCGTGGGTCAGGGACGGCCTGCTCGAGGTAGAGGGTCGGGTCGCCGAACGCGGCGTCGGCTTCCCGCTGCGCCGCCTGCAGGGCGTCACGCAGCTGGGCGGGGTCATCGACCCGCCGCATCCCCCGGCCACCGCCGCCGGAGACGGCCTTGACGAAGACCGGGAAGCCGACCTGCTCGGCCGCCGCCGCGAGGACGTCGAGGTCGGTGCTGGGCGGTGCGGACGTCAGCGTCGGCAGGCCCGCCGCGCGTGCCGCGGCGATGGCCTTGGCCTTGTTACCGGCGAGGTGCAGAGCCGACGGGGGCGGCCCGATGAAGGTGATGCCATGGGCCGCGCAGGCCTCGGCGAGGAGGGGGTTTTCGGAGAGGAAGCCATAGCCCGGGTAGATGGCGTCGGCCCCGCACTCGACCGCCACCTGGACGATCTGCTCGTGGTCGAGGTAGGCGCGGACCGGGTGCCCGGGGGATCCGATCTGGTAGGACTCGTCGGCCTTGAGCCGGTGCTCGCTGTTGCGGTCCTCGTGCGGGAAGACGGCGACAGTCTTGGCGCCGAGCTCCGTGGCCGCCCGGAAGGCGCGGACGGCGATCTCACCACGGTTGGCGACGAGCACCTTGGAGAACATCAGTTGCCTTCCTTCGCTCGCCCGCGGCACCCAACGGCGGCGGACGGGTCGGTGCCCTTGCGTGGATCGTAGGCATGTGAGGGAGTCACCCCGATCGCCGTCCAGCATGCGCGACGGCGACATCACAACTACACCTGATCGCAGACCGTCGGCGAGCAACTCACCGCCGTGGTCGACGAGCACGTGCGCGGGCATGCCCGCGCCGATTGCGCCCGGCTTGGGGCGCCTCGGCCGTCTCAGAGGCATGCCGGAGTCGGCCAACGGCACGTCGAATGAGTGAACAGAAGCAGCAGCACGACCGGCAGATGGTGGCGGCCGCAGCCTCCGCTACCGACAGGGTGCATCGGTGTGCCCGCTTACAGTCCCGCGTTCCTAGCGGGGATGACACCACGCGCGGCGTTCCGCTACGCGATCGTCCCGTCTTGAGCGGCTCGGTCGGCGGGCGCCGCCGGCGCCACGGCTGGGTGTCGCTGCCCGATGTGGCGCACCCGGTCGAGGGACTGGTGCTGTCGTGGGCCCGCGATCCGGATGGGGCGTGGACTGCGCTGGTCGTCTACGTGCAAGGCGATGCCGGCCGTGAGCGAGTTGTCCAGGAATGGCTGCCGGCAGAGAGTCGGTGCGGCCAACCTCGACGTGACGAGCAGTCCGTGGAACGCTGGGGTGGTTTGAGGCATCCAAAAAGGCGGCACCCCGCGGGAAACAGGAGGCACGCGATGACGGTCTCGCCATCGTCACCATCGCCTGAGCGGGAGCGACAGGCCTCCGGTGGGGGAATCTCAAGGTGGCCGCTGGGCTGGACTCTGGCCGGCGCTTTGGGTCTTGCCGGCGGCGCGGCGTTCGGGGCGTACGAGTGGTTCGTGGCCCGTCTGCCGATCAACCTCGCTGAAGGACTCACCCCGACTCAGCTGCTCACCGGCTCACTCGCGGTGCCCGCAGCGGTGGGTGCGACTGTCGCCCTGGTCGTCAACATCCGCAAACAGGACCTCGCCGAACGCACGGCGGCCTTCACCGAGCAGCAGTACGCCGACACCCAGGCGCGTGAAGCGGAGACACGCGATCGAGAGCGTGAGGCGGCGTTCACCGACCGGTTCCGCGCCGCCTCCACCCAGCTCGGCGCGGCCGCACCTGCCGAGCGGATCGCCGGGGTCTATGCGATGGCTGCCCTCGCCGACGACTACCCGGCCCGGCGCCAGGAATGTGTGGACGTGCTCTGCGGATACCTTCGCCTGCCCTACGACCCCGAACTAGACGACATCGCAGTCACCAGCACCACCGTGGCCGCCAACGGAACCAGCACCACAACCACCCCGGCACGGCGCCCCCACGACACCCAAGTCCGATCCACCATCATCAGCCTCATTCGCCAACACACCCTAAATCCTGATACACCGACTAGCTGGAGCAGCCTCAGCTTCAGCCTCACGAGAGCTCACTTGCACGACCTCAACCTGACCGGGGTGACCTTCTCCGGCCCCTTGACATCGTTCCGCGAGGCGACCTTCTCGGGCAGCCTCACGTCGTTTCGCGGGGCGAGCTTCTCCGGCAGCGTCGTGACGTTCTACAAGGCGACCTTCTCCGGCGACGACACGTGGTTCAACGAGGCGACCTTCTCCGGCGACGACACGTGGTTCAACGAGGCGACCTTCTCCGGCCCCAGCACGTCGTTCCTGCATGCGACCTTCTCCGGCGCCCGTACGTTGTTCGACGGGGCGACCTTCTCCGGCGCCCACACGTGGTTCCTGAAGGCGACCTTCTCCGGCGACCTCACGTCGTTCGAGGGGGCGACCTTCTCCGGCCCCGGCACGTGGTTCAACGAGGCGACCTTCTCCGGCGCCCACACGTCGTTCGAGGGGGCGACCTTCTCCGGCCCCGGCACGTGGTTCAACGGGGCGACCTTCTCCGGCGCCTACCCGTCGTTCGAGGGGGCGACCTTCTCCGGCGCCCACACGTCGTTCGACGAGGCGACCTTCTCCGCGCCTGTGCCCCCAGAGATTGAGGCCGTACGTCAACGGGGCACGAGATCAGCTTCAGAGGAAGGGGAAGGGGAAGGGGACACGAACTGACGGAGCGAGGGCACCTGGCCTCGAAGGATCCGTCCGACCGTTGTTCGAGGGACGCCGCAGGTCTTGGTAGGCGGCGCGGACGCCGCCCGCGCCGCCTACCAGCACGCCATCGACTCCGGCGAACCCGAACACGCCCCGAGGGCCTGGGTCAACCTCGGCAACCTCGAGAAGATGGTCGGCAACGCGGACGCCGCCCGCACCGCCTACCAACACACCATCGACTCCGGCCACCCCGAGGCCTTATCGCTCGCGCGGAACGCACTGCGCCTTCTTGAGTAGGCCGCACCAGATCACTCGCCCCGGCTCAGAAGGGACCGTCACCGAGCCAGGCTGCGCCGAACTGGCGGCACAGTGCCCCCTAGGCGCGAACCGCAAATTGAAACGCTGTCCCCTGGCGCCACTTACGGCCCGGTGGACAGCGTTGTCTTGAGTGTGACGGTCCGCTTCAGAGCCGTGGCGTTACCGCCCCTGGCCGCTCAGCTGCGACCGCACTGCGGACCGGGGGCGGACGGCATACCTCCGAGGTGGGAGCATGGGCGACGTGACGAACGCCACCTTCAGCCCTCGTTTCGCCCCCCGCCGGGTCTCCCGCCGCATCGGTGCCATCGCCGAGAGCGCCACCCTCGCCGTCGATGCCAAGGCCAAGGCCCTCAAGGCCGCCGGCCGGCCGGTCATCGGTTTCGGCGCGGGCGAGCCGGACTTCCCGACGCCCGACTACATCGTCGAGGCGGCGCTGGCCGCGGCGCGCCAGCCGGCCAACCACCGCTACACCCCGGCGGCGGGGCTGCCCGATCTGCGCGAGGCGATCGCGGCCAAGACCCTGCGCGACAGCCGTTTCGACGTGCCAGCCGGTCAGGTCCTGGTGACCAATGGCGGCAAGCAGGCGGTCTACATGGCCTTCGCGACGATCGTCGACCCGGGCGACGAGGTGCTGCTGCCCGCGCCCTATTGGACGACCTATCCCGAGGCGATCGCCCTGGCCGGCGGCACGACCGTCGAGGTCTTCGCCGGCGAGGAGCAGGGCTATCTCGTCACCGTCGAGCAGCTCGAGGCCGCTCGCACCGAGCGCACCAAGGCGCTGCTCTTCTGCTCGCCGTCCAACCCGACCGGGGCGGTCTACTCCCCCGAGCAGGTCCGCGAGATCGGCCAGTGGGCGCACTCGCACGGGATCTGGGTCATCACCGACGAGATCTACGAGCACCTCACCTATGAGGGTGTGCGCGCGGCGAGTATGCCGGTCGAGGTCCCCGAGCTCGCCGAGACCTGCATCGTGCTCAACGGCGTCGCCAAGACCTATGCGATGACCGGCTGGCGCGTGGGCTGGCTCATCGGCCCCACGGACGTCGTCGCCGCGGCGACCAACCTGCAGAGCCACCTGACGAGCAATGTCAACAATGTCGCCCAGCGCGCGGCCATCGCGGCGCTCACCGGCTCGCTCGATGCGGTCGAGCAGATGAAGGTCGCCTTCGACCGGCGCCGGCGGACCATGGTGCGGATGCTCAACGACATCGACGGGGTCGACTGCCCCAACCCGCTCGGAGCCTTCTATGCCTATCCGTCGGTCAAGGGCGTGCTCGGGCGGACCATCCGCGGCGCCAAGCCGCTGACCTCGGCCGAGCTCGCGGCGCTCATCCTCGACGAGGTCGAGGTGGCCGTCGTGCCGGGCGAGGCCTTCGGGCCGAGCGGCTATCTGCGCCTGTCCTATGCCCTCGGCGACGACGACCTCGTCGAAGGCGTCACCCGCATCCAGTCGCTGCTCGCCGAAGCCCACTGAGCCTGCGGCTCGGCGCGCCTGTCGTCATGGGTATGCCGTCCGCCCCCGACCCGGGGCAGGTCGCCGTCGAGCTGGCGGCCCAGCTCGTCGGCGTCGACTCGGTCAACCCTGGCCTCGTGGCGGGTGCCGCCGGCGAGGGCCGGATCGTCGAGCTGCTGCGCGCCCGGCTGGCGGCCGCGGGGTTTGCCACCGAGGTCGTCTGCCCCGACGGGCAGCCCGACCGGCCCAGCCTGCTGGCCTGGTCAGCGGCGCCCGAAGGCGCTCCCACGGTGCTGCTCAACGGCCACCTCGACACCGTCGGCGTAGCCGGGATGCCTGAGCCCTTCGCGGCCCGGATCGAGGGCGAGCGACTGCTCGGGCGCGGGGCCTGCGACATGAAGGGCGGGGTGGCCGGGCTGGTCGCCGCCGCCGAGGCGCTGCGGGCGCACGGCATACCCCTCGGGGTCGTGCTCACCCTCGTGGCCGACGAGGAGGACGCCAGCCTCGGCACCGAGACGGCCCTCGCCGCCCTCCCCCGGCTGGGGCTGCACCCCGACGTCGCCGTCGTCGCCGAGCCGAGCTGGCTGGCCCCCGCACGCAATCACCGGGGCTACGCGCTCGTCGAGGTCACCCTCACCGGGCGCGCTGCGCACACGTCGATGCCGCAGCTCGGGGTCAATGCCGTGGCCCAGCTCGGCCGGCTGCTCGTCGCCGTCGAGGCCGCCGCAGAGCCGGTGGCGCGGCGCGGCGGGACGCTGCTGGCCAGCGTGGTCTTGGGCGGCAGCTCGCCCTTCACCGTGCCGGACCGAGCCAGCGTCGTCATCGAACGGCGCACTGTCCCAGGCGAATTCGCGGCCGACACCCTGGGCGAGGTCGAGGTCATCCTCGACGACCTGCGCCGCGCCGATCCCACCCTCGACGCCACTACGACCCTCGGGCTGCACCGCGAGGCCTGGGAGCAGCCGACCACCGGGCCTGCGGCCGCCCTCGCCGACGCTCTGCGCACCGCGATGGCGGGGCATCCCGAGGCCGAGGCGGCCACCGACTTCGCGGCGCCCTATTGGATGGACTCCGCGCTCATCCAGGCCGCCGGCATACCGACGGTCGTCTGCGGACCGGGAGGGGGCGGGCTGCACGCCGTCGACGAATGGGCCGACCTGCGCCAGATCAGGGCGTATGCCGTGGCCCTCACCGCCGCGCTGACCTCCTTCGCGGGCGGCGCCGGGACGAGCCAGGGCTGAGCATGCCGACCGACCCTCGGGGCCTGCGGGCCGACGCACCGCTGCTCGACGCCTGGCTGAGTTTCCAGGAGGGCGGGCTGACGCCCTTCACCATCCCCGGGCACAAGCAACGCCTCGACCTCGTCGGCGATGTCGTCCGCGGCGACGTGCCGCTCTATGGCGGGCTCGACACCATGGGGCTGGCCCGCGGCGTCCTCGCCGACGCGCAGGCTCGCGCCGCGGCCTTCTGGGGGGCCGACGTCGCCCGCTTCTCGGTCGGCGGGTCGACCCACGGCAACCAGGCGCTCGCGCTGGCGGTCGGCACGCCCGGGCAACGGGTCGTCGTGTCGCGGACGCTGCACCGCTCGCTGCTGCTCGGCCTCGTGCTCGCCGGGCTCG
>CAZLGB010000076.1:0-14946 GCA_964558825.1 uncultured Intrasporangiaceae bacterium
CCCGGCGGCGTGTCGGTGCCCCCAACACGTTTACACAGTCGGGGGAACCGCCCTATGGCATCAAGTTCGGGTCCAACTGGCAGGCGAGCGCCCGCAAGCGCGACGTCAAGGACGGCAAGGTCGAGGACGCCGCCCGCGAGGCCGAGCAGATCAAGGCATTCCGCGACACCTGGGAACTGGGCATCCACTCGTACCTCTCGTACTTGCGTGACCGGCTGCTCGTCGCGCGGGAGCTGCTCACCGAGTCGGGGAGTTGCTTCGTCCAAATCGGCGATCAGAACGTCCATCTCGTCAGGTCGTTAATGGATGAAGTCTTCGGTGCAGAGAACTTCGTTTCGCTTGTCACTTTCTCCACCACAGGGGGAGCCACGAGCGACTTCTTAGCAGGTACGGCGGACTATCTTGTGTGGTTCGCTCGGGACATTCAGGCCGCCAAATTCCGCCGACTCTTCACCTCGAAAGAACAAGGTGGCGCAGGGGCGTCTAAATACACCTCGTCCGCCGATGACGGACGTTTGTACCGACTGGATAATCTCACCAGTCAGAGCGCGGGTCGCGATAAGGGGGAGGGGGCTGCCTCTTGGTTCGGCGTAAAACTCGCCGGTCGGGAGTTTCGGCCGAACATGCAGGCGCGATGGAAGACGAACGAGGGCGGGATGCAACGTCTCATAGCTGCCCGCCGGGTTGTGGCCACCTCGAACACGCTTTCTTACGTTCGATATCTAGATGATTTCCCGGCTTTTGCCTTCGGAAATACTTGGATGGACCTTGGGGGTGTTCAAAGTCGGGCTGACCCGAAGATCTACGTCGTACAAACCAATGCCAAGCTGATCGAGCGGTGCATGCTGATGTGCACCGACCCGGGCGACCTCGTGCTCGACCCGACGTGTGGGTCGGGCACCACGGCATACGTCGCGGAGCAATGGGGGCGGCGCTGGATCACCATCGACACCTCGCGAGTCGCGCTCGCGCTCGCCCGGCAGCGGCTCATGGGGGCGCGCTTCCCTTATTACCTGCTCGCCGACTCCGACAAGGGCAAGGCCAAGGAGGCCGAGGTGAGCGGCCGCCCGCGCGTGGGCGGCGCGAGCACCGACGATATCCGCCACGGCTTCGTCTACGAGCGCGTGCAGCACATCACCCTCAAGTCGATCGCCAACAACCCCGACATCGCCCCGGGCATGACCCGCGAGGCGATCGACGCGGCGATCAGGCGGCATGCCGACTTCGAGACCCTCTATGACCGGCCCTACGAGGACAAGGGCGTCGTGCGGGTGAGCGGCCCCTTCACCGTCGAGAGCCTCAGCCCGCACCGCTCACTCGCCTTCGCCGGCGGCTCCGACGACACCGAGCGCGAGTCGATCAGTGAGCGGCTCGGGGCCGAGCAACCCGACTCGCCGACCTTCGAGCGGACCATCCTCGACAACCTCGCCAAGGCTGGGATCCAAAACGGCCGCCGCGACGAGCGGATCGAGTTCGACTCGCTCGAGTCGTATGCCGGCCAGTTCATCCAGGCCGTCGGCATCCGACGCCCGACCGGCAGCGAGCCGGGGACGGGGGCGGACGGCATACGCATCGGGATCGCGATCGGGCCGCAATACGGCACGGTGAGCCAGCGCTTCTGCCGCGACGCGGTCAAGGAGGCCATCGAGGCCAAGGACATCCAGCTCGTGTGCGTGCTCGGCTTCGCCTTCGACGCGGCCACGGGCGAGGCGATGCACGAGGCCGGAGTCAGCGTCGACGTGTCCACGGAGGGTTTCGCGTCGATCGAGGACGAGCGGGCCTTCGGGCGGGTCAAGCTGCTGCTCGTGCGGATGAACGTCGACCTGCTCATGGGCGAGGAGCTGAAGAAGACCGGGGCGGGCAACCTCTTCACGGTCTTCGGCGAGCCGGACATCTCCATCACGCGGACCGACGACGAGCAGGTCGTCGTCGAGCTGCACGGGGTCGACGTCTACGACCCGACGACCGGGGCCGTGCGCTCCAATGACACGAGCCAGATCGCCCTGTGGATGATCGACACGGCATACAACGGGGACTCGTTCTTCGTGCGGCACTGCTATTTCACCGGCGGGGGAGACCCCTACAAGCGGCTGAAGGTGGCGCTCAAGGCGGAGATCGACGAGGACGCGTGGGCGACGCTCAATTCGACAGTGTCGCGGCCCTTCGACGCGCCCTCGACCGGTCGGATCGCGGTGAAGGTCATCAACGACTACGGTGACGAGGTGATGAAGGTCTTCGAGGTGGAGTGATGAGCCACAGCGATTGGGATGAGTCCGTTTTCGCAGTCCATGACTCAGAGGCGACGATGCTCCGGCGTGTCCTCATCGCCGATCTCTCGCTCACCGAGCGCCAGCACTTGCAAGAATGGATCATCGCTAATCCGACGATCCTCGCACCCGATGCGCTCATCATCACCTTCGAATTCGACCGATGGCGGTCGGCAAGCGGGGCGCAGCCGCGGGACCGACTCGACGTGCTCGCTCTGGGCAGCGACGGTCGCTTGATCGTCGCCGAACTCAAGCGTGGCACGGCTCCGGACCCGACGGAGATGCAGGCGATCAAGTACGCCGCGATGGCCAGCCGGTTCCAGCCTGCACAGCTCGCCCTCAAGCGTCTTGAGTTTCTCCGGTCTCGACCCGGTGGGACTGCCTTGGACGAGGAATCGGTGCTGACCGAGTTGGTGAACCACACCGACGGCCAGCTGAAAGAGGAGACGATCAGAAAGCCGCGGATTGTCCTCGTCGCCGAGCAGTATTCGGCCGTCACGACGACCTCGGTCGTATGGCTGACCGAGATGGGACTGGACGTCACCCTCGTGACCTTCCGGGCATATGCCACCCCGGCGGGCGAGACAGTGGTGACCACCTCGCGGTTGTGGCCGGTCCCTCAAGCGGAGCAGTTCGTGGCGGCGCCAAGGCCCGAGCCGGAGCCGATCGGGGAATCGCTCCCGACGGTGGCGTGGACCACCGCAGAGCTGCGGGAGCTTGCTGATGGTGCCGGGCCCTTCATGCTCACCGTTCTGGACGCGCTTGCGGCACATCCGGGGGAGCTATGGGGGGCCATCGAGTTCAGGGCGCTCGACATGACGCCCTATCAGGCCTCGGGTGCTCTGGGTGCGATCGCCACGGCCGCCCGGCGCCGGTTCGGTCGAGCGAATCCTCCTATCACCTTCACCAAGGCGCGCGGCACTTGGCATTGGTACATGGAGACCGACATCGCGGAGATGTGGCGGCACCTGAGAGATGGCGAAGGCCCCTAGCTGGGCCGGGTGCACTTCGCGACTCAGAGATTGGTAGGCACGCCGCCTCGGATGAGCAGGGAGGACTGAATGTTCCGGAGCATGGCCGATCCTGGCTTCGTCCGCAGCCAACGTGAGGGAGTGGATCTCGGGGACGTCGCCGCGCTGAACGCTTACATCAGGACTCTTGCGGACCCCGAGCGCGGGGTGCCTCCATTGATCGCTCCCATGCACGGCGGCGCGAGTGCCAGCATCCTCGCCGTCTACCGTGATCCCGGACCCAAGGCCGCGGGAGAGCGCGGCAGCGGCTTCCTTTGTTGGGAGAACAACGACGCCAGCGCCGAGCGCATGGCCGGCCTGGCCACATGCGCCGGCCTCCTGGCCACAGACCTCGTCCCCTGGAACGCCTACCCCTGGTATATCAATCGGCGACCGTCTCGGGCGGAACTCAAGCGTGCCGTTCCCGTGCTGTGGGGCCTGCTGGAGCGACTACCCAGCTGCCGGGTCCTCATTCTGTTCGGTGGTGACGCGCAGCGATTCGGGAGACTGGTGGATCGGGACCGGCCGGGTTGGTCGGAGCGCAGGGGCATCGTGATCCTCCGCACCTTTCACACGAGTCGGCAGGCACTGCACCACAGGGACCCGCAGGTACGGGCATACCGTAATCGACACATCTTCGAGACACTTGTCGCGGCTGGCCGGCTCATCGGGCGACAAGGCCTACCTGAATGCACCTGCCCAGCATCGTCCACAGTTGTTTCCGGATTGGCGAAGGGCTGACTCAGCCGAATTCGATCGTTGGGCGGGTGTCAGACGTTGACGGCATGATGAATGCATGACGGCATACACGGCGGCGCAGCAGTCGGCAATCGAATGCGTCGATGCTCCATTGCAGATCATTGCGTGCGCGGGGTCGGGCAAGACCGAGGTGATCTCTCAGCGGGTGGCACTTCTTCTGCGGCAACCCGACGTCGAGCCGCGCAACATCGTCGCCTTCACCTTCACCGAGAAGGCCGCCGCCGAGCTCAAGGACCGGATCCTTGCGCGAGTGGCCGATTCGGGTGGCACGACGCTGGGTCTGGCCGAGATGTTCGTCGGCACCATGCACGCCTTCTCGCTCAATCTGTTGCAGACCTATGTGCCCGAGACCTTCAAGTTCGGCGTGCTCACCGACATCACCGCCCGACTGCTCATCGACCGCAACAGTCGCAGGTCCGGGCTCACCGAATGCCCGACCATGGCCCCCAAGGTCCCGGTGTTGCGGCGCTATCTCCACTCGAAGCTGTTCCAGCAGGTCACGGCCGTCCTTCGTGAGGACGCCGTCGACCCTGACCTCGTCCCGCCTGCGGTCGATGCGGCATACGTCAAGTACTTGCGGCTGTTGGGTGAGCACGCATACCTCGACTACACCCAGATGATCCTTTGGCTGGTCGAGTTGCTGGAGGCAGACCCAGCCGAGGAGCCTGCGGCCGCGGCAATCGACCAGTTCGTGCGCGACAACCTGCGCTATCTCGTCGTTGACGAGTACCAAGACGTCAACCCATTGCAAGAGAGGCTGATTCGCGGACTCTGCAAGCACGGGGCCAACCTGTGCGTCGTGGGGGACGACGACCAGACGATCTACCAATGGCGGGGGAGCGAGGTCGGCAACATTCTTGGCTTTGCCGGGCGACACGCGGGCGTGCGACAGGTGACCCTCGGCGACAACTTCCGGTCGAGTCACGGCGTCGTGGACCTCGGCCGCTCGATCGCCGAGCGACTCCCCGCCGGCAGCCGATTGCCGAAGGAGATGTCCGCCGCCGGACACCAAGAGTGGCAACGCGGTGACCTGCTGGCGCTGACCTTCGACAGCCCCGAGGCCGAGGCCGCGTGGATCTGCGATCGGATCGAGCGACTGCGCGGCCTGGCCTTCCGGGACGCCCCAGACGGCGCTGCTCGCGGCCTGGCCTGGTCGGACTTCGCCGTGCTCTTCCGTTCGGTGGCTCGAGACGCGGATCCACTCGTCGCCGAGCTGCGTCGCCGAGACATCCCCCACGTCGTCAAGGGGCTCAACCGATTGTTCGAGTCGCCGGAAATCCACGCCGTCGTCGGCGTTTTCGACTACATGGTCGAGCGGATCGACGCTGCCGCCTTGCGTGAGTTGTGGGCGTCCGCGCGCCTCACGCCAGCCGGGGCCGATTGGGGGGCGGCCCTGCACGTCCTCGACGCCGGGCGGGACTTCACTCGGGGCGAGCAGTGGAGCGTCTACAACATCCAACGCCTCTATCTGGACTTTCTCGAGGCGCTCGGGGTTCGGGAGGACACCCTCCCCGGCGACGCTGCTCGCGGCGAGCTCGTCTTCTATCAGCTCGGCAAATTCAGCCAGGCCATCTCGGACTTCGAGGAGATCAACTTCTCGAGCGACCCCGCGCGCAAGTACCTCGCCTTCGCCGATTGGTTGCGCTATCAGGCGCCCGATTACTACGCGGAGTCCGACGCTGACGTGGGGTATGCCGCGCCCGACGCCGTCGTCATCACGACCGTCCATCAGGCCAAGGGCATGGAGTGGCCGGCGGTCTTCATCCCGTGTCTGCGCAAGAACCGCTTCCCCTCGCAGCGGCATGGCGGCCTGGGGTTGTTCCATGTGATTCCCGCCGTCGCGGTGCCCGGCCCGGACCGATACAAGGGCACGGTCGAGGACGAGACGCGACTCTTCTACGTGGCGTTGACTCGCGCCCAGAAGTACCTCGCCGTCACCTTCTCCCCTGGGACATCGACGCGCTATCAGCGCAGATCGGAGTTCTTCGACCACTGCGCCGACCATCCCCTGGTGTCAACCCGAGAGTCGGCCATCGGAGCCGACGCGGCTCGGCTGGCGCCGACGCCCAAGCGAGAGACCCCGCAGGTGACGCTGTCCTTCTCGGAGCTCAAGTACTACTTCGAATGTCCTTACCAGTTCAAGCTGCGCTTCCTCTATGGTTTCAACCCGCCACTGCACGAGGCGCTCGGCTTTGGCAAGGGGCTGCACGACGTGCTCGCCGAGGTGCACAAGCGCGCCGTGCGGGGGGAACTGCTCGATGCCTCGGCCGCGGAGGAGCTCGTGGACAGACATCTCCACACTCCCTATGCCTACCCCGAACTCGAGCGCAACCTTCGCCGCGCGGCCATCGCTGCCGTCAATCGCTACTTCGCCGAGCATGGGGCGCAGCTGCGCAACACGCTCCACTCCGAGAAGCAGATCGAGGTGCACCTCGGCGAGGGCATCCTCGTCTCAGGACGGGTTGACCTCATCCGTCGACTCGACACCGACGAGCTGTCGATCGTCGACTTCAAGTCCAGCGAACGGGCGCAAGCCGAGGACGTGACTCGCGACCAGTTGCACGTCTACGCGCTGGGTTACCAGGAGCTCAGCGGCGAGCGGGCCGACCTCATCGAGGTGCTCAATCTCGACGAGGACGGCAGGACGGTGCGGGAGCCGGTCGAGGCGCCGCTGCTCGCGGGCGTCCGTGCGCGGATCGCCCAAGCGGGCGAGGCCCTGCGCACGAATATCCTTCCGCGGCATACTCATTGGTGCCATCACTGCGCCACGTGCGACCTCTCGGCCCTATGCCGGAGCAAGCCGTGACCATCTGGGACCAACTGGCGGCCTGCGTCGCCACCCTGTCCGAGCCCTTCTCGGCGCAGGAGATCCTCTCGTGGTTCCGCCGGCACCACCCCGCGACCAATGAGGCGTCGATCCGGGCGCACATTCAGGCGGCAACGTCCAACCCCGGCGGCAGGGGGCGGGTGGGTCCCTTCGCCGGGCGCGAGCCGCTGCTGACTCGGGTGGGGCACGGTCGCTACGTTCGCTTCCTGCGTGACAGCTCCGATGTGCGGCGTCCCGAGCCCACCCTGGTGCCGCACGCGCCGCACGCGCTAGGGCAGGCGCCCGCGACCCGCGACGTCGGCGACCGACCCGACCTGATCCTCGTCGGGTGCAGCAAGACCAAAGCGACAACGCCTCTCCCGGCAGCGGAGCTGTTCAAGGGTGCTGGCTTCCGCGGGGCGGCAGACATCGCCCGATCATCGGGGAAGCCGTGGTACATCCTCAGCGCTCGATGGGGGCTCGTTGCCCCGGCTGAGGTCATCGCCCCCTATGACGTCTACCTCCCGGACCATCCGGCCAGCGTTCGTCGAGCCTGGGGCGAATGGGTGGTGGCGCAGCTCGCGGGCCGCCACGCGCTCACGGGAGCGACTGCCGAGGTGCACGCGGGGGCGGCCTACGTAGATCCGCTGCGCGAGCCGGCTCGTCGCGCTGGCTTGCGCCTGGTCACGCCACTGCAGGGCTTGAGCCGTGGCGAAAGGCTTGCCTGGTATGCCGATTGGCGAGCTGGGGAGTCGCCCGCTCCGCCGCCGACGGTCGATGCCGCGTCGGCGGAGGGGTTGGTCACGGAGTGTGTGACTCACCTCGGGTCTGTGTCCAATGCCGTCGGCTGTGGTGATCTTGCCGGGCATCGCCGCGCCATGGACGGACCGGGGCTTTACACCTGGTGGACCGACGACGCCGGTGCAGTCGAGCTCAGCCGTGGTGTGGGCCACGTGGTCGAGCCCGGTCTCATCTACCTCGGCCAGGCGGGTGCGACGAGGTGGCCGAGTGGACAGCGCTCGGACAACACCCTGTGGAAGCGCATTTCGGGGATGCACCTGGGCAAGAACTCCAACCTCTCGACCTTGCGGCGGACCGTGGCCGAACTCCTTGCTGTGGCACGCGGCGAGCGGCTGTCCGAAGCCGAGCTGACCTCGTGGATGACCGCGCATCTTCGCGTCGCGTTCGTCACGGTCGTCGATCGCGACGGCCTGCTCGGGCTCGAGGCGCGAGTCCTCGCGGAGCTCGACCCGCCGCTCAATCTCCGGCATGCCTCTGCGACGCCACTGCGGGCGGCGCTAGCCACGCTCCGTTCGTCCAAGTCGTCAGGCGTCTGAGGCGAACATCGCGACGCACGGCGCTAGGCCCAGCCGCGCTGCGTCCCCGGCATACTCCCGCGCGAGGGCCGCAGCGGCAGCCGCGTCGCCCACCGCACGCAGGATCAGCACCCGGTCGGCGGCGCAGCGCACGACCCACGGCAGCGCACCGGCTCGCGCCGCAGCGGCTTGCGCCGCCTCGAGCCGCGCGAGCGCCCCAGCCGCGTCGCCCTCCAGCCAGTCGAGCAGCCCGAGATAGCGCCCCGCCGGCCCGAGCGTCGCCGTCACCTGCCCGAAGGTGAGGAAGAGCCCGTCAAAGGGCTCGAGCATCGCGCGTATGCCGTGCGCCTCACCCCGCGCGCCCAGGGCCAGCGCGGTCTCGGCGAGGATGCCCAGCGTCAGCGTGCCGATCTCGGTCAACCCCTTGGCGAGCAGCCGCAGCGCCTGCTCGAAAGGAGCCCGCGCGGCCTCGAGCTCACCCGACTGGGCGAGCGACAGCGCGAGACAGGCGTGAGGGAGCGGGTTGTCGGGCTGCATCGCGCGGAAGTGGACGATCTGCGGCCGGAAGGCCACCAGGTCGGCGAGGAACATCGCCATGAGCACCTTGTGCAGCACCGCGGCACCGAGGGTGTCGGGGACACCGGCGGCGGCGCCCTGCAGCATGGCCTCGGTCGACCAGCGATCGCCCTCGTCGAAGGCGCCCTGCTCGCGCGCCAGGGACGACTGCACGAGCGCGTGATGCCAGTGCAGCCGGGTCGCGCTGGCCTCCAGCGCGCACCGGCGCAGCTCGTCGACGGCGGGCGTCACCTCGGCATACCGACCGGCGGCGAAGAGGTCCGACAGCAACGCGACCGTGGCCCGCGCATGCCACCACGGGTCGCCGGTCTCGGCGGCCGTCCGCAGGAAGAGCTGGCCGAGGGCAGTGCGCTCGGCCAGCCGCGGGGTCGCCCGCAGCAGGACGTGGCGCACGTGCATCGCCGCACACAGCGACTCGGGGTCACCCACGAGGCGCGCCTCCGCCTCGACCTCGGCCGCCAGGCTCGACACCTGCGCGTCGCCTCGCTGGAAGGTCGAGAGCGTGAGCAGCACCGCCGCGAGCAGTCGCACCCGGATGGCACTCGGCCGCTCGCCCAGCCTGGCGAGCGCCTCACGCAGCAGCGCGTCCTCGCCCTCCGGGGCTTGGGCGCTGCGCTGCGCCCAGTCCCGCCCGAGGACCGCCAGGGCGAGCCGCTCGGGGTCGCCCACGGCCCGGGCGCTCGCCACGGATTGCTCCCATTGCTCGTGCGCCTCGACGGTGCGGCCGAGCATCGTCAATGCGGTGACGCGAGCAGTCATGAGATCGACGCGCGAGGGTGACGGCGCCGCCGGCAAGGCCAGCAACTCGGCGGCCAGCGCCTCCGCGCTCGGCGCTTGACCCGTGCCGAGACAGTGGCGCACCGCCTGGACGACGACCAACTCGTCGGATGCGGTCGGGCGCGCGCCGGCGCGCGCGGCGAGGGCGAGATGCCACGCGGCCGGCACGAGCGCCGACGGCACCTGGGTCGCGTATGCCGCGAGTGCGCGGCCTGCGGCGGTGTGCAACCGCGCCCGCCGACGGGGAGTGAGCGCGTGAAGCACCGGCTCGCGCAGCTGGGCGCGCGTGAGCCGCCACGACCGCTGGTCACGAGACGCCGCCACCAGACCGGCCTCGCGCGCCTCGACGAAAGCCACCAGTGCCGTGGCCGTCGAGACGTCGAGGGCCGTGGAGACGACCGGCGCCCAGGCGGCATCGTCGAGAATGGCGACGAGGTCGACGAGCTGGCGCGCGCGTGGCGACAGCCCGGTCCGTCGCCGCTCGAGCACCGCGAGGGCGCTCGACCCCGGTGCGGCGATCGGCTCACCCGCTCGCGGGGGGTCGACCAGCGCCGGCTCGGGCTCGGACATCCCGGCGAGCCCGCCGCCGGTCAGCGTCGGGTCCTGGCGCAGGATGCGCAGCTCCAACTCTCGAGTGTCCGAGCTCGGGTCGACGCCCAGGTCGGCCACGAGGGCATCGCGCAACCGGCGGTATGCCGCGAGCGCGTCGGCCGGCCGGCCGGACCGATAGAGCGCGAGCATGAGCTGGCGGGTGCGGCGCTCCCGCAGCGGGGCAGCCGCGACGAGGGCTGCCGCCTCGGCGCAGACCTCGACCTGCTGGCCGAGGGCGAGGCGGATGTCGATCCGGTCCTCTTGGAGGCGCTGACGGACCTGCTCGATCCGTTCGGCCTCGATGCGCAACTCGTCGTCGTCGTTGATTCCAGCGAAAGGAGCCCCGCGCGGCAGCGCGAGTGCCCTGTCGATGCGCGCCAGTCGGTCGAGAGCCGCCAGCGCTGCGTCGCCAGCCGACGCTGCACCGGCGACGGGGTCACCCGCCGCGGCGACCAGGTCGTCGAACTCCTGCAGATCGGTCCGTACGAGGGTGGGGTCGAGGCGATAACCGCCCCGCCCGTGAGGAATCGCGTCGCCACCGCTCTCGCCGAGCAATTGACGCAGGGCCGCCAAATGGACGCGCAGCGCAGCCTTTGCGCTGGCGGGTGCCCCCTGCGGCCAGGACCGTTGGATAAGGGTCTCTCTGGTGAGCAGGCGGCCGGGACGGATTGCCAACAGGCACAAGAGAATTGATCGCTGCTGGCCCGAGACCTCGGACGCCGATCGGTCGGCGACAATGCGCAGCGGCCCGAGCAACTCGATGCGAATGGTCTCGCCCACGGCCTGTGACCTTCCCCTGATCTAGGCCGAGTCTAATTGCCTTTGCGTTTCCTTTACCGGTCAGCGGCATACTCCCGATTTGGGACACTCGTCACGAGGGACAGGCCAGTTTGGCGTGTCCCGATCCAGGGGCCGTGGCGAGCGACCGAGAGAAGGAGTCGGCCCGCAGCAGGGGGCAGGGCCGACTCCTTCTCATCCGCTGTCAGCGCTGTGCGCGCGCCCGTCAGCCGACCTGCACGCCCTCCTCGACCGCGATCGAGTCGAGCGGGATGATCGGATAGATCGGGGCTTCCTGCTCCGGCGTCAGCGCCGTGTCGCCGTAGATCCACTCGGTGTAGGTGTAGTCATAGGTGTCCCGAGCGCGCAGGATCGCGTTGCGCTGCAAGCGCTTCACGCCGTCGTGGTGCCACAACTCGCCCCACTTGCGGCCGGTGGAGAGCACCCGCTGGCAGTGCGGAGGACGCACCGCGTTGTATGCCGCCAGGGCGGTGTCCCAGTCGACACCGGTGCGCCCGTCCTCGGTCCGCTGCGCCTGCTGGGCGCCGACGTGCTCGGCGAGCACCCAGCCGTCCTCGATCGCCATGATGGCGCCCTGGGCCATGTATTGCAGCGGCGGGTGGGCCGAGTCGCCGAGCAGGGCGATCTTGCCGTGCACCCAGTTGAGGATGGGGTTGCGGTCGAACATTCTCCACCAGCGGTCGCGCCACATGAGCGGCAGCCCGAGCTGGATCGGCTCGCACATCCCCTCGAAGGCCTGGTCGAGCTCGTCAGGTGTGCCCCAGTCCTGCTCTCCCGCAAGGGCCTTGGGCGATTGGAAGACGGCGACCTGGTTGAACATTTCGCCGCCGCGCAGCGGATATTGGACGAAGTGGCAGCGCGGGCCGATGTAGACGACGACGTCGGTCTCGGACACCCGGTTCTCGCGGACCTTGTCGATCGTCACCGCGCCGCGGTAGGCGACATAGGACGAGTTGACCGGCTGGTCCTGCACGACGAGCGGGCGGGCGACCGAGTGCATGCCGTCGGCCGCGATGATCGCCTCGGCCTCCTCCTCGTGACCGTCGGCGAAGATCGCCTTGGCGCCGAAATCGGTGTTCTCGTAGCCCACGCACTGCTGGTTGTTGAGCAGCTCGACCCCGGCTCGCTGACAGGCCCGCAGGAAGATCCCGTGCAGGTCGCTGCGGTGGATGACCATGTAGGGGTAGCCGTACTTCTTCTCGAGGTCGAGCAGGTCGAGCCGGGTCAGCTCGGAGCCGTCAACGGCGTCCTTCATGATCATGTTCTGCGGGAGCACACCGAGGGTCTTGGCCTCGTCGAGCAGCCCGTAGTAGTCGAGGATGCGGGTGCAGTTGGAGGCGATCTGCAGGCCCGCGCCCACCTCGCCGAACTCGGCCGCCTTCTCGAGCAGCCGCACGCGCAATCCCTTGCGGGACAGTGCGAGCGCGGCGCTGAGGCCGCCGATGCCGCCGCCGACGACGATGACATCGGGACGCTGGGTTGAGCTCTCGGTCATGCTGACCTCCTTGGGTCGGTCGGCCCGGGTCGGGCGATCCGGAAAGCCGGGGTGGACGTGCTCGGGTTCCGCCTAGAGCCAGGCGGGCAGGGTGGGGACGGCGACCGGCTGGTCGTCGCAGGTGGCAGTGAGGCCTTCGTCGCCGCGGCCGGCGAGGTATGCCGTGGCCTCGGCGAGCAGCCCGGCCACGATGATCGGGGCGCCCGACTCGGTGCCGGGAAGCGACCACGAGACGCCGTCGGTGTCGGTGGCCCAGACCTGGACCTCGGGCGAGTCGGCGAGCGGAGCCAGCCGGCGCTTGCCGGCGATGTCGTGGCCGAGCTCGCGCAGGAAGGCGATCGGCAGGTCGGCGAACCCGAGCCCGGTGCCGAGGTCGACGGCGTGGACCATGACCTCACGCGCCCGCATCCACGGGGCCTCCGAGGCGGGGACGGTGCGCCCTTGCGCGGTGACGACCTCGGCCGACCATTGCTCCTCGCTGAGCCCGTCCATGGCCGTGCCGAGGGCGGCGGCCGACCCGGCAAACCACGCCGCCAGGTCGTTGCCCGGGCGCGTGCTCCCGGCCTCGATGTCGGCGTTGCGCGCCTCCATCGAGGCATACATCGGCGTCGGCACACCGCTTGCGGCCCAACGGATGAGGTTGCCCACCGCGTCGGCATTGGCGGCGAGATGGGTGACCAGGTGCTTGCGGGTCCACCCGGTCAGCAGGCTGGGCTGCGCAAACGCCGCCTCGTCGAAGGACGCGATCGCGGCACGGCACAGCTCGGTGCCCTGCGCAACCCAGCCGCGCGCATCGGTGAGGGTCCGCGCCATCTAGACCGCCTCGTTGACGACGCAGTTGACCAACCGGCCGATCCCTTCGATCTCGGTGACGACGACCTCGCCGCCGGTGAGATAGCGCGGGGGCTTGCGGGCATGGCCGACGCCGCCGGGGGTGCCGGTCGCGATGATGTCGCCGGGGTTGAGGCGGACCATCGTCGAGACGTATTGGACGAGGGCGACCGGGTCGAAGAGCAGGTCGCCGGTCGTGTCCGACTGCATGACTTCGCCGTCGACCTCGCAGCGCACGGCCAGGGCCGGACGCACCCCGCCGGGCAGCTCGTCGGGCGTGACGAGGACCGGACCCACCGGGGTCGAGGAGTCCCAGTTCTTGCCCTGCAGCCACTCGCGGGTGCGGAACTGCCAGTCGCGGCAGGTGATGTCGTTGAGCACGGTGAAGCCCGCGATCGCGGCCTCGGCCTGCTCGGCGGTCGCGCGGCGCACCTGCGCCCCGATGACCACGGCCAGCTCGACCTCCCAGTCGAACTCCGTTGTCTCCGAAGGCCGCTGGATGTCGTCGGTCGCGCCGATGAGGCAATCGGCGAACTTGGCGAAGAGCGTGGGGTATTCGGGCAGGTCCCGCCCCATCTCCTGGATGTGGGTCTTGTAGTTGAGGCCCACGCAGACGACCTTGCTCGGCGCCGGCACGAGCGTCGCGTATGCCGCGTCGGCGGCGGCATACGTCGTGGTGCCCGCGACCGCCTCTGCGCGATGCCGCCAATCCGGCTGCGCGAGAAGGGCGCCCACATCGGTCGCACCGAGGTGCACGAGGGTGTCGCCGTCGACCCGGACGGCCGCCGTGGCCCCGTCGGCGAGGCGGATGGTCGCAAGCCTCATCGGGCGTCCTCCACAAGAGTGCGGGCAAGGTTGAGCTTCTCGAAGATCGGGGCGTCGCCGAACTCGAAGAGGTCGAGGGCGCCGGAGTCGGAGTCGCTCGGCGAGGCCTCGGACTTGATCGACAACGGCTGCCACGACGGCACGACGAACATGTCGCCGCGACCGACCGTCCAGGAGAAGTCCCCGACGGTCACCCGGCCGGCGCCGTCGAAGACCTGGTAGACCGACGAGCCGGTCTGGCGGCGCGGGGCCGTCTCGACCCCGGACACGATCCGGTGGAACTGCGTGCGGATCGTCTGGGTGACGTCAGCGGCGTTGCTGGGGTTGAGGAAGCGGATCGCGGCGTGCCCCGGCTCGACGGTCACGGCATACCCCTCGCGCTCCATGTCGAGCTGGTCGGTGAGGGCGGCGTCGGTGTCGACCCAGCGGTAGCACAGCAGTGGCGAGCCGGGGGTGGGGCCGAGCTGCGACAGGGGGGCGATGCCGGGGTGGCCCCAGAGGCGCTGCGAGCGCGAGCGCGGGGGGGTCGTCTTCTCGGCGGGGGTGACCTCGTCGCGGCCGAAGTCGAAGAAGGTGCTCTCGACGTAGTGCTGGAAGGGGATGTCGAGGCCGTCGATCCAGGCCATCGGCTTGTCGGCGGCGTTGTGGTGGGCGTGCCAGTTCCACGCGAACTGCGGGAGGAAGTCGCCGCGGCTCATGGGGATCGGGTCGCGCTCGACGATCGTCCACACGCCCTCGCCCTCGACGACGAAGCGGAAGGCGTTTTGGGTGTGGCGGTGCTCGGGGGCGTCCTCGCCCGGCATGAGGTATTGGATCGCGGCCCACAGCGTCGGCGTGGCGTAGGGGCGGCCGCCGAGGCTCGGGTTGGCCAGCGCGATGGCCCGGCGCTCGCCGC
>CAZLGB010000077.1:0-14942 GCA_964558825.1 uncultured Intrasporangiaceae bacterium
GGGTCAAGGACGCCGCCGACGAGTATGCCGGCCGCGCCCGCGAGGCCGCCGCGCCCCACGTCGAGCGGGTCAAGGACGCCGCCGACGAGTATGCCGGCCGCGCCCGCGAGGCCGCCGCACCGCACGTCGAGCGGGTCAAGGACGCCGTGGCCGACTCCGTTGAGGCGGGTAAGGAGCGGGCGGTCCCGTTGCTGGAGGCCGGCCGTGACACTGCCAGGCCTCTCGTCGAGGCCGGCGCCCCCAAGGTCGCCAAGGCCGTCGAGGACCTCGGCCCGCGGATCGACTCGGCTCGCGACGCGGTCGTCGACGACCTGTTGCCGAAGATCTCCGCGGCCGTCACTGCCCTTGCCAGTGCAGCCAGCGCGGCCAAGGCGCATGCGGCCGAGGCCGTGAGCGAGTCTGCGGCGAGCGCCGCTGCCGCGGCGTCGGACCTCGCTGCCGCAGCGCCCAGCGCGCTCGCCGATGTGAGCGCCGGTGCCGGCTCGGGCGGCTCCAAGCGCAAGGGTGGCGGTCTGCTGCTGCTCTTCGGGGTGGCTGCAGCCGCGGCCGCGGCGGTCACGGCATACCTCTCGCGGCGGCCGAAGGACGACCCGTGGGCCGCCCCGATCACCGAGCAGACCTACCTCGCGCCGGCCCCCCGGCCCGCCGCTCCCGCACCGGAAGCCGTCCAGGACGCATCGCCCGCGCCGGTGCATGCCGTTGTCGACCCGGTCGACCGGTCAGCCGACGAGGCAGCCGACGAGTCGACCGACTCGACGGGCCACGAGGCCGACGACCCGAGCCTGGGGGAGCTCGCCGACGAGCTCGAGGAGGCGTCGACAGACGACACCACGCCCGGGGCGCTCGCGCAGCTCGGGGATTCGGCCGAGCTCACAGGCGAGGAGTCAGACCCCGTGCAGGACCGCAGCTGAGGCTCACACCGAGCGCAGGTGCATCCAGGGCTTGGCCAGCTCGAAGAAGCGTCCGCTGATCTCGTCGACGCGGATGGCGATGACGTGGCTCTTGACGCTCTTGACCCACGGCCGCAGCCGCAGCTGGTCGACCATGAGCGCCTGCTCGCCGGTCAGCTCGACCGCGTGACCGCGGCAGACGACGGTCATGGCGGCTTCGTCGGTCACCTCGTCGATCTCGAAGGCCACATCGCCGTTGCTGAGGATGCCCGCGAGCTTGGACCCCTGCGCCGTGCGGAAGACGATGTGCTGGCCGGCCACGGCATAGTTGATCGGCGCGATCTGGATGCCCTCGCCGTGGTGATAGGCCAGCCGCCCCAGCTCGGTCCGCCGCAGCAGATCCCAGCAATCGGCCGGCGTCATCGTGGCGACGCGCCCAGTCATCGGTCTCGGCCTCCTCAGGCCAGGGGAGCGCTCACTTCCTTCGCTCCTGCTACTCCAGGGTAACTCGGGCGTCGTCAGCCTCCGGGACCCTGGTCCCGGTTCCCGCACAGATCTGGCTGCTAGGCGACGGAACTCACACCTGACGGCAGCCGTATGCCGCGAAATTCGTGCCGTGGGTCACTCGCCACGGGGTGGCGCGGTCAGAGGGGACCGCCCGTTGGGGGGTCAGTGAAGGCCGAGACCGAGTGGAAACCCCCTCCCGGAAGGCGGTCCGCAGCAGCCGGCCGACCCGGCCAGCGTAGGGGGGGAGGCACGGCATACCCAAGGGGGTCTGCCTGCGCGGGTGTGGCGCTGCTTACCCGCCGACGTGCACCTGCGGGCGACGAGCCGCGTCGGCCTCCGCGCGGCGGAGAATCTCGTGGGTGAGCGGGGGGATGTCGCCCTCGCCGGCGAGCAGGAAGCGCAGCGCGTTTTGCGCCGGGTCGCGCTCGCTCCACTCGAAGTAGACGTGCGGCGGTTCGGTGCCGGTCTCGGGCAGGTTGCGCACGGCGAGCAGCACGGCGGCCAGGGCGTTGGGCACGGCCGGCCCGGTCGCCCGCACGACGCGGTGCCGCCCGACCTTGACGGCACTGACGGGGACGGCCGCGCTGAAGTCGCTGGCGTCGGGCACCTCGACCTCGAGGAAGATCACGTCCTCGGTGTGCAGCAGGTGGTTGTCCAGGCGCACGTCATAGGACTTCTCGCGGTATTCCTCGTCGTCGCCGGCGTCGAGCCGGTTGGCGATGAAGCGCAGCGGCTGCCCCGGCCGGTATGCCGCCGCCAGCAGGGACTTGGCCGAGTCGTCGAAGACGACTCGCGGCACCCGCAGCTCGGTGCTGCGGCTGACCCGCGAGGCGATGCTGACGACGAGGATCGCCGCGACGAACATCAGGGCGATCCACAGGCCCTCGGGCCGGTCCTTGATGGTGACGACCGCCGTGTAGACGAAGACCGCGCTGACGACGGCGAAGAAGACCGCGGTGCCGCGGTGCCCGCGGCGCAGCTCGGTGAGGAAGACCGCAATGGCCGCGGAGGTCATCAGGGCCAGCACGCCGGTCGCATAGGCCCCGGCCTGGGCGTCGACATTGGCCTTGAAGGCGATCGTCACGAGCATCGCCACGGCACCGAAGACGACGACGAGTGGGCGGGTCGAGCGGGCCCAGTCCGGCGCCATGCCATAGCGCGGCAGATAGCGGGGGACGATGTTGAGCAGCCCCGCCATCGCCGATGCCCCGGCGAACCAGAGGATGCCGATCGTCGCGACGTCGTATGCCGTGCCGAAGACCTCGCCGAGCAGGTCGTGGGCGAGATAGGCCAGAGCGCGGCCGTTGGCCTCGCCGCCGGGCTCGAAGGCTGCGTGCGGGATGAGGATGGTCGTCACCAGGCTCGACCCGATGAGCATGACGCTCATGATGAGCGCGGCGGTGGTGAGCAGCTTGCGGGCGTTGCGGATCCGCCCGGTCGGCGCTTGCTGGGTGTCGCTCGGGTCGCCCTTGATGAGCGGCATGACGACCACGCCGGTCTCGAAGCCGGACAGACCCAGCGCCAGCGCGGGGAAGACGAGCAGCGCTGCTCCGATGAGCCCGAGCGGGTTGGGGTGGGCGGTGGTCATCGCGCTGGTCCAGTCGCCGATGGCGCTGGCGTGCCCGGCGATCTCGATCGCGGCGCGGATGATGACGACGGCCGACAGGCCGAGATAGGCGACGACGAGCACGACGGCGATCCCGATGGCCTCCTTGAAGCCCTTGAGGAAGATCGCCGCGAGCAGCACGAGCAGCCCGAGGGTCAGCGGCACCTGGGCGCCTTCGAGCACCGGCTTGAGGAAGGGGTTCTCGACGAGGTGGGCGCTCGCATCGGCCGCCGAGAGCGTCATGGTGATGACGAAGCCGGTGGCGACGAAGCCGATGAGGGTGAGGACCAGCAGCTTGCTCGGCCAGTAGGCGAGGAGCCGTTCGAGCATCGAGAGCGACCCGTCGCCGTGCGGACTCTCTTGGGCGACACGGCGATACATCGGCAGCGCGCCGAGCAGGGTGACGAGCACGAGCACGACGGTGGCCAGCGGCGAGAGCGCCCCGGCGGCCAGCGCGGCGATGCCCGGCTGATAGCCCAGCGTCGAGAAGTAGTCGACGCCGGTGAGGCACATGACCCGCCACCACGGCTGGGTGTGGTGGTGCTCGGCGACCTCGGTCTCGTCCTCGTAGAAGCCACCCGGCTCGTGCCAACCCGCGTCGAGGAACCAATGCCAGAAGGGCCCCCGAGGTTGGCCTGTGGTCGTCGTCACGTGCGGGAGCGTAACGGCTCCCGCACGTGACGGCCTGCGCTCAGACCTTGTCGATGCCTTCGTGGCCCACCGTGAGCACCGCGCCGTCGCCGGCTCGGTCGTGCGCATCGCGCAGCTCCGCGTGGGCGAAGGTCCGCGCCAGGTGGTATGCCGCGATGGTGACGATCGTGCCGAGGGCGATGCCCGACAGCTCGAAAGTGTCGGAGATGTGCAGCGAGGTGTTCCCGATGCCGAGGATGATCCCGGCGGCCACGGGCACGAGGTTGATCGGGTTGGAGAAGTCGACGCCGTTCTCCTTCCAGATCTTCGCGCCGAGCAGGCCGATCATCCCGTAGAGCACGACGGTGATCCCGCCGAGCACTCCACCGGGCGTCGCGGCGACGAGCGCCCCGAACTTCGGCGAGAGCCCGAAGAGGATCGCGATGAGCGCCGCGACGTAATAGGCAGCCGTCGAATAGACCCGCGACGCAGCCATGACGCCGATGTTCTCGGCATACGTCGTCGTGGGCGAGCCGCCGACCGAGGTGGCGACCACGGTCGCGACACCGTCAGCCGCGATTGCGCGACCCATGACGTCGTCGAGGCTGGCGCCGGTCATCTCAGCGACCGCCTTGACGTGGCCGGTGTTCTCGGCGATGAGGGCGATGATCGCCGGGATGACGACAAGGACGGCCGCGAAGGAGATCGACGGGGCGTGGATGCCGACGAGCTCCTTGCCGTCGGCGCCGAGCGTCGTCGAGGGCGGGAAGCCGATCCACTTGGCGCTCGCGACGCCGTCGAGGTTGACCCGCCAGTGGGTGGTCGCCTTGCCGGCGCCGGGGTCGAAGCTCGTGATCTGCCCGAAGCCCTTGTCGAAGATCCACGACAGGACATAGCCGAAGACGAGGCTGAGGAAGATCGAGATGCGCCCGAGGAAGCCCTTGAGCGCGACCGCGCAGATGATCGCGAAGGTCATGACGATGAGCGCGATCCACTGGTCCTGAGGCCAGTAGACGTTGGCGACGACCGGCGCGAGGTTGAAGCCGATGAGCATGACGACCGCCCCGGTGACGACCGGCGGCAGGATTCGGTGGATGATCCCCGAGCCGGCGACGTGGACGAGCAGACCGACGAGAGCGAGGACGATGCCGCCGACGAGGATCGCGCCGGTGACCGTGCGGCTGTCGGCGCCCGGCTGCGCGCGGATCGCCGCGGCGACACCGACGAAGCTCGCCGAGGTGCCGAGATAGGACGGCACCCGGCCGCTGACCATGAGCAGGAAGATGATCGTCGCGATCCCGCTCATCATGATCGCGAGCTGGGCGTTGAGGCCCATGAGCAGCGGGAAGACGAAGGTCGCGCCGAACATCGCGACGACGTGTTGGGCACCGAGCCCGATGGTTTTGCCCCACGAGAGCCGCTCGTCGGGAGCGACCACCTCTCCCGGAGCGAGGGCGTGTCCATCGCCCTTGAGGGTCCAGCCGAATGCGCCCATGATGGTGGGCTCCTTCCCGTCACGTGGTGTCCGTTCCGGGGTTTCACCCTCTCACGCCGGGGGGTATGCCGTGCGCGCACCCCGCGCTCGTGTCGCGCCTTCTCGGCACGAAGGGCTGAGCTGGGTGCGCTGGCCACGTGTCGGGCTGCCCAGGTTCGTCCTCGGAGCCCTGACGTTTGGCCGCCATGTCGGCGAAGCCGGCCCTGGGAGGCTGGGGGATTGGCCGGCCTCCGGGAGCGCCGGGGGGCCCAGTTTGGCCGCCATGGCGGTCAAACTGGTGGATGGCGTTCATATCTCGACGCCATCCACCAATCTCGCCGCCATGGCGGCGAAGCTGGGCCGACCGGGTGAAGCCGGAGAGAGAAGAACGTGTGGCCTCCAGGCGGGCCACTCCGCCAGCCGCGCCTCAGCTAAACGGCATACCTGCGGAAGAGCATGGCGTGCTCGACGCCAGGCAACCCGAGAGCGGCGGCACTGCTGGTGAGCACCCAGGTGACCAGCTCGCGCGGCGCCGGAAAGTCAGCGGGGAGGTTGGAGTTGTAGAGCACGTGCGCCTCGAGCGAGGCGATCGCCGGCTCGAGGTGACCGGTGACGTCGACATAGTGGGTCGGCGCGTTGGCCGCGCCCATGAGCACGGCCTGCACCCCTCCCCAGGGCTCGAGACCCTCCTGCTCGAGCAGCTCGCGGAAGATCCACCGATTGCCGGCATCGCGGACGGCGTCGAGGGTGGCCAGGCCGACGACCCGGTGGTCGGGCTGGTTGGTCCGCCCGCCGGCGAAGACCTCCTCGTGGCTGAGAGTGACGACCAAATCCGGGCGGCGGTGGCGCACGACCCGGGCGATGTCGCGACGCAGGTCGGGCCCGTAGACGAGCACCCCGTCGTCGCCGTCGAGGAAGTCGACGATGTCGACCCCGACCTCGGCGGCGCCGTCGCGCTCCTCCTGGGCGCGCAACGGCCCGGCCTCCTCCGGGGCGATGGTGTCGATGCCCGCCTCGCCCCGGGTCGCGAGCAGATAGGTCACGGTCTTGCCGGCCTTGGTCCAGCGGTCGACCGCTGCGGCCGTGCCGTATTCGATGTCGTCGGGATGGGCCGCGACGCAGAGCACCCGCTCGAACGTCGACTCGTCGAGCGGCTCGAGGGCAAGGTGCGGGGGCTGACCGGTCGTGGGCTCGCTCATGCGCGTGACCATACCCACGCACGGGTGCGCGCCAACGGCATACAGGGATAAGTGAACTTTGGGCGTTGCGGGACCAAGGGCCCCGCGGGCGATGGCCCGGCGCTGGTTACGTGATGAGCGCCCTTTCCTCCGCTCGACCCGCCGGCGCGTCGAGAGCCTCCCCACGCCGAACGAGAGGTATGCCGCGATGACCAACCTGGCCGGCGACGAGTCCCCGACCGTCGACTTCCGCCTCATCGGGCCGAGCTTCCAGCCGACCCACCCGCGTGCCCTGGTGCCGATCGAGGCACCGAAGCACACGGTCAACAGCTTCGTGCGCGCCTTCCTGCGCGAGCTCAACTTCGGCGAGGGCGCGTCGCTGGAGCGCTCGACGGTCAACCACCAATATCTCGCGCTCGCGCGCACGGTCCGCGAATACCTCATGGCTCGCTGGCTGGAGACGGCCCGGCGCCGGCGCGAGCATCCGGTCAAGATGGTCGGCTATCTGTCGGCGGAATACCTGCTGGGCCGGCAGCTCTCCTCGGCGCTGCTGGCCGCCGATCTCAACGAGATCGCCGAGGAGGCCATGCGCCAATGCGGCATCGACCTGGCGACGCTGCGCGCCCAAGAGGTCGAGCCGGGGCTGGGCAATGGCGGCCTCGGGCGGCTGGCAGCGTGCTTCATCGACTCGCTCGCGACGATGGACGTCAGCTGCATCGGCTACGGAATCCGTTACGAATACGGCATTTTCCGTCAGACCATCGTCGACGGACGCCAGGTCGAGCAGCCCGACTCGTGGCTCTCGCTCGGGGCGCCGTGGGAGTTTCCCAACCCCGAGCGGGCGGTGCGGGTCGACTTCGCCGGCAGCGTCGAGGCGTGGACCGACGAGCAGGGACAGACCCGCCGCCGCTGGCTGCCGGCCTGGAATGTCCTCGGCGTCCCCTACAACTACATGGTCCCCGGCTATCGCAACGGCGTCGTCAACACGCTGCGGCTGTGGAGCGCCGAGGCGACCAAGGCCTTCGACCTGGCGATCTTCAACTCCGGTGACTATGCCGAGGCGGTCCGCGCGCAGACCTTCGCCGAGAACATCTCCAAGGTGCTCTATCCCGAGGACTCGACCCCGCAGGGACGCGAGCTGCGGCTGCAACAGCAGTACTTCTTCGTCGCCTGCTCGCTCAAGGACTACCTGGAGCAGACCCTCCCGCAGGGCTTCGACCTCACCCGGCTGCCGGACCAGATCATCTTCCAGCTCAACGACACCCACCCGGTCATCGCCGTGCCCGAGCTCATGCGCCTGCTCGTCGACGAGCACGACCTGACGTGGGAGCAGGCCTGGGACATCACGACCCGCTGCTTCGCCTACACCTGTCACACCTTGCTGCCCGAGGCGCTGGAGGTGTGGCCTGTCGAGCTCGTGGGCCGGCTGCTGCCGCGCCACCTGGAGATCATCTATCGGATCAATGAGGAGTTCCTCGCCGGCGTGCGGGCGGCATACCCGGGCGACGAGCCGCGCGCGCGGCGGATGTCGATCGTTACCGAGGACCCCTATCCGGCGGTGCGGATGGCCCATCTCGCGACTGTGGTGGCGACCCGGGTCAACGGCGTCGCGGAGCTGCACTCGCAGCTGCTGCGCGACAAGGTGCTCGTCGACTTCGCCGAGCTGTGGCCCGACAAGTTCACCAACATCACCAACGGTGTCACCCCCCGGCGCTTCCTCAAGCTCGCCAATTCCTCGCTCTCGCAACTCATCACAAAGACGATCGGCGACGGTTGGGTCTCCGACCTCGAGCGGCTGCGCGAGCTCGAGCCGTATGCCGATGACCCCACCTTCCGCGCGGCCTTCCGCGCCGCTAAGGAGCACAACAAGCGCCGGCTCTCGCTGCTCTCCGAGCGGATGCAGGGTCAGCCGCTGCGCGAGGGCCACCTGCTCGACGTCATGGTCAAGCGGCTGCACGAATACAAGCGCCAGTCGCTCAAACTCCTGCACGTCGTCACCCTTTACGAGGGGATCATCTCCGGCGAGCTCGACCCGCAGCAGGTGCTGCCGCGCACGGTCGTCTTCGGGGCCAAGGCGGCCCCGGGCTACTACCTGGCCAAGGAGACGATCTTCCTCATCAACCGGGTGGCGGCGGTCGTCAACGCCGACCCCCGGGTGGGTGGGCGACTGCAGGTCGGTTTCGCGACCAACTACAACGTCAGCGTCGCCGAAAAGCTCATCCCCGCCGCCGACCTGTCCGAGCAGATCTCGCTGGCCGGCAAGGAGGCCTCGGGCACCGGCAACATGAAGTTCGCGCTCAACGGCGCCCTGACCATCGGCACCGACGACGGTGCCAATGTCGAGATCCGCCGGCTCGTCGGCGATGACAACTTCTTCCTCTTCGGCCTCACCGAGCCGCAGGTGGCGGCCCTGCAGCAGGCCGGCTATGCGCCGCGCAGCTACTACGAGAGCAACCCGCGGCTCAAGCGGGCCATCGATCTCATCGCCAGCGGCCACTTCACCGACGGCAACCGCGACGCCGCCAGGCCCGTCGTCGGGGATCTGCTCGACCACGACCGCTTCCTCGCCCTCGCCGACTACCAGTCCTACCTCGACGCCCAGGCGCGGGTCGAGACGGCCTATCGCGACGTCGAAGGGTGGACCCGATCGGCGATCCTCAACGTCGCCCGATGCGGCTTCTTCAGCTCCGACCGGGCGATGCACGACTACCTCGGCCGGGTCTGGCACGTGCCGACCGGACCCGGCGCCCGCACGACCTGAGACGTATGCCGGGCGGCCCGGCATACCCCTGCGTGCGAGGCGTGGCTTATCGTCGAACCAGGAGTTCCACAGCTGCCGAGGTGCCGATGATCCGTGTGTTGCCCTTCGTCGTCGAGCTTGCCGTGCTCGTCTACTGCATGCTCGACTGCGTCCAGACGCCGAAGGAGCGGATCCGCACCCTGCCCAAGGCGGCATGGATCGGCCTGATCATCCTGCTGCCGGTCGTCGGCGGGGTCTGCTGGCTCATCGCCGGTCGCCCCTCGCGCGGCGCCCGGGCAACGGCCACCGGCGAGACACGCACGGGGGCAGGAGGCCGGGTGACGCCCTGGCCCGGTCGGCCGGTGCGCGACCCGCGCTCCAGGCCGGGCCGCCGCGCGGTGGCGCCTGACGACGACGACGCCTTCCTCTCCCGCATCGGCCGGGAGGCCGAGGACGAGCGTCTGCTCGACGAGTGGGAGGCCGAGCAACGCCGGCTCGCGGCAACTCAGGACGCGGGCGGTCCCGCCGATGCCCCGCTCTCTGACGACGAGTCGCCCGACGCCGGCCCTGGCCCTGGTGCCACGCCGCGATGACGCTCTTGACGGCCCAGGACCTGCAGGACTTCCTCGCGCGCGAGTTCCCGGAGGTCGGTGGGCTGGACATCCGCGTCGAGCGGGTGGACGAGCGGACCATCACCGTGCGCCTGCCGCATCATCCGAGCAGCCTGCGTCCTGGCGGCACGATCTCCGGGCCGACGATGTTCACCCTCGCCGACGTCGCCACCTATCTGCTCATCCTCGCCCAGATCGGGCCGGTCGCCCTCGCGGTGACGACGAGCGTGGGGATGAACTTCCTGCGCAAGCCGCCGCCGGGTGACCTCATCGCCGAGGCCGAGCTGCTCAAGCTCGGCGCCCGCCTCGCGATCGGCCATGTCCGCATCCACGCCGCCGACAGCTCGGACCTCGTCGCCGACGCCTCGCTGACCTATTCGATCCCGCCGCACGCGAGCGCCACGCAGGCGAGCCCCACGCACGCGATCCCTGCGCCGTCGATCACCCTGCCACAGTAGGCGTTTGGCGTCAGCAGCCAGTCGGCACCGGCAGGGCGGCGACGAGAGCGGGCAGCGCCTCGGCCGCCGTCGCCCGCCACGCGTGGGTGGCATAGGGCGACAGCTCGGTCGGCCGCGGATCGATCTCCACGACGGGTATGCCGGCCGCCAGCGCCAGGTGGGGCAGGCTCGCCGCCGGTTGGACGATGCCGGACGTGCCGACCACGACGACGAGGTCGGCGTCACGGCATACCCGCATCGCGTCGGCGAAGGCGCGATGGGGCAGCGGCTCCTCGAACCACACGACGCCCGGCCGGATGGCGCCGATCCCGCAGTGCCGACAGTCGTCCGGAGGGATGCGCAAGGCGGCCTGGTCCGGCGCGAAGGGCGTCGGAGCCGGGGCCGCGCAAGTGTCGCAGCGCCACTCGAAGAGGCTGCCGTGCAGATGGGCGAGCACCTCCGAGCCGGCCCGCTCGTGCAGGTCGTCGATGTTCTGGGTGGCGATGCGCACCTCGGTGTCCGGCCGCGCGGCCCACGCCGCGAGCGCGACATGACCGGCATTGGGCGAGACCGAGCGCACGAGGTGGACCCGCCAGAGGAACCACGCGTTGACGAAGGCCGGGTCGCGCTGCCAGGCCCCCGGAGTGGCCAACTCCTCCGGGTCGATGTGTGTCCACAGTCCGGTCTGCGCGTCTCGGAAGGTGGGCACCCCCGACTCCTGCGACATGCCCGCCCCCGTGAGCACGGTGACCCGACGCGCGGCGCGCGCGAGGGCGAGGATCTCGCTGGGAGGCTCCGGGGGCGGCATACCTGCCATTGTCGGGTATGCCGTTCTCGCGCCATCGGAGCGAGCGCCTGGCACCTGGTCCGCGCGCGTCCCATACGTCCATCAGGCCGATAAGGTGACGGTCGACGTGAGAAGGCCCAGGATGGCGGAACCGACCTCGATCTTGGCCTGCAGGACATGCCTGGGCGAGCACTGACCCTCCCGGCGCGGCGGCCGGATCGCCCGACCCTGGGCGGCTCGAGCAGCGCTGTGCGAGCTTCACGGCCAGCTGGTGGTTCGCGGGCCGACCGGGCCCCTACGGTGTCCCCATGGTCTGGTTCATCGACGTCGCGGCGGCATTGAACCGTGCCCGGGTCGCGTATGCCGTCGCGGGCGGCCTCGCCGTCGTGCTGCACGGGCACACGCGGATGACCGTCGATCTCGACGTCGTGCTTGACCTCGACCATGACAACGTCATGGCGGCGCTGGACACCCTGGGCGCGATGGGGCTCACGCCCCGGTTGCCCGTGCCCGCCGAGGATTTCGCCGACGAGGCGATCCGTGAGTCGTGGGTCCGCGACCGCCACCTCGTCGCCTTCACGTTGCACGATCCGCACGACGCGCGACGCGAGGTCGACCTCTTCGCCCACCCGCCGATCGCCTTTGCCGTCCTGGATGCCGAATCGGTGATCATCGAGGTCGGCGAGGTCCCCGTGCGGGTCGTGTCGCTGCGTCACCTGATCGCGATGAAACGCCTCGCCGGGCGGCCGCAGGACTTGGCCGATATCGACGCGCTGCTGCGGCTGCATCCGGGCCTACACTCGATCCGTGACCACCGCCGCCTTGAGTGAGCTGGATTGGAGCGGGACCTCTGACGGTCCCGGCGCCATCCATGCGCGGGCCGCACTCTCGACTGCTGATCGAGTGGCGTGGTTGGACGACGCGATGACCCTCGCAGCGGCCACGGGAGCGCTGGCAGCCGATCGGGCACGTCGCGCGGCCGCCGCGTCGCTGTGGGCCGGCCAGGACGCCCCCCACGCCGCGCACTGACGTCGCGACCGCCGCGTCGGCCCGTCAGGTCCATCCCCTTTCGTCTCTCAGCCCGCCCGCTTGCACCACCAACGGGACTCCCCGCGGCCCCGGATGTCGCGATCAATCGCCTGGGACCGGATCCTGGATGGTGAGGGGGGTCGCGGGGTGGTGCCGGGTGGGGAGGGCGCGGCGGGCGAACGCCGCGGTGGCGAGCAGGATCGTTGCGCCGGCGAGGCTGGTGAGGTGCATCGCGTTGGTGTAGGCGGTTCGCGCGGCGGAAAGGAGTGCGTCTCCGAGTCGCCCGCCGAGTTGCTCGGCGAGCACGGTGGCTCCGGCGAGAGTCTGGGTGCCGGCGTGGTCGGTCGGGGTGAGCCCTGGAGGGAGCTGGGCGTCGATCGAGCGCGCTTAGGCGGCCGCCAGGATGCTGCCGAGGATCGCCATGCCGAGGGCGCCGCCGAGTTCGCTGGCCGTCTCGGTGATCGCCGCGACGCCCGCGGCACGGTCGGTGGGGGCGAGCGAGATCGCATGGTCGGTGACGATGGTGCTGACCGATACGACACCCATCGAGATGGGTGTGGCCGCTAGCAGAACCAGCCAGATCGGCGAGGACGGGGTGAGCAGGAGATAGAGCAGGTAGCCGGTGGCGCTGAGGGTGAGCGAGGCGCCAACCACGACGGGTGTCCCCACCCGGTGCGCGATGGTGGCTGCCGCGGGAGCGGCGACGCCGACGAGGAGGGTGGGTGCGAGGCTCCACAGCGCGGCGGCGAGGGCGGTGAGTCCAAGCACGGACTGGAGGTACTGGGTGATCATGACGGCGTTCCCGAGCATGAGGGCCATCGCGATGAGCTGGGTGGCGATCGCGCCACCGAATCCGGGACGGGTGAACAGGGCCGGATCCACCATCGGCATGGCGGCGGTCCGTTGCCGGCGCACGAATCCGTAGGCCGCGACCGCGGCGATCAGGACGAGGGCGAGCAGATCGGGCGTCCAGCCGTGGGCGGCGACATCCTTCACCGCCTGGACGAGGCTCAGCACCGCCACGAGCGAGAGGACCGACCCGGCAAGGTCCACCCGCACGCCCCGATTGCGTGACTCGGGCAGCAGGTACGGACCGACCACGAGCAGAACGACGACGACCGGCAAGTTGATCAGGAACACAGAACCCCAGCTGAAGCGATCGAGGAGAAGGCCAGCCACCACCGGCCCGATTCCTGTACCCCCGGCCAGCACGGCGGCCCAGATGCCCACTGCCCGGGCTCTTGAGGCGTCATCGTAGAACGCGTCACGGATGATGGCGAGCGTGCTCGGCATCAGGGTGGCGCCGCCCAGCCCGAGCAGGGCGCGGGCGGCGATCAACCACCCCGCCGTGGGTGCGCAGGCGGCCATTGCCGAGGCTACCCCGAAGCCGACGGCACCGATCAGGAGCACACGGCGACGCCCGTACCGGTCGGCGACGGCGCCCATCGTGAGCAGGAAACCGGCCAGCACGAAGCCATACATGTCGAAGATCCACAGCTGCTCGGCCGGAGTGGGCCGCAGGCTTTGCGCGATGTGCGGAGCAGCGAAGAACAGGATCGACACGTCCATGCTGACCAGCAGCACGGGCAGGCACAGGACGGCCAAGACCAACCACGGTCGAGAAGAGGTACTCATGACGACTCTAACCTTTTGTATATGCGATATAGTGTATACGGCCGACACGGATGCTAGACGATATCTGTGTAGTGCGCAAGCAGTTGGCTGTAGGGTGGTTTCATGACACCGATCCCCCGCTACCTCGCGTCGATGTGGGCGATCGGTCAGCCTGTCCGCCGCGGCCCGCGCCCCGCCTTCGACATCGGCGACATCGGTGCGGCGGCGGTCGCCCTCGCCGACAGCGAGGGCATCAGCGCGGTCTCGATGAAGAGCGTCGCGGCATCACTGGGGTACACGCCGATGTCCCTCTACCGCTACCTCGACTCGAAGGACGACCTGGTCACAGTCATGCTCGACGTGGCCATCGGCCCGCCCCCCGACGACTATCCGGCCCAGGGATGGCGCCGGAGGCTCGACACGTGGGTGCGCGATCTCGCCGCTCGCAGGAGCGCGCACCCATGGATCCTCGACACCCTGCCCGGATCGCCGCCCCTCACGCCGAACTTCACGAGGTGGACAGAGCACGGCCTCGCCGCGCTCGACGACACCCCGCTGAGACTCAGCGAGCGCCTGTCCATGCTTCTCGCGGCCGACGGCTGGGCCACCTATCACCAGCGGTGGAGCCTCCACACCGGCATGATCGGAGTCCCGGATCCCGCGAGCGCGCAGGCGGGCTACGGCCGTCAACTCGCCGAGCTCATCGACCCAGAGCGATTCCCGCTCCTCACCGCCGCCCGACCACAGACCTTCGATGACGCCACCGACTTCTACGCCGACGAGTTCAACCGGGGCCTCGCCCTCATCCTGGACGGCATCGCGGCAGCCATTACCCGCGCTGGCGAACTCCGCTGAGAGCGGCTCGCACAGGATCGGCGAGGCGTAGTCGGCGCAGCCGTGAGTCTTGACCGTGGAGTTCATCCACGATCAACGCAGTGACCCCCACCCCGGAGGTCGCGTAACCAACGCACCCTCCGGGAACCTCAGGACCTTTCACTGCGAGACCGAGTGCTCCTTCTTGCAGTTGGAAGCGCAGCGCGCGATGGAGCGCTACGACGAAGCGCCTAGCGGCGTAGCCAAGGAGCTCGCTCTCCTCGTCCGGCAAGCGCTCCTGGATCGTGTTCCCAGTGAGAGCCGGGTCTCCTACGTCCGTCGGGAGCATCCCCTTTGGGCGGTCTTCGACGCGCCGGCTGTCGCGTTTGATCTTGGGCGTCCACCCGACAGGCAGCTCATGGCGCGACTGCTGCCCCCCTCTGACCCTTCGCGCAGCTGAACACCCGCACGGTCCTTCGGGGGTGCGCTTTCCCCCCTCCTGTCCCCCCTGCAGGCGCAAGAACGATGGAGGGATCTGGCGTACGCGCCCGCATCCCTGCTCTGACCCGGGGAAATATGGTGGAGCCAACGGGACTCGAACCCGTAACCCCCTGCTTGCAAAGCAG